>NZ_CP009129.1:2557200-2876850 GCF_000785555.1 Planococcus sp. PAMC 21323 | reverse complement strand
TTCATATCCGCATTGCAGACTTTGATGCATTCAAAGAAGTATTGGAAAAAGCGATGTTAATGCGTCAAATCGCTAAAGAGGGCTCGTTCTATTTGTTTGAAATCGGAGAAGGCGGTAATGGTGCGCAAGTCATTGTTGAGCACAATAAATTATTGCCACAAGGTCGCCAAGGCTTTGGTACCGTTCACCATGCGGCATTCCGTGTAGCAGATCGAAACGTTTTAGAAGAGTGGATCAACCATATGCAACATCAAGGATTCCATACTTCTGGTTATGTTGATCGTTTCTTCTTTGAATCGTTGTATGCACGCGTCGCACCAGGAGTTTTGTTCGAATGGGCAACAGATGGTCCAGGATTTATGGGCGATGAGCCATATGAAACAGTAGGAGAAAAATTATCATTGCCGCCTTTCTTAGAAGCAAAACGCGATCAAATAGAAAAATTGGTGCGTCCAATCGATACAGTTCGCAGCACACGCACATTTGAAGAAGAGTATTTATAAGCATGAATATATTCAGCAGATTATTTGGAACCAAACAACAGGAGGAAACAACAATGACAACATTAAATATCGGTATAATTTTAGGATCAACACGTGAAGGGCGCTTAAGCCCACAAGTAGGGAACTGGGTAAAAGAATTAGCAGACAAACGCGGAGACGCGAACTATACAGTGATTGACATCGCAGACTACAAATTGCCATTGCTTGGAGAAGAAGGTACAGATGCATCAGGTGCTGCCGCATGGTCAGAAGCGATTGCAAAACAAGATGGCTTTGTCTTTATTACACAAGAATACAACCATTCCATTACGGGATCGTTGAAAAACGCGTTGGACTATTTGCGTGCAGAATGGAATAACAAAGCAGCCGGAATCGTTTCTTATGGTTCAGTCGGTGGTGCTCGTGCAGCAGAACATTTACGTGGCATTTTAGGCGAACTGTCGGTAGCAGATGTGCGTGTACATCCAGCGTTATCATTATTCACTGACTTTGAAAACGGTTCTGTCTTAAAAGCAGCACCGGTTCAAGCAGATTCTGTTAATCAAATGTTAGACCAAGTAATTCCATGGTCAACAGCTTTAAAAACGATTCGTTAATTTAACTATAGGCTAACCAAAAACAAGGCAAGACGCAGTCAACTGCGCCTTGCCTTGTTTTATGTTTAAACCATATTCACTGAAGGTAATCCGGTTTTTAGCAACTTTGTAAAGTGATGAGCAGGTAAGGGTCTGCTAAAGAGAAATCCTTGAATTTCGTCACAATTCAACTCTTTTAATAAAGCAAACTGTTCTTCTGTTTCCACACCTTCTGCGATAACTGACATATCAAAACTATGAGCGATAAAAACAATCGCTTCAACAAGTGATTTATCACGCGGGTTTGTCGCCATGTCTTGTACAAAAGGCTGGGCAATTTTTAGATTGGTAAGTGGGAATCGTTTTAAATAGTTGAGTGACGAATAGCCAGTGCCAAAATCATCAATGGCAATTTGAACACCCATTGCTCTTAAGGTTTGCATGCGTGCTATCGCTTTTTCTGCATCATCGAGTGCCACACTTTCAGTAATCTCTAGCTCTAAAGAGGACGCCGGAAGTCTGCTCGTCTTTAAAGCTTTTTGGACAACCTTCATCAAGTCATCGTGAAGAAACTGTAAAGAAGATAAGTTTACCGCAATTTTTAAGTGGGAATATCCGGAATCGTGCCATTCTTTTGCTTGTAGACAAGCTGTTTGAAGAACCCATTCGCCTATTGGCAAGATCAATCGTGTTTCTTCTGCTAATGGGATAAATTCAGCGGGTGAAATGATGCTACCGTCTGATTTTTGCCAGCGAATTAGCGCTTCCATTCCCGTAATTTTTCCTGTTGCAGCTTGTATTTGAGGCTGATAATGCAAGGTGAATTCTTTATTGATAATGGCACGGTTTAAATCGTTTTCCAATGCCGTTTTTCGTGCAGCGATAAAGGCCATATCATTGGAGAAAAATTGATAATTGTTTCTGCCCTTTTCTTTAGCGCTATACATGGCATTATCAGCGTGTTTCATCAACTCGTTCGCTGTTTCTCCATCTTTTGGATAAATTGAAATACCAATACTCATTGAGATAAAGAGTTCTTGTTCATTTATGGTTAAAGGTTTTTCAAGCGTTCTTTGAAGTTTTCGAATGATGGATTCGATATCTTTTTCGTTCTTAACGTAATCGAGAATTAGCGTGAACTCATCTCCACCTTGTCGAGAAAGCGTGTCGATCGAACGTAAGTTTTCTCTAATTCTTTGAGAAAACTCTTGAAGCAACAAATCACCAAAATCATGACCAAACGTGTCATTAATGTTTTTAAATCGATCTAGGTCGATAAAAACGACCGCAAGTTTATGTGAGTTCTGCTTGGCTGAAACGATAGCGGCCTCTAATTTTTCAAGAAACAGTCTTCTGTTTGGGAGACCACTCAATAGATCGTAATAAGCCAAGTGCTTCATTTGTTGAACGGAATCTTTTAGTTGCTCGTTTTTAGAAGTCACTTCTATCGTTCGTTGCTCGACTTTGTGTTCGAGAGCAGAAGTGAGTTGGTCGTATTTAAAGATCAACCGCCGATTATCCTGCATGGTGAAAATTTGTCTAGATATAATTAACAGGGCTGCAACGCCGGCACCCGCGATCAAACCGTTCATCGATTCTGTTTGCTCAGCCACCATAGCGATAAACAATATAAGCAAGCTGAAATAAGGCAATAACATCCGGAAAGATAATTGTTCGTCACCTGCTGCTAAAACCCGTTTTGGCATTATTTTTTCTGTAGGGTCGAGCGAACATAAGCCAGCAAGCGCAACGAGTAGAAGGCTCAGTGCCCACAATGGGTCATATAAATTCCCTGAAACATAGGTGTTTGCGAATGTCGAATAGAGATGAGCAGTATCCGCAAAAACTTGAAATATTAAACCGACAACTATTAGAAAAAGTACGCGAGATGGAAGGGGCTGGGAACTGCCGATGTAAAAGCTAACCGCACCAAATAGTAGAAGCAAGTCTCCAATGGGGTAACCAAGTGATACAACGAGTAACAAGAGTGAATCTGATTCTGTAGGCAGCAAATGTCGGATAAGGAAATGCCAACTAAGCGCAGTAGATACAGCAATAATAATCATCATGTCGAAAATGAATTTAATCTGATAAGATGCCTGTTTGTTCTGTGTAAGTTGATAAACAAAAGCAGCTAGGAAGAAAGCGATTTGAAGAAAGTAAAACAAGTCGGGCCATCCGGGATAAGGAAGCACAAGATCAAAAGCGGTGTGGCTAACGAACGAAATGCTTTCTGCAGCAATATAACTTAAACATCCAAGTGACAGCAGCAGCCAAAATATTCGATTGTTACCAACTGACTTTCGAGAAACGTAAAAAAGAGTTGCACAGGCTATGATCGGAGCTAGCCATGAAAGCGTTTGAATGATTACGTCATAAGTATCTGTGTTGGCATTAACTAAAATAAAGAAATAATAGCTAGAGATATGTAAGAAAATATATGCGGCGAACCACTTTTTAATAGTTGAAGGCTTCATGTGTTTCACCTCATTCATTGAGCAGAAAAATCTGCTGAAATAGTAACTTTATGGATACATTCATTAATTATAAAGAAAATATAATAATAAATAAATAGCAAAATACCTTTTTATTCCATTTGATGGTTAAATATTTATATTTATTTATTAGTGGAGGAAAGATCTAAGAGTTTAAATTTAAAAATAGCCCCTTGTCGCAACGTTTAGTTTACGATAAGGGGCTGTTTAATGTGTTTGGAAAAGTCCGTTCACATATGTCTAGAAATCTTTTCTAAAACAAGCTCATCAAGAAGTAAGTCTTCAAAATGGTCGGGAGGCAGTGGCTTGCTGTAGAGGTAACCTTGAATTTCGTCACAGCCTAGTTGTTTTAATAAAGTTAACTGCTCATCGGTTTCGACACCTTCTGCAATAACCGACATGTTCAAGTTGTGAGCGATAAAGACCATGGCTTCGACAAGTGCTTTGTCAGAAGGATTTGTCGCCATATCTTGAACAAAAGGCTGAGCAATTTTCAAGTTGTTGATCGGGAATCGTTTTAAATAGCTGAGTGAAGAATAACCTGTGCCAAAATCATCAATAGCAATTTTCACGCCAATTTCCCTCAACTCTTGCATTCGAACAATTGCTATTTCGGCATCGTCGACAGCGACGCCTTCGGTTATTTCTAATTCAAGTGAAGATGCAGGAAAACCTGTTTTATGGAGCGTTTGTTTCACCATATCCATTAAATCTTCATGTAAAAACTGAAGGGGCGATAAATTGACAGCAAGCTTTAAGTGACAATGGCCCGCATCATGCCATTTTTTTGCCTGTTCGCATGCCGTGTAAAGAACCCATTCGCCCATAGTCAAGATCAAGCGCGTTTCTTCTGCTAGCGGGATAAATTCTGCTGGCGATATAATTTCACCGTCGGTATTTTTCCAGCGTATTAAAGCTTCCATGCCAATAATGTCACCCGTTTCTACGTTAACTTGTGGCTGATAATACAGGATAAACTCTTTATGCGTTATAGCGCGGCGCATATTATTTTCGAGCGCTATTTTTCGAGAAGCGACTAAAGCCATATCTTCTGAAAAAAACTGGAAATTATTTTTACCTTTAGCTTTTGCGCTATACATGGCATTGTCTGCATGCTTTAATAATTCGCTTGCCGTTTGGCCATCATTGGGATAAAGAGCGATGCCAATGCTCATTGAAATATGCAATTCGTGTTCGTTAACGATTAAAGGCTTTATCAAAGCAGTTTGCAGGCGCTGAATGAGTGGCGAGATATCGCATTCATCGTAAATATTGTTGAGAATCAGCGTAAACTCGTCTCCACCTTGCCGAGAAACGATATCGTCCGAGCGTAAGTTTTGTTTGATCCTTTCAGAAAAGCCTTGCAGCAATAAATCGCCAAATTCATGACCAAAAGTATCATTAATGTTCTTAAAGCGATCTAAATCAATAAACACCACAGCAACTTTTTCTTGTAGCTCTTGCGCTTCGAGTATCGAGTCTTCTAGATAATCCAAAAACAGCCTTCTATTAGGTAAATTGGTTAACACATCGTGATAAGCAATATGTTTCATTTGTTGCACGGCTTTTTTCAATTGGTTATTTTTCAGTGTAACTTCCGTCGTTCGTTGCTCAATTTTATGCTCAAGGCTCGAGGTTAACTGATCGTAGTTGAGCACCAACCGTCGATTATCGCGTAATGTGAATATCTGTCGGCCAATGAGTAAAGCAGTCGCAAGACTAGCGCATAATATCAAACCCGTAATTCCTTTTTGCTGTTCCGCATTGATCACCACAAATAAGATCATCAAACTAAAATACGGTAGCAGTAAACGCAACGAAATTTGGTTATCACTTGGCGAGTACGTGTCCGTTGAACCAAGGTCTTTTTGTGGATCAAGTGCGTGTAAGCTAGCAAAAGCAACCAATAATACGCTAAGCGACCATAGTGGGTCATACAAACTACCAGAAACGTAAGTATCAAAGATTGTAGAATAGAGAAAAGCACTATCCGCGAAAACTTGAATAACTAAACCCGTAATCATAAGAGCTAATAATCGATTTGAAAGAGAAGATGGTCGGCTAATATAGAGACAAATCGCACCAAAAAGTAGCAACAAATCACCAAAAGGATAGCCGATTGAAACAATCAGTAATGGGAGTGAAGCGCCTTGTCCGGGAAGTAAGTTTTGGATAAGAAAATGCCAACTAAGGGCAGTGGATACAATGATGATGATCATGATATCGAAAAAGAATTTCACCTCATAGGAAATTTCTTTCTTTTGTTTCAAATAATAAACAAAAGCCACCGAATAGAAGAAAATTTGAAGAAAATAAAAAAAGTCTGCCCAGCCAGGGTAAGGAACTTCTTCTTGTAAAATACTATCCGTATAAAACCAAATACTTTCTGCAATCGAATAGTTAAAACACCCAAGTGCAAAAAATAACCAGAAAAGACGACTTTGCACTTTTGTTTTTCGGTAAATGTAAAAAAGAACAACACAGGCAATGGTAGGAGCTAGCCACGAAAAAAAGTTAGCAGCCATTAAATAACCGCGATCATTTGAACCGGCAGATAAAACAAAATAGTAATAGAAAGAAATATGTATAAAAATATAAAAAGCAAACCATTTTTTAAGCTTTGAAAGCTTCATTTTTTCACCTCAGCTTATCTATAAAAAGATAATAAAATATATTTTTTCAATGATAGTAATCCCAATTATAAAGAATATATTGTAATAAAGAAACAACTAAATACACAATTATGCATATAATTATTAAGTCTAAAGTCCTTTTTATGCTTTTTTATTAAAGCTGTAAAACCACTTGATGTCTTTCTATGAGAGGTAATACAAACTTATTTTAGTTTGTGAAGTTTTGTTGTGAGTTGAAGGGATTTAGCAAAAAAAGCACAGCCAAAACGGTTTTCCGTTTTGGCTGTGCTTTTTGATTAATTATTGTATCCCAATTTAGCAGAAATGCGTTTGCTCGTTTCTTTTATTTGTTCGGCAAGAAATGCCAATCGTTCTTCTGTTAAGTTATGACTCACGACACCAATACTAAGCGCTCCTTGAACTTTTCCAAAACCGTTTAAAATCGGAGCACCGACAGATGAAGTGCCTTCTGTTCGTTCACTATGGCTGATCGCATAGCCTTGTTTTTTTATTTGTTCTAACAGTTCGTAAAAAGTGGAATGTTGTTCTTTATCGATATACGTATGGAGAATCTTTTTTACTTCGGCATTGGGCATATTGGCAAGCATGGTTTTATTGGCGGCTCCGATATGCAACGGAATACGGGATCCCAGCTTGTCGTAAACCCGAATCGCGTGATTTTCGTTGTCGATGCGCTCGGTGATTAATGATTCGCTGCCCATGGGTTGGCTTAAGTAGACGCTTTCTCCTGTTTTATCCATGAGAGTTACTAACTCAGGTCTGATGGTGCTGATATAGTCCATCGTATCGTACATATGCAAACCATACTCTAACCAAATATCCCCTAAATCATAATGTTTTGTTTTGGCGTTTTGTTGAATCATGCCGTGGACGGCCATAGATTTCAATAACCGGTGCATGGAACTAACGGGAAGCTCGCATTCACTTGCTAGTTCTGAAATCGACAAGCCTCCTTCAGTAGATCGAGACACTAATAATTTTACTACACCCATTGCCCGGTCGATTGACTGCATCTGTTCGTCACCTATCCTTTATAGAAAGTTGTTATCTAAACATTTAAAATATATTGACATTATAACACGAATAATTTATATTATGAAAAATAACTTTTCATATAGCGGAAATAGTTTCCACTATGCGGAAAAATGGAGGGGTAAGTTATTAGCACTTCATCAATGTATCATCCGTTAGAACGGGTGATTGTCAAACATCCAAACGAGGCTTTTATCAGCCAGCAACATATTCAAAACGAGTGGCAAAAACTCAATTATTTATCTGAACCTGATTTTGAAAAAGCGAAAAAAGAATATGCTGAATTTATTTCATTACTATCAAAACACGTTCCAATTATCGACTATTTGCCTTTATCGGAACATGTCAGTATGGATTCTATTTATGCGCATGATCCTGTGAAGTTTACATCTGAAGGAGCGATTATCTTAAAGTCTGGGAAAGAATTACGTCAGCCTGAAGCTCAAGTTTATCGTAAGTTTTTGGAAGACAAAGAAATCCCCATCCTTGGTGAACTAACAGGTGATGCAACAGCGGACGGTGGAGATATGGTTTGGCTCGATGAACGTGTGCTAGCTGTTGGTAACGGTTACAGAACTAACGAAGAAGCAATTCGCCAAATTAAAGAAATGACGGCACATATGGTGGATGAATTTATCGAAGTTCAGTTGCCGCATGCAGACGGAGAAGAAGAATGCCTTCATCTCATGTCATTTATCAGCATGGTCGATAAAGACCTCGCAGTCGTCTATTCGCCATTAATGCCAGTTGCATTTCGAAAAAAACTTCTGGCCCGTGGCATTCAATTGATCGAAGTACCAAAAGCAGAATACGACCTTCTTGGCTGTAATGTATTGGCCGTTGCACCGAGTGTTTGCATTATGGTGGCTGGCAATGAATTGACAAAACACCAATTGCAACAAGCAGGAGCGATTGTCTACGAATACGAAGGCGAAGAAATTAGCGTTAAAGGAACGGGTGGACCAACATGTCTCACAAGTCCTGCCGTACGGCTCAAAACTACAGAAAAAAGGGGATACTCACATGTTTAAAAATGTCATTGTTAAAACTCCAGGAAAAAGTTATGTAAATGGATTAACTACATCAGACCTCGGCAAGCCAGATTACGATCTTTTGCTCGAACAACACGCAGCTTATATCGAAGCATTAAAAACGTGTGGGGTTGAAGTTACGCATTTAGCAGAAAGTGAAGAATACCCAGATTCGACATTTGTTGAAGACGCAGCGGTATTAACACCGGAATTTGCGATGATCACCAACCCTGGCGCAGAAAGTCGCAACGGCGAAAAAGAAGAAATCGAAGCGGTGTTAAAAAAATTCTATTCGAAATTCCATTACATTACGTCAGGCACGTTGGATGGTGGAGATGTTTTGCAAGTAGACAAACATTTTTACGTCGGCATCTCTGAACGTACAAATCAGCAAGGAGCCGAACAGTTTAAAGAAATCGTCGAGTCTGAAGATTATACAGCAACGATTGTTGAACTGCAAGAATTTTTCCACTTGAAAACAGGCATTGCTTATCTTGGAGACAACACCGTTGCGGCAGCTGGAGAGTTTCTGGATCATCCCGATTTTGCAACGTATGAAAAAGTCCAAATTCCGGCTGAAGATGAATATTCCGCAAATTGCATCAAAGTGAACGAGTACGTGATCATTCCAAAAGGCTATGAGGAAACCAAACAAAAGCTAGCGGAACGCGGCCTTGAAACGATTGAACTTGAAATGTCGGAATTCCAAAAACACGACGGCGGACTTAGCTGCTTGTCATTGCGATTTTAAGAAGACACTAACTATAGCAAAGGGAAGGGAGAGATTTTATGCACCAAACACCGGAAGTGCCAGCTGCTAATCAGTTGAATCGCTCGATGAAAAGTCGACATCTGTTTATGCTTTCGCTTGGAGGCGTTATTGGAACCGGCTTGTTTTTGAATGTAGGATACACGATTAATCAATCCGGTGCAGGAGGCGCGCTGATTGGCTACTTGATCGGCGGCTTGATCTTGTACATGGTCATGGTTTGTCTTGGTGAGCTTGCTGTTCATATGCCAGTTACGGGTTCTTTTCAAACCTATGCGTCAAAGTACATTAGTCCCTCTGCCGGATTTTCATTAGGCTGGATGTATTTTGTCGGCTCTGCTGCGACCGCGGGTGTTGAGTTTACCGCTGCAGGCATCTTGATGAAATACTGGTTCCCGGAAACACCTATTTGGATTTGGTGTGCAATATTTATCGTCTTGCTATTTGCGATTAACGCATTAACTACAAGAGGGTTTGCAGAAGCTGAATTTTGGTTTGCTGGCATTAAAGTAGTGGCACTCTTATTATTTATCGCGATTGGAGCTGCTGCGATTTTTGGTCTGATTCCGTTGGCAGATCGTCCGGCGCCGTTTCTCGATAACCTGGCCCCGACCGGATTGTTCCCAGCGGGTATTGCTATCATCTTTATTACAATGATGAACGTCATATTCTCTTATCAAGGGTCGGAACTAGTGGGGATTGCGGCTGGTGAAACAGAAAATCCTGAAAAGAATATTCCAAGAGCGATCCGAAATATTCTTGTTCGCATTATCGTCTTTTACATTGCATCCATTATCATTTTATCTGCAATCTTCCCGGCTGCTGAACTTGGCCTAATGGGAAGTCCGTTTGTAACGCTTATGGAAATGGCGGGAATCCCGTACGCTGGAAGCATTATGAACTTTGTTATTTTGACAGCGATTTTGTCAGTAGGGAACTCTTGTCTTTACGCATCTACGCGCCTGTTATGGGCGATGGCTAACGATGGCATGGCGCCACGAATTTTCAGCACATTAACAAAACGTAAAGTGCCACTTGCTGCTTTAATTTTTACGATGATGTTCTCGTTATTGTCGCTATTGACGAGTGTTATGGAAGCTGACACTGTGTTTATCTTATTGATGTCGATTGCGGGGATTTCCGTAACGATTTCCTGGATGGGGATTGCTACGTCTCAATTGATGTTCCGTCGCCACTTTGTCAAAGCCGGTGGAGATATCGCGGATTTAAAATATAAAGTTCCTTTTTATCCGTTTGTGCCGATTTTCTGTATTGCTTTTTGTTTGCTCATTCTCGTATTTTTAGCTTTTGATCCGACGCAAAGACTCGGTTTGTTTTATGGGGTTGGATTCTTTGTCGCTTGTATGGTGTTCTATAAAGTAAAACTAGAAAAGAAAAACATTGTTCCAACGAGTGTAGAAGTGGAAACTGTCGAATAAGGAGGAATATCGAGTGGAGAAATTATTATGGGGAACGCCAGCCGATCTTCGGACGCTATTGTGTGAGTTAGTCAGCTGGGAAAGTCGGACATTGACAGAAGGAGAAAAGGAATTTCCTTTTAAAGTGGAGGGTAAGCTGAAACAGCTCGAATATTTCAAGGCGCATCCGGAATATTTAGCACTTCACGAAGCAGACCCTGGACGAAACTTGGTGATGGCGCTTTATGAACATCCGAAAGCGGTGGATACAATTGTACTCATTAGCCATTTTGATACGGTGCAAACCGAGGAATATGGAGATCTGGAAAAACTCGCGTTTCGTCCTGAAGAATTGACGAAAAAGCTGTTTGAGCGAAAAGACGATCTGCCAGATGAAGCACGCACAGATCTCGAATCAGGCAGTTACTTATTCGGCCGTGGCACGATGGATATGAAGATGGGGCTGGCTCTCCATATGGCGTTGATTGAAAAAGCGAGTCATGAACAATGGCCGCTTAATCTTGTACTGTTGACTGTACCGGACGAAGAAGTAAATTCGACCGGTATGCGAGCAGCGGTAGAACAATTAGTAAAACTGCGTGAAGAGCGTGGCTTAACGTATAAAATGTTCTTTAATAGCGAACCGGCCTTTTCACAAAAGCCAGGGGACGAAAAGCATTATATCTACTCCGGAACACTCGGGAAAATTATGCCCGCGGCTCTTTTTTACGGCAAAGAAACGCATGTCGGTGAACCGTTAAAAGGCATGACGGCCAATTACATGGCATCGTTTTTAGCACAAGCAATGGAATGGAACTCAGCATTCCGTGAAAGTGATCTTGGGGAAAGCACGCCACTGCCAGTATCGCTTCAACAAAAAGATTTAAAAACGCAATATTCGACTCAAACGCCATACCGGGCGACCGCTTTGTACAATATTTTCTTAATGAAACGCAATGCTGCAGAAATTATGGAGCTGTTTGAACAAACGGCAAATCAAGCAGCGGCAATGTGCAATACGGCATATACCGAATTGTGCAAGCGTGAGAAAATTGAAGGCATTGGGGAAGTGCAAGTGTTGCGTTATGAGCAATTACTCGACTACGCAGAAGCAAAGCGCGGAACTCGGTTTGTTTCAAAAATTAAAGAAGAAATTTTAGCGCACCCAGAATGGGACGAACGTGAAAAATCGTTGCGCATTGCTGATAAATTGATGATTCAATGTCACGAACTAGCACCTGCGATGATCTTATTGTTCGCGCCACCATATTACCCAGCAGTCAATTCATCGGAAGATCCGTTTATCATGGACTGCGTCGAAACAGTAAAAAGAGCTGCTGCAGAAAATGGCGTCGAAGTTGACCAAATCCATTACTTTAACGGATTGTGCGATTTGAGTTATGTAAATTACAAAGATCCTGGAAACGGGTGGAGTTCTTATGAACGCAATACGCCTGTATGGGGAGAGACTTACAGCATCCCGTTTGCTGACATGCTAGCGCTGCAGGCTCCTGTCTTAAATGTGGGGCCGTTCGGCAAAGATGCCCATCAATACACAGAACGCCTTCATATCGACAGTGCCTTTGTCCAAACGCCTCATATGTTGGAGAGTTTGATGAAAAGTTTGTGTAAAAAAGTTCTTGAAACAGTTTAACGAGAAAGATGAAAAGCACAGCCAAAACGGACCCCCGTTTGGCTGTGCTTTTTGTTTTTTCCGAACTTATAGGACCCCAACTGTTTCTGTCTTAATATTCGTAATAAACATGTGCCCTGGGGCATGTGTAATCATAAATGGCGGTTTGACATGTGCAGCAATTGCTTGCGGCGTGACCCCGCAAGCCCAAAAAAGAGGCACTTCGCCGTCGTTAATCGTCACACGGTCACCGTAGTCAGGCTGATTTAAATTGGTGATGCCAATCGATTCGGGATTGCCGATATGGAGCGGTGCACCATGCACGGTTGGGAAGCGACTAGTCACTTGCACAGCACGAACCACATCTTGTTCAGCAACAGGGCGCATGCTGACGACAGTGGGTCCTTCAAATATTCCAGCTTTTACGGTTGGAATGGATGTTTTATACATTGGGACATTTAAGCCTTCATCGTTGTGGCGAATTGGAATGCCATTTTTAACTAAAGCTTCCTCGAACGTGAAACTACAGCCGATGAGAAACGCCACCATGTCACTATTCCAAAGTTTGGTTATATCACTAAGAGTTTCCGTCAATTTTCCGTCGCGGTAAACATGGTAAAGCGGGATGTCACTTCTAATATCTGCTGTAGGCGCAGATTGGACAGGAGTATATGAACCGGCTTCTGTCACATCTATTAACGGACAAGATTTGGGATTGCGCTGACAAAATAGCAGAAAATCAAATGCCATATCTTTCGGAAGAATGACTAAGTTTGCTTGTAGAAAGCCATTCGCCATCCCTGAAGTGGGACTTTCTAAATTGCCCTCTCGAATCAGCTGCCGGATTTCTTCGGGTGTGGAATTTTGTAAGTTGATCATTTGATCTTCTCCTATCTGAAAAAATGAATTTCCTGGATTGGACAACTTGTAATAGGAATTGTTGAATATAGTGACATTTTAGCATGCTTCTATAGATTCGGCATTGTGTACAAAACTGAGAGATAGATGATAAGAATTTAATGTTAGAATATAGATCAATAAGAGAACCTTGAAAATGAAATAGTAACAATAATATTTAAAGAGGAAAGGTGAAAATAAATGAAAAAGAACATACACGTAGTGGGAGCGGTCATCACAGATGGCGCCAAAATTTTATGTGCGCAACGCGGAATGGAAAAAAGTTTGCCGGGTCTTTGGGAATTTCCAGGTGGGAAAATAGAAGAAACTGAAACGCCACAACAAGCATTGCAGAGAGAGATTCAAGAAGAAATGCATTGTCGCGTAGAGATCGGTGAACAAGTCGAACATACTGTGTACGAATACGATTTTGGTATTGTTCATTTGACGACTTTCTATTGTCATTTAGTTGAAGGCACTCCTGTTTTAACTGAACATATTGCAATTAAATGGCTAGAAGCCCATGACTTAGAAAAATTAGACTGGGCACCCGCTGATATACCGGCAATCGAGAAGTTAAAAAAGACTTATCAAGCTCAGAAGTAAGTACGCTGGCTAAGAGAGGCGAGGGACAGAGATGAATTTTCTTCAGAATTTAGAGGACTCACTATACAAAGGTTTTATCGATCAAGCAAAACCGAGTGGCGAACGTTTTAAACCGACTTTGCTCATCAATAATACAAAAACAAATGAAACGGTGCTGAACTCGATTACTGAGGAGTTGGATGGTTGCCAATCGTTTCTCTTTTCTGTTGCTTTTGTAACTGAGAGTGGGTTAGCGACGTTAAAAACCCATTTATCGGATCTTGAACGAAAAGGAATTAAAGGAAGAATTTTAACTTCAACTTTTTTAAACTTTAATCAGCCGAAAGTCTTTAAGGAACTCTTGAAAATCAATAACATCGAAGTCCGTTTATCGAGCATGAAAGGATTTCATTCAAAAGGATATATTTTTTCTCATGAAACACATCAAACTTTAATCGTCGGAAGTTCTAATTTAACGGCACAAGCATTAAAAGTGAATTATGAGTGGAATGTCAAATTGAGTTCTCATGAAAATGGCGAATTGGTTTCGCATTTCTATCGACAGTTCGAAGAAGTTTGGGAGAATGCACAATCTTTAACAGATCAATGGATTGAAACTTATGAACAGTCGTATGTTCCAGTGGAGTATCGGAAAGAGCTAAAAAATGTAGCGGAGTTCCCGGAAGTTTATATCGAAAACCCACTAGAGCTAGCAGTTACTGTTGAACCAAATAAAATGCAAAAAGCAGCTCTTCGAGAAATTCAGGCAGTACGCGAATCAGGAAATGATAAAGGCCTGGTGATTTCAGCAACGGGTACTGGGAAAACATATTTATCAGCCTTTGACGTGCGGAGCTTTGCGCCAAAGCGCATGTTGTTTATCGTGCACCGAGAACAAATTCTTCAAAAAGCAAAATCTGACTTTATTCGAATATTGGGTGGCGTGGAATCTGATTTTGGTATTCTTTCAGGGAATTTAAGAGAGACCGATGCGCGTTATTTGTTTGCTACGATCCAAACGATTTCGAAGGAAGAAACACTCAAGCAATTAGATCCAAAAGCTTTTGATTATATTTTAATTGATGAAGTACATAAAGCGGGAGCGAAATCCTACCAAAAAGTGATTGAGCATTTTCAGCCTCAGTTTTTAATGGGCATGACGGCAACACCAGAGCGAACGGATGATTTTAATATATATGAGCTATTCGACTATAACGTAGCGTATGAGATTCGTTTGCAAGAAGCATTGGAAGAAGACATGCTTTGTCCGTTTCATTATTTTGGGGTAACTGATGTGGAGTATGAAGAAGGTGTCATTGACGAAGCGACTGTCTTTTCAAAACTCGTCACAACAGAACGAGTCGACCACATCATGCAAAAAATTCATTATTACGGTCACTCGGGTGAAAAAGTGAGAGGGTTAATGTTTTGCAGTCGAAAAGATGAGGCGATTAAGCTTTCTGAAGAATTGAATCGGCGCGGCTTAAAGACAGTCGCATTAACCGGTCAAGATTCGCAAGAAGAACGAGTTTTACAAGTTGGTCGATTGGAAAATGGTGTACTGGATTATATTTTAACGGTCGATATTTTCAACGAAGGAATTGATATACCGAGTGTTAACCAAGTTGTGATGTTAAGACAAACGCAGTCGAGCATTATTTTTATTCAACAGCTTGGTCGTGGGTTGCGTAAGCATGGCTCTAAAGAATTTGTGACAATCATTGATTTTATCGGGAATTATAAAAACAATTACCTGATTCCAGTAGCTTTGTCAGGAGAGCGCTCGCAAAATAAAGATAATATTCGTCGTCGCATGAAAGATACGAGTTATATTAAAGGGATTTCTACTGTAAATTTTGAAGAAATCGCGAAAAACCGAGTATTTTCAGCGATTAAAAAAAGTAATTTAAGTGATATGAAAATTCTTCGTGATGCTTATATCGAATTAAAAAATAGAATCGGCCACATTCCGCAACTTCAAGATTTTATCTATCATAATTCAATTGATCCGTTGGTCATTGTTCAAAAGTACACGACCTATCATCAGTTTTTATTAAAGCTAAAAGAAGTAGATCCGCTTGTAACGGTTTATGAAGAGCAAGTGCTGACAATGCTGTCATTAGAGATCTTAAACGGCAAACGACTTCATGAAATTTTATTGCTAGAGTTATTATTGGAGAAAGGTCAAACCACGATGGAAGCGTATGTCGAATACGTAACATCGCATAACTGTACGGTTGACGCTACAACTTTAGCTTCTGTACAACGAGTTTTGGATTTGCGCTTTTTCAATCAAGGTCCGCAAAAAAAATATGGGGATAAACCACTTGTGGTTTTCGGAGAAATGGATATTCATTTTAATAGAGACATTCAAGAAAGTTTAAAAAAGAATTCTAGCTTCAGAGCGATGTTTACGGACTTAGTTGTAAGTGGGAAAGAGCTAAGTAAAAACTATGAATGCGACCGTCCATTAACACTTTATAAAAAGTACACGCGTAAAGATGCTTGTCGGTTATTAAATTGGGCGAGTGATGAAAGTTCTACCATTTACGGATATAAAACAAAGCATGGGTCGTGTCCAATTTTTGTAACATATCATAAAGCTGACGAGGTCGAATCGAGTGTTGCTTATACAGAAGGGTTTGTCAGTCCAGAAATTTTCAAGTGGTCGACAAGAAGCAATCGTACATTAGCATCTGGAGAAGTAAAAACAATCATCGACGCTGCTGAAAACAATATTGACCTTCACTTGTTCATCAAAAAAGATGACGATGAAGGTGGAGACTTTTATTATTTAGGTCAAGCCTTGCCAGATAAAGAAAATATCGAGCAAGCGTTAATGAAAGATAAAAACGCTAAAGAAATTCCAGTCGTTCATATGCATTTAGCTTTGCAAAATGCGGTAAATAGCAAGTTGTACCATTATATTACGAGTGAAGAATGATTTGAGATCGTGTAGCCATTTCTTAATTGTTTCTCTATTTCTATTGTAAGGAATCGAAACTTACTATAGAGGAGGAAGAGAGAATGAAAGAATACTACGTAAAGAAAGTTCAACACCCACAAGAAGGCGAACTATATCAATTTCTAGAGGTGGATAACAAAACGGGTCTGGAACAAATTATCGATCCATTTGAATCAGGTATGCTGCAATTGCATGCACCACTTGAAAGAGCACCTGATTTGTTTTTCATCACGTCAAAACGCGGAGCGGATGCGACCGGGTTTTACCGAAAGAATCAATTCGTTGTGCAGAGAGGTTCTAAGTTTGCGGCATCGACTTCGCCGAAATGTCCGAAAAAGTATATAAAGCTGCGAGAAAACTTAGTGCTCGACAAATTACTGGTACCGTTTCAACACCAACTTTTATTAATGGAAGATACCGAATTTGATTCACCGATGATGGCGATGGGGGCGGTCATTGGTGGCTGGGTACGGGGTGCACATGATTGGAAAGCAGCTAATAATAAATAAAGTGAACAAAAGCGGAAAAGCTCACATGAGCTTTTCCGCTTTTTAGGTTTTGAAAAGTTATTTGATTGGTTAAGGCAAACTACATGTTAGGGGAGAAAGCCTTCACCAAATGGTTTGGAGAAGTGTCCGTTCGACTCCTGCGGATTAGCGAGACGGTCGAGACCCCGCAAGGAACAAAGTGACTGAGGAGGCTTGAACGCGAGCCCGCGGAAAGCGAACGGTAAGCTTCGGAAAACCATGACTTATTAAAAATTTTTAGACAGAATATCTCTTTCTGGTAAGACTAGAAAATCTTATAACTTCACAATCGTTCTTCCCAAATGTTGCCCGTTTTTAATGGCATCAATCGTTTCGGTCAGTTCACTGAGCGTAATTTCGTTTACTAAAGTCGTTTGTGTAATGTTCCAATCGTCGGCCATTTTGTCCCAAATCGCGCCTCGGTTTTCGATTGGTACGTTGACAGAGTCGATTCCAAGTAAGTTTGTGCCTCGTAGGATAAACGGCAAGACCGTCGTTGTGATTTGAAGACCACCGGCGTTTCCGCACATACTCATGCTGCCACCGTATGAAATTTGCGGGATCAATACGGAAGCAATGTCACCGCCAACCGTATCTAATACATAATCAAAACGTGTTTTGTTTAAAGGCTTTTGCAATTCACCTAAGTCCTCTGCAAAAACAACGTTTGTGGCGCCAAGTGATTTTGCGACTTCTTCTTGGTGTTCTTTTCGCACTAAAGCTGAAATGTTTTGGAAGCCCATTTTGGATAAAATCTGCAATGCGATACTGCCAACACCGCCTGTTGAGCCGGTTACTAAAATTTCAGGGTTTTTCGCTAAGTCCATGCCGTTTTGTTCTAATGCATGGATTGAAAGTGCTGCTGTGAATCCAGCAGTTCCGAAAACCATTGCGTCTTTTAAGCTCAAGTTTTTAGGTAACGGGACAATCCATTCTGCAGGCACACGTGCATATTCAGAAAATCCACCAGTATGGCTCATGCCCATCGCAAATCCTGTGACGATCACTTGTTGTCCTTCGCTAAAGCGAGCGTCTGTTGAAGAAACGACAGTACCGCTCAAATCGATGCCAGGAATCATTGGGTAATTGCGGATGACACCTGTATTTTTCTGAACTGCAAGCATGTCTTTGTAATTAATCGAAGAATAAGCAACTTTGATCAAAACGTCGCCTTCAGAAAGTTGGTCTAAATTGATCTCTTCTGAACCATAAATAATTTGGTCTTCATGTTCTTTTACTCTAACGGCGTTAAATGACTTCACGTGATTAGCCCCTTTCAGTATCTTTTATCACAAAATAGTTCTGCGACAAAACTGTTTGAATACAAAACCTAACATGTTAAGATAGATGATGTCAATATGGAGGAGATTTTATGGATATTAAAGAATGTATCAATTACTTATTAAGTGTTAGTCAAAATAAGGTCTTTAAATACTTTAGCGTACTTTTAGAAGAACATAATTTAACACCAGCCCAGTATGGTGTACTGAATTGTTTATGGAGTAAAGGTGAATTGTCTCCAAAGCAAATTGGCGGAATGATGCGCCTAGAAGCTTCGACAGTATCTGGAATCTTGGATAAAATGCAAAAAGCAGGCTTTATCGAACGATCGATCGATCCTGAAAATCGACGCAATATTTTAGTTGTACCAACGTCAAAATCAATAGCCATTCAAAAAGAGGTTGAAGAGACGACTGAAAGATTAAACCAAACGGTTCTTCAAGACTTGTCAGATAGTGACCAAATGGCGTTAAAGAAATTATTAGGCACGATTATTCAATCGGATTTTAATTGACTAGTAAGGAGCCACTGAATCATGGGATTCGGTGGCTTTTTTAACGTAGTTTCTTTTTCAAGCTCAATTGTTTTTTCTTTTTCTTTTCAGAGACAGGTGGTTTTGGTGCTGGATTAGATGGATCATCATACAATCCGGTATAGCGCTGATACCAGCTAAATAAATGGACTAGCACCACTTTGATGACGGCATAAGCAGGTATGCCGAGAATAACGCCCGGAATACCAAACAGGTTGCCTGCGGTCAGTAAGACGGCAATAATGGTGATCGGGTGAATTTGTAAATTACTACCGAGAATCAGTGGTTGAAAAACACGACCCTCCAAGGTTTGTTCGATAAAAAAAACAACGAGCACTTTAGCTAACATAATGGGCGAATGCACAACAATCGCGATAATTACAATGGGGATAAAGGCAATAAAAGAACCTAAAAATGGGATTAAGTTTAACGCACCTGCCAGAATACCGAGTGTTAACGCGTATTTCAGTCCAATGATGCTAAAGCCAATCCAAAACATTAATCCTACGAAAAAGGCGACGAGAAGTTGCCCGCGAATGTATTGGCTAATTTGTAAGTTCATCTCGCGTAGCAACAAATAGCTATTTTCACGCATTTTTGACGGAACAAGTTTCATCATATGATAAGGCAGATGATGACCATCTTTTAGCAAATAGAATAAGATAAAAGGTGTTGTGATTAAAGCGAGTAAAGTTGTGGATAGCACACCAAAAACACTGCCCAATCCAGTGACGGTAGAACCGACGACGTTTTCTGTTTGCCCGGTGATTGATGTGGATAGCGGTTCTGTACTTCCCATTAATTGCGTTTGCAATCGTGACAACAAATCATTTTGGAAAAAATTATCGACTTGAGAGATAAAGGTATTCATATAGTCTTGCCAATTATCGATCAAGCCCATCAGTTGTTCCCGAATAATTGGGATCAATGTCGCAATGCCCCACGCCAGTAATCCAGCAATCACAATAAAAACAATGGAGATACTGGCGGTTCGCGGAATATTTTTAGTCTCCATCCAGTCAATGAGTGGGTTTAGCAAATAATAAAAAACACCCGCCATAATAAGCGGCAATCCCATGACGTCAAAAAAGGCAACAAAAGGCTGAAAAACAAAGCTGACCTTAGGTAACAGCAATAAATTCAGCAAAATCAATAAAACAATAATCAGTACAGATACCGCTTTGTTGTTTAATACCCATTTCACAAACCAAGAAGCTGCCTGGCTTAATGCCCGTTTGTTTTTATCATGCTCCATCGTCAACACCTCTTTCTGATCAAGCTGTTTTAGACCCTCCAATACACCCGTAATTTGTTAACTATAAAATACCCGTATATTAAAGTTTTCACACCAGCCCATCCGTTTACTTCCTCTAATGAACGGAAAAGAAATGTTTATCCACATGTGGATAAAGTTGAAAGAATGACGAAACGATAAAGTTATCCCCGTTTAAACGTGAATTCATCCACATATTCAAGAAAACAGTTAGTAGATAGATGTTTTTTTGAATTTTGCATGTTGATTGAGAGGTATCTTAGCAAGAAAACGTAACTTTTCCCCAATTGCTTCGTAGAATA
Organism: Planococcus sp. PAMC 21323; assembly: GCF_000785555.1. NCBI lineage: Bacteria > Bacillati > Bacillota > Bacilli > Caryophanales > Caryophanaceae > Planococcus > Planococcus sp. PAMC 21323. The sequence goes on along the minus strand of NZ_CP009129.1, from coordinate 2,856,378 downwards.
GATAAAGGTTTTGGAGGTGTGGAAAATGGAACAATTATTGATATTTTGGTTCTTTGCGATTATTGGCTACGCAGTATTACGAAACCTTATAAAGAAAAAGCTTGGAATTGATAAAGAAGAAAAAGCAGGCGTTCGCGTCAAAAAATTTGAGTTTTGGAATTCGGGGATATCTGTATCAATAATAATTGTATTGATACTTGTTTTCTATAACTCACTGAGTGTACTTTTAATTTCAGCAACAGCAGTTTTCGTAGTAGGGAACACTGTACAAATTTTCCTGGAGTGGAAATACTTAAAAGGATCGCGAAAGTACGTGTTATCGTTCGTTGATTTTGCGTTTTTAGCAATATGGATGATCGCGATTTATGTAGTCATCTATGTACAAATTATTTAGTAGCAAGCTTTTTAATCCGTTGGGTTGTTAACAACCAATAGAAAAAGGTTTTAGGAGGTGAGGCAAATGGAATTTGTCTTTTTCATATGGTTAATCGTAATTATTGGTTTTTCTTTATTAAACAAGTTTTTGAAAAAGCGTTTTGGCATTGACCAAGAAGAGCAAGCGGGGATTCCAGTGAAGAAATTTGAGCGGTGGAATAATTGGTTACTAATCGTGGCAATTATCGTTTTATGGTTTAATCTACATGCTTCGTTAGAATCATTTTTCTTCTGGTTAATAGTGATCCTCGTCATAGGAAATAGCGTGCAAATTTATTTGGAGTGGAAGTACTTAAAAGGTTCGCGGAAATATCAACTGTCTCTCATTAACTCTACACTTGGGGCACTCGCAATTATGATCATTCTCATAGTTGCAGCAACTTAAAACAAAGCTCACTTTTGCAGGTTTCAAAGTCAGAAAACCGCGTTGGCCACTCTGGGGATGACTCCCGCAAGAAGCCAGGAACACACCTGTCTTCTTGCTTCGTCTACCCCGCGGACGCGCCAACGCTAGAGTCTATAATAAATAGATGGATCAAATACTATCCAGGTTTTCTATAAATAAAGGAGGCAATAAGAAGAGGTATTGGAGAAAATTATTCCCAATACCTCTTTTGTCTATATGTTGAGGCATTCCCTTAGGAGGGAATGCCTTTTTAAGAATATGGAATAAGTAGATATCCTCCTATACTTCATCTTCGTGAAAATCAGATACTTTTACTAGTTAAAAATAAGAAGTTATTTATCTAATACAACCGATCCGTCATACATTTTGCCATGAAGCTTGGATAGTTTGGCCGCCATTACTTCTGGAGAATCTTTAAAGTCTTGCTTGATCCAATAGAGAAAGAACCCTAATGTTCCATAAGTCATAAAGTAATTGAGTGTTGGAATTTCCAATTCACTTTCTTCCTCTAGGCGCAATTCGGTTGCGGCTACTTGCACTAGAGCTTCGCAAAATTTGTTTTGTGAGCCAGGAAGTATTTCTCCTGTGATAATCAATTTGAAAATCGACTGGTGCTGATAAATGTATTCAAATATCGGCAACTGTCGTTGAATGTCTGTCGAAGAAAAGCGCTCTAGTCCTTGGAAGCTTTTGCGGAAATAGCCGGCGAGACCATCCAAGTAATCTTCAACGATCGCTGCAAGCAATTCGTTTAAATCTTTGTAATGTGAATAAAACGTGACGCGGTTACATCCAGCCTGATTGGCAACTTCTGTAATGGTCAATTGCGACAGTTCTTTTTCATTTAATAGTTGTAGTAACGCACTTTTTAGCATTTTTTGAGTTCGGAGAATCCGACGATCTTCGGTGTTAGGCATATTGTTTTCCTCCTATAAGTGTATGGAAAGTGAACAGGACTATATATTAAGTATGACACTAAATCTTTTTAGTGGACAACATGACGAGTTATTTGTTAACTTACAATTGTAGTTTAAAAGTATTTCAAATTCACGTTAACCCTCAGGAGGAATAATACATGGCACGTTTAGAAGGTAAAGTAGCAATTATAACAGGAGCAGCACAAGGTATGGGTGCGGCGCACGCGAAAAAATTTGTAGATGAAGGCGCGAAAGTGGTCATCACAGATTTAAACGAAGAAAAAGGAAGCGCGTTAGCAAAAGAGCTTGGAGACAACGCATTATTTGTGAAACAAAACGTAACAAGCGCTGAAGACTGGGAAACAGTTGTAGCTGAAACTGAAAAAGCATTTGGTCAAGTAGACGTATTAGTGAACAATGCGGGTATCACGATGGCTAAATCAATTTTAAAAATGACGGAAGAAGAATACCGTCGCATCGTAGACATTAACCAAGTTTCTGTATTCCTTGGCATGAAAACAGTCATTCCAGCAATGCAAAAAGTGGGTGGCGGTTCAATCGTCAACATTTCTTCGATGAACGGTATCGTTGGTGGCGCAATCGGTTACACGGATACGAAATTCGCAGTTCGTGGCATGACAAAAGCAGCAGCACTTGAATGTGCAAACTATGGCATCCGTGTAAACTCTGTACACCCAGGCGTTATTGCAACTCCAATGGTTGTTCAAGAAGATACAAAAGCAGCTGTTGAAGCATTCTCTAAATCAATCCCAATGAAACGTCTTGCAGAATCTGAAGAAGTTTCGAACATGGTCTTGTTCTTAGCTTCTGATGATGCAAGCTATTCTACAGGTTCAGAATTCATCATCGATGGTGGATTAACAGCTCAGTAATCAAAAAAAAAAGCCGTTACGCTGATTTTAGCGTAACGGCTTTTTTATTTAGATAGAGTACGAGAATAGGTCCTGAAATTGGAATCCAAGCAAGAGACTTATGTTTAGCTTGTGGATAAAAATGATATACGGTATAAACCGATAAGCCCCAAAGCACAAACCAATCGACGGTCATGACGGAAACAAGACCTGAAGCGAAGAAAGCTTCTTGATAAGCAGCTAGCGAAAATCCTTGAAACAAGGTCAGTGTATTGATGACCCAAAATAGCATTAATACGAGGAGCCAAAATTTCGAACTGAGAAAGCGAAAGAGCCACTCTGGTGTTCGTAGTCCTCTGTCGGCCTGTAGAATGCCGAACGCAAAATAGGGAAGAAGCGCAAAAGCACCAATGCCAAAAGAAAGTAGGGCAAACGGCCATGCTGGCCATTTTAGTCGGTCGTTTAACAATAAGATCGTTACAAACATCATTGGAAACAAACCCAGTGAATTAAAAACAGCAAGCACGAGTGGATCGATCGCACCGAGGTCGCCACTGAATATGCTTGTCAAAATCGGATCTGTTTCGCCTCCAGGGGCTAAAAAAACAGCATAGCCCATGAGTAGAAGCCAAATCGTTAAGAAAATCACCGCTATCACTCCTTTTGAAGCCGAGTTATTAAGTTTCTCATTCCCTAAAATAGACTTACACAAACGAGTGGGTGGGTTAGCTTAGCTGGAAGTAAGTTAAAACTGAAAATGCGACGACAATGAGTAAACTTCTGACTTTACTGGATTTCCAAGTAACGATAACCGAGCCAATGACACCTATAACCACCAAAACAAAACCGACTAATCGTAGGGGAGGGGTAGAAAAGGTGTCACTAAATTCAATAAGAAAATTCCCTAAAGCAACAGATCCTATGCTCAATAGGAAACTGCGTGAAGTAAAATCGGATTTTACCGACTGTTGGTCCGTCTCATTCATCTTAAAGTAGGCCCGTGCCATCATGCCAATCGGTATGCCAAAAGCAATGAGAAAAATAACAAGTGAATCTATATCTGTATTCAATGTAGATGCCCCCAGTCAAGTAAGAAAATAAATAAAAGGTAAACGCGCTTCTTTTGTAGAATTTTAACAGTCAAAGGAGTGCTTGCATATGGAAGTTATGATATATATTGGATTGTTTGTTCTTGTCATTTCTTATTTTCTTTTTACAAACGGATATTTAAAGAAAAAGCGTGGCATAAAAAGAGATTCGAGAAGTATTTTCCACGAAGACAAAAATCGGTTTGTATTGATTGTGCAAGGAATTATTTTCGTAGGTTTTATTTACGCGTGTATGTATTTGATTGCAGAACTAGATGCTACAGAACTTTCTGTAGCTATTCTAATCAGTCCTTTGGCAGGTTTCTTCGTTTTACAAACATTTGTAACTGGACTTGAAGAGTGGTTGCTCCACAGAGACAAAGCACGATACTGGTATGACTGGACTGAGACGATTTTTGTTGGACTAGTTTTTAGTTTGCTGTTGTTAATGAAAGGATGAAGGCTATGTATGAATTGACGAAAAAACGCGCCAAAGCATTGTTAATTGATTCGGTGATTGCTACAACTTTGTCATTTATGGTAGAACCGTTAGTGAAAAAGAACATAAAAAGCCCATTTTTTTATGGGATGGTTTTTCCGCATCTCTTTTTCCTTGGACTCGAGTTTGGGCAGCTACGAATGAGGGGGCAAACAGCTGGACAGAAAATGACAGGCATTGCGTTAAAAGACGAAGTCGGTGGAAAGCTAAGTTCTGAACAAATTTTCAAACGCATCGTGTACCGAGATACGATTGGTGCCATCATATACGCAAAAGATCGAGCACGCTATGATCGTTACAAAGGTGAAAAATATCCACATGACTTTTATGCACATACAGTCGTTAAAAAAGTAAATTAGAAGCCATCCCTCCTTATTAAAAGGAGGGATTTTTTTATGGTTTTTGAAAATTATAGTGCCGCATATAAAATGTAATCTACCGACATGTCATGCTAGTTTGATTTATTAGAATATATTATACCGATATACAATTTTGTTTTTTAACGCTACAATATCCAAGGTGCTAAATCATTCTACAATTTCTTGAAAAGATAAAAAGTATAAAATCGCACGTCAAAAACGATATAAATAGCTTGAAAGAATAGATAAGTAAGCTGTTGGAGGATCTGTATGAAGAGACAAAAAGAAATAAACAATACTGAAAAAGCTAGCTGGTTATTGCTGATTGGTATTGTGTTGATTGGAGCAAATTTGCGCGTACCGATCACGTCAGTAGGCACACTCATGTCGTTTATCCGTGAAGATCTTGCCATAAGCAATGCGGTCGCTGGGTTGGTTACAACATTGCCTTTGATTGCTTTTGCTGTGCTTTCTCCATTTGCACCGAAAATCGCTAACCGTATCGGCATGCAATGGACCATCGCCCTTTCCATGGTATTTCTTATTATCGGGATTGCCATAAGGTCTATAACGGGAATTGGTTTCTTATTTACAGGAACACTTCTAATTGGATTGGCGATTTCTATTGGGAATGTTTTGATTCCGGGAATTATTAAAATGAATTTCCCATATCGAATCGGAGTCATGACGGGGATATACGCAGTCTTTATGAATATATTTGGTGCGTTAGGTTCTGGTTTAAGTGTCCCCATTTCTGGTATCGGCAATATGGGGTGGCAAGGAGCGCTTGGGATTTGGGGATTGCTTGCCGTTGTTGCCTTAATCATTTGGCTCCCTCAGTTACGCAAGCAACAAGAGGTGGTACCAAGAGCATCTGTACAACCAAAACAAAAAACCAAGTTGTGGCGCTCACCACTTGCTTGGAGTGTCACTCTTTTCATGGGCGGACAGTCGTTAGTTTTTTATACGCTAATCGCTTGGATGCCAGATATATTGAGCACAATCGGGTATGATGCAAGTTCTGCTGGTTGGATGGTCTTTTTAATGCAGGCGGCAATTATTCCGACTACGTTTGTCGTACCGGTCATTGCTGAAAAACTAAAAAACCAAGTTGGGTTCGCTATTGGAACCGCCTTACTGTTCATGACTGGTTTTTCCGGATTACTTTTTGGCAATGCGATGCTTGTGCCGTTATGGGCAGTTTTGCTTGGAATTGCTGGGGGAAGTGGATTTAGTCTTTCTATGGTGTTCTTTACATTGAGAACCAAAGATGGAAAAGAAGCAGTAGAGTTGTCAGGAATGGCTCAATCATTTGGTTATATGTTAGCGGCGGTTGGTCCTGTTTTTGCGGGCGTTTTGTACGATATCGGTGGTGGTTGGACATTGCCACTGTTATTCTTAATGTTTATATCGATTATTATCTTACTTGCCGGTATTGTATCCGGTAAAGAAGGCACAATAGCAGAACGAGCCAAAAAAATAGCATAAATATGCAATAAGCTTTTATCATTCGACTTTCCGATCATAAGGAAAGTCTTTTTTTATGGATAAAATGAACAAGTGGAAATATATTGAAATCAGTTTCCCTTGTACTATTTATTATGCCCGTAGGATTTTTAGCAACGCAATAAGCCATGAAGGAGAGCGAAAAACTTACCACAAGTGGCTTTCATGCACGGTGCACAAAAGGATTGTGTGATGAACACTGGCAGCCGCTAATGAAAATAAAAAGAAGGTTCGAGCACTGTGCTCGAACCTTCTTTTCGATTAGTACTGATTTACTTTTATAGTCGATACCACACTTAGAAGATCTTTTAACGGCATATCAGCCATCGAATCCAATCGGTGGTCGGCGTGTCCAAATTCCATTGTGCTTGTGATTTGGTTTGGCACCACCACACAACTCATACCCGCCCGTTTTGCCGCTGTGGCACCATGAGCCGAATCTTCAAAAACAAGGCATGTTTTAGGTGCTAAATCCAAATGCTCGGCCGCTTGTAAATACAAAGCAGGGTCGGGCTTTACTTTTTCAACATGGTCCGACGTTCGGATGCACTGAAAGTAATCATACAAATCTAGGCGCTTTAAATGACTTGAAACCCAATGATAACTAGAACTCGATGCTAACCCAATTTTCAAATCCATTTCTTTTGCCGTTTCCAAATACTCTACGACACCTTCGCGTGGTTTTTCTTTAGACAACACGGAAAGAAAGCGTTCTTTGTATTGTTTATTGAGCAACTCGTGTTCCACGGGCTTGCCAATTTGCTGCTCCATATAATGAAACGGTGAAAACGAACCATCTGTACCCACTTCATTTTGCCACATGCCTAGTGGCAATTCGCTATTATACTCAGCAAACATTTCTTGAAGAAGTTGATACTGATGCGTTTCTGTATCAAAAATCAATCCGTCAAAGTCGAAAATAATTCCATTTATCATAATGGGCACATCCTTTATTATTTACTAAAATCCACGGTTTTTAAAAACTAACTTTACACTTTAGTAGATATAGAGCAAAACAATGGGCTCGCCTGTAGCGCTTTCTTCTTTGGAAACTACACTCTACGTCAACAACTTCGTCACTTCACGAGAAATAGCATGTGTATTGATCGCTGATTCTAACTGTTTGTTTTTCACGCAGCTGATAAATTCGGCTAACTCGTAATACATCGAGTCAAAGTCATGCGCTACCGATAAATCTTCAGTTTGACCGTCTCTATAGGTAATCGTGATGTTTTTGGGATCGCTGATGCGGTCAATTTCGATTCTGCCATTCTCCCCTTGAATTTCGCTCGGCATAAAAGAATCGCTTATCTTCGAATACATAATAATCGCTTCCATAGTTGGGTAACTTAAAATCATGCTGCCTTGCCCATCAGCACCTGTTGACAATAAAAATTGATTTTTAATCGCAGATTCCGGCGCACCCACTAAATGAATAATTGGCGCGATGCAATAAACGCCTAAATCCATTTTAGATCCATTGCCAAGTTCAGGTTTAAAGGCATTTTCTACAATGCCATCTTTGTACTTGTCATAACGCGAAGAATATTGATTGTAATGAAACACAAAGCGACGAATTGGTGCAATTTTATCGATATTTTTCTTCAAGTTTAAAAAAGAAGGAACTAATGTCGATTTCATCGCTTCCATGTAAGTCGTTTTGTACGTTTTTGAAGCCTCAATAATTTGGTCCATTTCTTCAATTGACGTCACCGCAGGCTTTTCGCAAAGAACATGAATGCCATGCTTCATCGCCAGTATGCTTTGCTCGGCATGCAGAGAGTTAGGTGAAGCAATGTAAACAGCTTCAATTTCGCCACTGCTAAACATTTCGCTCATATCTGTATAAATGTTTTTGACGCTATACTTTTCTGCAAAGGCTCTACCAGTTTCTAATTTCCGGGAGTACACGGCGCCAATAGAGAATTCTGTATGTTCGTTTGCCGCTTTAATAAACCGATCAGTTATCCAATTTGTACCGATAATGCCAAACTTCATTGCAACTCCTCCAATATATATACTATTCTCACCCTCTATTCTAACCTAAATATCTCCAAAAAGAGCGGGGGTTGTGTCCTTTCTAAAGATTGTTCGGAAAATGATTCAGCTTCTCTTCTACGGACGTTATACTGTAAGTACACAGAAGCTTCACTAAAATAGCTGAGCTCTACTTTTAAGTATGAGGAGTCTTTTAAATGAAAAAAATGATGGGTATGATCAGTTTGGTTTTATTAATGAGCGGTTGTAGCAATACTTCTGCGAAAAAAGAAGAATTGTTAGTTTCAGCAGCGTCTAGTTTGACTGAAGTGATGAAAGAAATGGAGCAACAGTTTCAAGAAGTAGAACCGGATATTAAGCTAACGTTCAATTATGGCTCTTCTAGTAAATTGAGAAGCCAAATCGAACAAGGTGCGCCGGCAGATTTGTTTTTATCAGCGAGTGAAAAAGATATGGAATTACTCGAATCTCAACAATTAATAAACACAGATAGTATAAAGACGTTTGCTGAAAATCAACTTGTTTTAGCTTCATTACAAGAGTTTCCAGTAACTGCTGAGTTTAAAGACCTCGTTTCTAATACAGAAAAAGAGATTGCGATTGGCGAGCCGGATAGTGTTCCACTCGGTGCCTATTCAAAGAAAGCATTAGAAAACGAAAATTTATGGCAAACGCTTGATGGCCGTTTTATTTATGCAAAAGATGCTCGTCAAGTCGTGACATACGTGGAAAGCGGGAATGTAGACCTCGGTATTATTTACTCTTCAGATGCTGTTATTTCCCGGGAAATTGTCGGAACACTAGAAGTTCCAGGGCAGAAGGATTCTATTATCTATCCGGGAGCAGTGGTTGCGGATTCAGAAAAAAAGATTGAAGCAGCTGCTTTTTTAGAGTTTGTCACTAGTTCTAAAGGACAAGCGATCTTTGAAGAATATGGATTTATGCCAGTAGCTGAGGAAACGCCATGATGGCTTATGATTTGTCACCGCTATGGCTATCGCTCAAAGTCGCTGTTATTTCAACTTTTTTTGTGTTTATCGTAAGCCTTGCGCTAGCTCGCTTAATGAAGAGACGGGAGTTTTTTGGCAAAAGTTTTCTTGAAGCTTTGATCCTATTGCCTTTAGTATTGCCACCGACCGTAATTGGTTTCGGGTTGATTGTGTTATTTGGCGTAAATGGACCACTCGGTATAGTCCTTGAACAGTGGTTTGGCTTTCGCGTAGTGTTTACATGGATGGGTGCGGCGATTGCGTCGTTTGTTGTATCGTTGCCGCTTATGTATCAAAGTGTAATGGCTGCTTTTGAAAAAATAGACCCACGCTGGGAAAATGTAGCACGAACTATGGGTGTATCCGAATGGCGAATTTTTAGGACAATAACATTTCCACTCGCTTGGTCGGGGATCTTGGCAGGATTAATCTTGGCTTTTGCACGTGGCATCGGTGAGTTTGGTGCTACCTTAATGATTGCTGGCTATATTCCAGGGGTGACGGAAACGATTCCACTGGCTATTTACTTTGCTTATGAAGCAGGGGATATGGAAAAAGCTTTGTTTTGGGTATTGATCGTTTCTTCGCTTGGAGTAGCTGCCATTACATGGGTTAATTATTGGCGTAAAAAGACGGTCATGAGGATTGGAAGGGAATGAGCACATGCTTCAAGTGGATTTTCAAAAACAATTAGATCATTTTCGGTTAACGATGCAATTCGAATTGGATAAAGAAATCTTAGCATTGGTGGGTTCTTCTGGTTCTGGCAAGACGACATTATTAAACTGCATCGCCGGTATCGTCCATCCAGATGCTGGTGAAATTTCATTGAATGGTCGAACATTTTATAAAGAAGAGCATAAACCTTTAAAGATACAAAGTCGAAAAGTAGGTTATTTGTTTCAAGATTACGCGTTATTTCCGCATTTGACTGTAGAACAAAACATTCTTTACGCGGTGCCAAAAAAGAGTGATATTGCGCATATAACTGAATTAACGAAAATTCTTGGCATAAAGGGTTTGTTAGGCAAATATCCACACCAAATTTCAGGCGGTGAAAAGCAACGTGTTGCCTTGACTCGTTCATTAGCCGCTCAGCCCGATATTTTATTATTAGATGAGCCTTTTTCAGCACTGGATGATGCCAATCGCGATCGCTGTCAAAGTGAATTGCTGCGAATTCACGAACAGTGGCAAATTCCCATTATTTTTGTGACTCACCGAATTGCGGATGCTGAAAAACTAGCAGATCGCATGATGAGAATTGAAAAAGGACAGATGACCGAAGAAACTGTACGCTGAAAATAGGAACAAGTTTAGAATGATAAAAACCGTTAGAACGATTAAACGGCCAGAAGGTGGGAATCACAGTGGATGAACGTTATTCAAGGCAAGTCTTATTCAAACCGCTTGGGGAGTCGGGCCAACAACACTTATCACGTGCGACCGTTACCATTGTGGGTTGCGGAGCTTTAGGGTCAGCGATTGCAGAAACATTGACGAGAGCAGGTGTTGGAACGATTCACTTAGTAGATCGTGATTATGTAGAAGCCTCAAACTTGCAGCGACAGCAATTATTCACAGAAGAAGATGCACGTCAAATGATGCCAAAAGTGGCGGCAGCTGAGCAGAGACTAAAAGCCATCCGCAGCGATTTGCAGTTATTCACGTATTTAGAACATCTCGATGCGACAGGTATGGAAAAGTTAGCAGCCGTTAGTGATTTGATTTTGGATGCGACGGATAATTTTGAAACGCGGTTGTTGATCAATGATGCTTCTGTAAAATACGATGTGCCTTGGATATACGGTGCATGCGTCGGCAGTTCAGGAGTTGTGTTTCCTTTTGTGCCGAAAGAAAGCTCATGTTTCCGTTGTTTAATACCCGTTCTTCCAGCCATCAATGAAACATGTGATACAGTCGGTATTATCTCGCCAGCTGTTCAAGTAACAGCTGCCTTGCAATGCACAGAAGCCTTAAAGTGGTTGAGTGGCAACCGTGGTGCTATGCGTAAAAAAATTCACCACTTCAATTTGTGGGACAATAGCCAATTAGATATTGGCATTTCGCGTATTAAAGACCCCAACTGCAAAACTTGTGGAGAAGATGCGGTATTCCCGTCACTCAACGAGACAGCCGCTAGTTCTTACGCCGTTTTATGTGGTCGTGATGCTGTGCAAATTTTACCTGATGCGAACCGTCCGATTACATTAGACGATGCTGAAAAAGCTGGCCAACGATTAGCGGCAAGGGTAAAAAGAACGCCTTATTTTGTTGAGTTGAACGTATTTGATCATCGCATGGTGTTGTTCGGCAATGGTCGATTACTCATTCATGGCGTCCACAATATAGCAGAAGGTCGGAAGTTATATCATCAAGTATTTGGCTAAAAGAGAGGAGCGGTTGTATGTCGGAAACGTTTCAGACAGATCACCAAGTACGTGTTGCCGTTTTAACTGTCAGTGACACTAGAACGAAAGAAACTGATACGGGTGGTCAGCTTGTACAAAAGATGGCTAAAGATCATGCGCTCGAAATTAATGATTACGCGATAGTCCCAGACGATATTGCAAGCATTCGACTAAAAATTTCTGACTGGTTGGGGCAGGATGACATTGATACAATTATTACCACTGGTGGAACCGGAATAGCTAAACGCGATGTCACGTTAGAGGCTATTCAGCCACTTTTTGAGAAAGAGATATCAGGATTTGGAGAACTCTTTCGTTACGTTAGTTTCACCGAAGATGTTGGTAGCAAAGCTCTTCTTAGCCGAGCAGCAGCAGGTGTAGCTAGTGATAAAGCTATTTTCGTATTGCCAGGTTCTCGTGGCGCTGTGAAGCTGGCGATGGAACGATTGATTTTACCGGAGATCAAGCATGTTTACACGGAATTGACGAAGCATCAATCTCTTTCATGATTGCTTAACGAAAACCCTGTAACATTGTCTATAATCTGACAGTACTACAGGGTTTTTCAATTATATGCTATGTGTTTAGTCACGTGCGTAATCAGATTTTCCACCAGTTTTCTCAAGCAACATCGTTGGCCCAATGACCATTTCTTTTCCTGAGGCTTTGCACATATCGTAAATGGTGAGAGCTGTAGCGGAAGCTGCGGTGAGTGCTTCCATTTCAACCCCTGTAGGTCCTTTTGTTTTTACTTCAACTGTTAATAACACTTCGAAATGATTTTTTTCTTCATCAACATTCCATTCGAATTGGATATCCACGCCACTAAGTGCTAATGGATGACACATCGGGATGATTTGTGACGTATTTTTAGCTGCCATAATGCCAGCTACTTGAGCGACGGCAAACACATCGCCTTTTTTATTGGATCCCTCTTTAATTTGTTCATAGATGGCTTTGTTTACTAAAACAGAAGTTGTCGCACGAGCTGTTCGTACACTGTCTTTTTTATCTGAGACGTCGACCATTTTGGCACGTCCTTGAGCATTAAAGTGAGTTAGTTCTGACACAAGAATCATCCTTTCGGTAATCAATAATTTTAGTATAGCACGGTCAGCAAAAGACGCGTGAAGCTATCTTTTGTAAACCTATCGGTGGATATAATTTCATATATTTACATTATTATTCCAATGTGATTGAATGGAACTAGTATATAAAAGGGTGGGGTTTTAATGGAAGAGGCAAAGTATCAAGATAATTTAAATCCGTTTACAGCGATTTGGACGCGTCCGCGTGAGACAGTTCGGTATGTGATTGAAGAAAAAGGGTCGAATTTTAGTTTTTTATTACTTGTGTTATCCGGATTTATAGCCGTTCTTATTGGCAATCAAGGAACTGAGCAAGGTTTCCCGTTATGGGGTGTGCTATTAATGGCGCTGGTTGTGGGTCCATTAGCAGGTTTAGTGGGTACTTCGGTTGCGGCGGGCATCTATTTGCTGGTCGGTCGATTGTTCAAAGGTCAAGCGACATATAAGGAAATGTTTCGAGCGGTACTAACCAGTCAAATCATTCAAATCTGGTTAATCCCTATTGTGATTAGTTGGATGTTCTTGTCTCCTGTAACGTATTTTTTACAAGAGGGAGAGCTGCCATTTGAAAACGCCGGTCCTTTATCGATTGTTTTAACTTTTGTCCTGTCCTTGTTTTCTATCTGGACATTCGTTGTTCAATGTAAAGCAGTAGGAGAAGCACACAGATTTTCTGCTTGGAAAGGTTTCTTCGTTATTATTATCCCTGCAATATTATTTATTGGAATCATTGTGGCAATTATCGCTGCAATTATGATTGCTATTTTATAGTATGTACAAAAAAGGCAGCCTAGAGGTTGTCTTTTTTTAATGTTGATAAAGCCTGTAATTTTATAAAATCCCAAAAGAGGTCTCTTTATATTTATTCAAAGATCAGGTATCTATCTGTGTAGCGGATCGCGGTGATAAGTTTTAAAAGTAGAAGAGGATTAGGAGGAACTTCCGTGTTCAGATAATTTCATCTAAAACAAGGTTTACTTGTATAATGAAGAAAAGAATTGTGAATCTTTAGTAACGTTATCAGATTGAATGGACGAGATGTGCTTAAGTGTAAATATGCTGTTTGCGGTAACATGTGAATTATAAAAAACTGGTGAAGCTGACTGGTGACGGTCAAAGTGCACGAAGCTGAAAAGGAGGGATAGATAATGCTGCTGACAATACAACCGGAAGAGTTGACCAAACGATGGTACGAAGTCTTTGAGCAAATCGAATGGACCGAAGTGCTGTTGTTTTTGTTTTATATAGCGTGCATCTTTTTGGCAAGGGCCGTGGTACTTGGGATTTCCAAACGCTTGAGCAAAAATCGGTTGTTTCGGCATGTCGATTCGATTTTGCGGAGCTTATTAAACTGGGCGACGACCTACGGGATCTTGCTGTTTATGATTTTTTATTTTTCCGATTCGGGCTGGATGTTCGACCGATTATTTGAACTGGGCAACGTCGAAATCACGGTGTTTCTGTTGATTTTGGTAGTCCTTATTGTATCGCTCGCTAACCGAGCTTCGAAAATCATCACCCGTTATATTTTGCCAAATGTTTATCAGCGTTATGATCTAGACCGCGGTGTAAGCTACACATTCGATCGGATGTTTCATTACACCGTAATGGCCATTGCTATTATCGTTAGTTTGACGACGGTCGGCTTAAACTTAGGCGCATTGACAGTGTTTGCTGGGGTGCTTGGGGTTGGGATTGGTTTTGGCTTACAAAATATTGCCTCGAATTTTATCTCGGGCATTATCTTGCTGTTCGAAAGGCCAATCAAGGTCGGTGACCGAGTAATTATTGATGAGTTGATCGGCGATGTCGAAAAAATTTCGATGCGTTCGACTGTGATTAAGACGATTCATAATGAACATGTCATTGTTCCGAATTCCTATTTTCTTGAGGAGCAGGTAGTTAATCGATCATACGGAGATCCGCGCATGCGGCTAGTTATACCGGTTGGTGTTGCCTACGGAACAGATGCTGACAAGGTTAAAAGAGTGCTGATTCAAGCAGTTGGAGAAGAACAACAGATCAATGGTGTTATTCTGCTAGACCCGGAACCGTTTGTGAATTTTGCGACATTCGGCGAGTCTTCGCTCGATTTTGAATTGATGGTATGGATTGATAACTCCAATCAAGTCATCGTGACAAAAAGTGCTTTAAATTTCCGTATTAATCGGCTGTTTGCGGAACACGACATCGAAATTCCATTTCCGCAGCGCGACTTGCATATTAAAAGCATGCCGGAGATAAAAGAGAGTTAATAAATTACAGCATAGTTGCATAGTAGTGGCTAAAGGCAACGATGCTAAAGCAAAAAAGGAAGAGACCAGAGTCTCTTCCTTTGATTTTTATATAAGAGAGAAATTGTGCTAGTCTTAGTTACGTTTATTTATCTACGCGATTAACAACACCGTTTTCTTCAATGTCTGCGACTTCACGACGTACGGTTTCGTTGACGACTTGAACATCTTTAACTTTGCGTTTGCCGATGACGATCTCCTCGCGAACCACTTGTTTTTTGCCGATCTCGAGACGTTCTTCAGTAAGTGGAATATGAATGGCATCGCCTTTTTCATATACTTGTGCCGGAGTTAGTGTTGACTCGTCATAATCAGTTGTTGCTGCTGGAACAGTTTTTCTTTCAACCACAACTTCTTCTCGTTCTACAGGAACTTGGAATTTTTGGTTTTCTTCAACCATCTGTTTATGAACTTGAACTTCACCAGTTTGGACTTTTTGCTTCTCAACGCTCAAATGTTCTTCGTGTAAAGTAAGAGATTTTTCATCTGTATTAATTAAAGCTTCCGTTTTCGAGTTGATCTCTGCGTGTAGTGCCGATACGGGGCGGTTGCTTGTGTAAAGAAGCAGTTTGCCAAGTTCTACTTGTTGGAAATAATAATCTGTTTGTTCTTCGTCCAATCCCATGCGGTTAAACGCATCTTTCGTAATATCGTCACCAGCTAAAAATGAAATAAGTTTACCTTTAAAATTATCTCGGTCTTGTGTATCGATATGAACTGCGGTATGAGCAATCAGCAAGTCTATTTGTTCGTCATGCTTAGATACTAAAAATAATTCTTCTTCTTCATATCCTTTGGCTTTTAATTGACCAACTTGAATCAATACTTGCGCTTGTGCATCAAAAAGCCCAATGAGTTTATCTTCTTTTTTTTCCATGCTAATTCCTCCTATATTGTTCGCACCGATTCCATTTACTAAAATTCATTTACCCTATGATACATATAAGATAAACCTTACAAGCATAGTAAAAAGCGTATCCGAGTGATGATTCGGATACGCTTTTGGCTACTTAAAATAAATGTTGTTGGTCTTTTTTGTTATCTACCATCTTCGTTATATCTGATTCGTCCCGATGACTATTTGGGTTCACTGGTTCTGTATCTTGAATATTGCGCTCAACACCATCAATTGACTCTGGTTGAGAGCGCAAATGTACTTCTTCAGCAGTCGTCATTCGAGCAGTTGTAGGTGTATTAGTTTCGGGCTGATAAGTTGTGCTATAGTCGCTGTTCACATAAAGCACCAGCTTGCCATTTTCAACTTGTCGGTAATAATCGTCCGCTTCGCTGCTGCCTAATCCCATTTGTGTAAATGCATGGCGGGTAGAATCCTCACCAGATATAAACGCTTTGAATTTACTCATAATATTCTCATCTTCTTGCGCGTCTAAATGAACATTGGTTTGTCCTTGAACCATAGTTAGTTGCTCGTCGTGCTTGGCAATTACGTACATATCTTCCTCTTTAAAGCCTTGTGCTTTTAATTCGTTAATTTTGTGCAAAACCTCTGCTTGCACATCGTATGCTTGGATTAATGTTGTTCCTTCGTTAGTCATCTCGAATTCCTCCTAAATTATGATAAATCATTTGTAAAGTAAGTTAATGATTATGTACCCTGATGTTTTTTATAACAAACCCTTTTTGTTGAAAGTAGATTTTAACCGGATCTTAAAGTTTAAAATAAAAGCTTGCTTTCTTGTTTCTTTTTTTATACACTATAAAACGTAATTATTACTATTTATAAAAACTAAGTTTTAAAGTATAGGAGGAAATATAATGAGAGTTAATATAACACTGGCATGCACAGAAACAGGAGATCGAAATTACAGTACAACTAAAAATAAGCGGACAAATCCTGAACGTATTGAATTGAAAAAATACAGTCCACGTCTTAAGAAAGTTACTGTTCATCGTGAAACAAAATAATTTTTTTAATATTTAAATCGTAATAATTACGAATAATGAGAAGTGATGAAATGGCTAAAAAATCGAAAGTGGCAAGGCACGATAAACAGCAATTACTTGTAGAAAAATTTGCAGATCGGCGACAAGAACTCAAAGAAAATAGAGATTTTCAGGCGCTAGCAGCATTGCCGAAAGATTCTTCGCCAACACGTTTGAAAAATCGTTGTGGCGTGACCGGAAGACCAAGAGGATACATGCGTAAATTTGGAATGTCCCGCATCATTTTCCGAGAACTAGCACATAAAGGACAAATTCCAGGTGTAAAAAAAGCGAGTTGGTAAATCAATAAAAAACGCTGAAGTTTACAAACTTCAGCGTTTTTTATATTAGTTTGTTACTGCTTCAGAATGTAAATCAGGTAAAGATGCACGTAACGTTAAAGTTTCTTCTTCAGATAATGGAATCATCGGCAAGCGAACGCCACCTACTTGAACGCCCGTGATGTTGAGAGCCGCTTTAACTGGAGTTGGGTTTGGGGCAGCAAACAATGCTTTCATCGTTGGCAATAAACGTCTATGAATAGCTGCTGCTGTTTTGACGTCACCTGTTAGAAAGCTCGTCATCATGTCTTGCATATCGTTACCGATAATATGTGCAGAAACCGAAACAATTCCAGTGCCACCGATTGATAGCATCGGCAATGTTAAACTGTCATCACCGCTATAAACTGAAAATGAATCTGCTGTATTTTCGATAATTTCTGCCGCTGCGTCCAAATCGCCACTCGCTTCTTTAACCGAAACAATATTGCTAATTTGAGATAGGCGAATGATTGTCTCTGGAGACAAATTGACTACACTACGACCAGGTATGTTATAAAGCATGACTGGTAAATTTGTAGACTCGGCAATCGCTTGGAAATGTTGGAACATGCCTTCTTGTGAAGGTTTATTATAATAAGGCGTAACGAGCATGACACCATCAACGCCGACTTCTTCTGCTTGTTGCGTCAATGAAATAGAAGCGCGTGTATTATTGGATCCCGTTCCTGCAATAACTGGAATTCGTCCAGCGACTGTATTTACAGTAAATTGGAATAACTCTACTTTTTCCTCGATTGATAAGGTAGGTGATTCGCCTGTTGTACCTGCGACGACAAGTCCATCAGATCCGTTCGCGATTAAATGCTCGATTAATTTTTTGGTTGCTGGGAAATCGATTTCTCCTTGAAGGTCGAACGGTGTTACCATTGCTGTGATGATTTGGCCGAAATTCATAAACAACACACCCTTTTCTAATTTTTTCGTAGCTTAGAGGTGAGGGGCCAGTCAGGAATAAACAAAAAAGCAGCAACAGGGGGTCCCGTTGCTGCAGTAGAAACAATGTTTACCATTCGTTCCTGTGCATCAGATAGCCCTCCATATAGTTTCCTATATGACAGTCCTGTATTTGTTAAATACAGACCCAGCGCACGGAAATATGAGTTTTCCGTCACTTCGGCAAATCCCCCTTTCGGCAAACGTCAATGGACCTCATCGTCCTCGTTTTGCGTACTGATGGTTTTTGCGCCTCTATCCTACTCCATAAAAATGGAGCAAGAAATATTGAATTAGCTGTACTATAACAAAAATATCTGTTAATTGCAAGATAAAATACGTAAAATTTATAAGAGAGGAGTGAGCTAAAGTGAATGACCAAATATACGATCACCGACTAAATATAGTAACTGCCGAACACCAAAAAGGATTTACTGATTCTTTACACCATAACCGTTACGAGCCAACTCCCTATGATTTACTCGATATCCTGTTCGAGGATTATCGTTTAACTGCGCAAGATCAATTAGTGGATGTTGGATCTGGTAAGGGACGCTTAAACTTTTACGTTCATCATTTTTTCGGTGCAAAAAGTGTGGGAATTGAGATGAATCCTGCATTCCACGCTCAAGCTCTCGAAAATAAAAAATCTTATCTCACTCAGCATAAAGGCGCGGGGCCGAGCATTGACTTCTATAATTGTTTAGCGCAGGACTATCAAATTGCAGATCAAGACAATAAGTTTTATTTTTTTAATCCTTTTTCAGCCCAAGTGTTTATCTCTTTTCTCAATCAAATATTGCGCTCTGCTGAACAAGCTCCACGATCGGTTGATGTGGTTTTATTTTTTGCTTCACAAGAGTATAACGATTACTTGGAAACGAGTACGGCGTTTCAATTAATAGAAGAAATTACTTTACCCGATTTTCATAAAGATCCGCGTGAGCGATTTTTAGTTTATCGTCTACCTAAAATGGATTAAAACCAAAGTGATTAAGGGTATGCTAACTATAAAACCATTGTGAAACGAGGGACCCCTATGGAATGGAAAGGTAGAAAGACCAGCAGAAATGTTGAAGATCGAAGAGGTAAAGGTGGAGCGATTGTAGCCGGAGGTGGTATCGGAGGTATTTTAATCGTACTGCTAGTCGCATTTTTAGGAGGCGACCCAGGTGTTATTATGGATCAATTAGGTGGCTCGTCAGGAACGACGTCCAGTCAGCCTTACGAAGCAACAGCTGAAGAAGAAGAGTTGGCTGAATTTGTATCGGTCGTTCTTGCAGACACGGAAGACGTATGGACAGAAGTTTTTGCAGAAGAAGGCATGGAGTATGTAGAGCCGACACTTGTGTTGTATACAGGAAGTGTTGAATCGGCTTGCGGAACAGCGGGAGCATCGGTTGGTCCGTTTTATTGTCCGGGCGATTACAAACTTTATATCGATTTAAGTTTTTATAATGAACTCCAGACGCAATTCCAAGCACCAGGAGATTTTGCGATGGCTTATGTCGTAGCACATGAAGTCGGTCATCATGTTCAAAACTTACTCGGTGTCATGGAAGAGGTGCAGCCACTACGCAATCAATTAAGTGAAGAAGAATACAATAAAGTGCAGGTTCGCTTAGAACTTCAAGCAGATTATTTATCAGGTGTTTGGGCACATCATGCGCAAGGCATGGGTTATTTAGAAGAAGGTGACTTGCAAGAAGCTTTAACGGCAGCGAGTGCTGTAGGAGACGATACCATTCAACAACGTTCGCGTGGTTACGTCGTACCGGAAAGCTTTACACATGGCAGCTCAGAACAACGTCAGCGCTGGTTTAAAAAAGGATTCAAATCAGGTAATTTAAAAGATGGCGATACGTTTAACGCAACTGATTTGTGACCTTTCCTGTTTTTCTCTACTAAAGGAGAGGGTCGAGCATTGATATTTTTGCTATTCTAATTCATTATAAAGAATAGACAGTCTTTTCATCTGAGATGAGAAGAAATATAGTTCTATGAAGGAAGTACAATATGGTCGAGGATAATATTACACGCTTAGAATACGGCGAAAAAGAATTGATCTTAATTGGTACGGCGCATGTTTCAAAAGCCAGTGCTGAACAGGTTAAAGAAGTTATTGAGGCGGAACAACCGGATTCCGTTTGTATCGAATTAGATGCACAACGCTATGAATCGGTAACGCAAGATAGCAAATGGAAAGAAACCGACATTTTCAAAGTAATAAAAGAGAAAAAATCAAGTTTACTATTGATGAACTTAGCCATTTCTTCATTTCAAAACCGACTTGCAGATCAGTTTGGCATTAAACCAGGACAAGAAATGATTCAAGGAATTGCCTCTGCTAAAGAAGTTGGAGCAGAACTTGTACTAGCTGATCGCAATATTCAGGTGACGTTTTCGCGCATTTGGGGAAATATCGGTTTTATGGGAAAAGCACAATTGCTGACTTCTGTATTCTTTAGTATTTTCAGTAAGGAAACCATTTCAGAAGAAGATCTGGAAAAGATGAAGTCGCAAGACACGTTAAACGCTGTGATGGATGACTTTACACAAGCTTTCCCTAAGCTAAAAACACCGCTTATCGATGAGCGAGATCAATACTTGGCACAGAAGATTAAAGATGCGCCTGGTAAAAAAATCGTCGCTGTACTTGGTGCAGCGCATATTCCAGGAATCATAAAAGAAGTTCACAACAATCACGACCTAGAAGAACTATCACAAGTTCCACCAAAATCAAAATGGCCGAAAATTATCGGTTGGGCGATTCCGTTGGCGCTTGTTGCGATGATTGCTATTACGTTCATGAACAACCCGGCAGCTGGTATCGATCAGACAATTAGTTGGATTCTTTGGACAGCCTGTCTCGGCGCAATTGGAGCAGCCATTGCATTTGGTCATCCATTGGCGATTTTGACCGCATTTGTTGGAGGACCGATTGGTGCCTTGCATCCTCTTTTGGCTGCTGGCTGGTTTTCTGGGCTGGCCCAGGCTTATGTTCGTCGCCCGAACGTTGGGGATTTCCAAACCCTGTCGAAAGACGTCTTTACTCTCAAAGGATTTTGGGACAATAAAGTCACACGTGTCTTGTTGGTAGTCGTGTTGACTAATCTAGGTACTGCTGCAGGTAACGTTATTGGTGGCTTGGATGTCATTCGTTTGTTTTTCCAAAACCTATAAAAATGTAAGTGAGAAGGCAGCCGAAAAGGCTGTCTTTTTTTATAATAGTGTATGTTTATTTTGCAAATCGGGTATACATTCATTAAGTAAGGTGATGAACGGAGGCGCGTTAACGTGAGCTTTTTCCTGGTTGGGATTTTGCTATGGTCACTGGTGATTGTGTCAATTATATTGGCGATTGTCGGTCTATGGAAACGATCATGGAAAGCACTGGCTTGGAGCGGGATTGCACTTCTACCTCCAATGGCGCTGATTTTTTGGGGTGGAGAAGGCATTTGGTTCCGAATGTCTATTTTGTTGCCGCTGTTATTATTTATCGCTGCGTATTGGCTAAAGCAGCAGCAAATGCCAAACTTATAAACCAGATGGATATTCCATCTGGTTTTTGAGCTTTATTGCTAGTGTTTTTAATTTTGTAGTTATACAATTATTATACAAAAAAGTGGAGGGGGCGGAATAATGAAATACATATTAGATCGTAGCAAGTTATTCATATTTTTAATTTTAATTTTGTCGATTGTTGGCGCATATGTCTTTATTACATTGCCGCAACGTGAAATTCCAGAAACACCGTCAAGCCTCGTACTAATATCAACAATTTTGCCAGGTGCGGGACCTGAGGAAGTCGAAACTTCTATTACGAACCCACTTGAACGTGAAATTCAAAAAGTAGATGGCATTGCCTCGTTGCAATCGATTTCTTCTAATTCTGCTTCTATTATTACATTAGAAATAGAGGATGGAGAAAATCCAGATGAGTTCGTTAATAGCCTTCAACAACAAGCAAGTAGCGCAGCTTCGGAATTCCCTGATAACGCACAAGAACCAAGCGTTGAAAAATTGAGCTTCACTTCGCCTTTGGTATCGTATATGTTTTACGGAGATACAGAAGAGTTAGCTGATATGGAAAAAACTTTGTCAGCTTTGTCTAAAAAGGTAGAAGTTGTTTCTGGCGTTGCTGGGACGACTATTAAAGGCTTAAACGCACAAGAAGTGTTAATTGAGCTCGATAGCGAAAAGCTAGCGGCAAATCAGCTTCAGCCATTTGAAGTACTCCAATCGCTTCAACAAGCAAATCAACCACTGTCTCTTGGCACACATGACAATGGCAACGAGCAAGTGAGCTTAACTGTGCAACAAGGACAAGGCATTGAGAAACTAAAAGAACTACAAGTTGGTGCTGCTGCAGTTCCACTTGCAGATGTTGCAACGATTGAAATAATCGATCAACAAACGAAAGATATTGTGACATTTGAAGGCGAAAACGCCATTTCATACACGGTCTTTTTGCAGACAGCACAAGATGTTCCTGCAGTTGATAAAAAAGTAACTAGCGTCATCGAAGAATTTACAGCCGAATTGCCTGCGGGTGTTCAAGCTGAAAAATACGTATCTCAAGCAGAAAGTGTCAATAAAATCTTTGACAGTCTTTATGTTTCATTGGCAATTGCTGTACTCGCTGTTTTAATCGTTACGACAGCCGGATTGACATTGTTTGGATCGTTTGCGGTTGCGTTAACGGTACTGGCTTCTGTCTTGATCGGGATGATTCCAATTCCGTGGTTAGGCGTCGATTTAAACCAGATTTCAGTGATCGGTCTCATTATCGCAATCGGGATTTTAGTCGATGACAGCATTGTCGTAAACGATAATATTCAGCGACGGTATAAATTAGGGGATTCTGCGCTTACTGGCGCGATTACCGGCGTTCGTGAAGTGTATCCGTCAATTATTGCCTCTAGTTTGGCGATCGTCGTTACATTTACACCATTACTGCTCTTGTCAGGTGGCAATGGCGCATTTATCAAAGCCTTGCCAAGTATTTTAATTACAACAATCATTGCATCAACGATTTTGTCGATTACACTTGTACCGATGATGCAATATTTAAAAACAAAACGAAAAGCAAACAAAGTATCAGAAACTCCTGGATTTTTAGGAAAACCACTCGAAAAAATTGCATTGTTTTATTCCAATAAAGTTTTACGTGGTGTCTTAAAACGCCCACTCATTGTTGGAGCAAGCGGATTGTTAATAGCGACAGGATTATTGTCACTTGCACTCTTTACACCGTTTGAATTTTTCCCAGCAGCCGACCGTGAAGAAGTGACCATGAATGTCCGCCTTGCAGAAGGCACAACGATTGAAGATACGGACAAATTTCTTGCTAACTTAACAGAAGAAGTCGGGGCTGAAGATGATAATATTGCTGAAATCTCTATTTTCTCAGGAGAAGGCTTACCGAACTTGTTTGCTTCATCCATGAACAATACGGGCGGCAATACGGGTCAAGTGGTATTACGAATTAACCGTGATGAAACAACGGCTGCTGACTTTATCGATAAATGGCAGCCTGAGTTACGTGAGCGTTTCCCGGAAGCCGAAATTTTCTTGGATACGATTGTTCAAGGTCCACCTGTAGGAGCTCCAGTTACAGTTGACATTAAAGGCGAAGATATTGAAGAATTAGCATCGCTTCGCGATCAATTAAAAGAACAAATGCTGGCTAGTGGCGCAACAATTGTTACGGATAATTTAGGCGATCCGGTTCCCGCGATTGAGTATGTGCCGAACCAAGATGCGTTGCAAGACAATAATATTGCACTTAGCTCAGTCACAAATCAGCTGCAGCTTTTAACACAAGGTGTGCCACTATACACCATCTATGAAGGTCAAATGCCGTATCAGGTTTTCTTGAAGCAATCTGGAATTGACGAAGGACAGCCAATTGATTTGTCTCAATTTGAAGTTCCAGCACTTAGTGAACAAGGACCACCGATGCTTGTGCCGATGGATGAGTTGTTGACAGCAGAAGACACCACAAAATTATCGCAAGTGCCGCATAAAGAAGCAGATCGCTCAATTACGCTTCGTGCATTTGGCGATGTCGATGATTTTGAAAACAAAATGTTAGCAGTTGTCGATACAGAACGTGATTTATTGCCAGCAGGTTATTCACTATCGACAGGTGGAGAAAACTCAGACCAAGAAGCTTTCTTTGCTGAAATCGGAATCTTGTTCCTAGTTGTTATTTTGCTAGTGTATTTAGTTATCGCGTTCCAATTTAAATCATTTAGCTTGCCGTTCCTGGTCTTGATCGCTGTGTATTTAGGGATTTCCGGTGCGATTCTTGGCTTGTTCTTAACACAAACACCGTTAAGCTTCCTTGGTGTGATGGGAATTGTTTCACTAACAGGAATTGTCGTGCGTAACGCAGTCGTATTAATCGACTTTGTAGAAGTTCGTCGGTTATCAGGAGAGCTTGATATTAAAGAAGCCATTATCGCGTCTGGTTATGCGCGTATCAAACCCATCCTTTTGACTACCATTACATCGATTATTGCGCTGGTGCCAATCGCTTTGTCAGGTGATCCTCTATTTGAACCATTAGCAATTACGATTATTGCCGGATTGGCATTCTCAAGTTTGTTCACATTAGTGATGATTCCAGCGCTTTACTTGGTATTTTACCGAGTGAACCACCGCAGAAATAAAGTCACAGCATAACAAAAAGTGCAGCCTCCGGGTTGCACTTTTTTATATTTATTTTCAGGGCAATAAAACCTGTAATGGAAGAGGATAGGAGACAAAGAGAGTAGTCTTGAAGGTACAAAGTCGTGTTTATGAATGCGTTCTCATTTCGTCACACGATAACCATTTACTTCTTCTTTTAGATTTGGTAAGATGTCTGACGACAGTAGAGTTAATCAATGTATTTGCTTAATTTTCTGATAAAAATATATATAGATGAGGTGAAGTTGTGAATTTATTGTGGGGCATCTTTGGTATATTCGTTGTTCTTGGAATTGCCTTCCTGTTATCAAGCGGCAAGAAGTCTATTAAGCCACGGACAATTCTCGGCGGATTAGCTATTCAAATTACGTTTGCATTTATGGTTTTGGAATGGGAATTCGGCAAAAAAGTACTATTATTCATTTCAAACAAAGTTCAAAACGTTATTGATTATGCAGGGGAAGGTATTGCTTTCTTATTCGGTCCAGCGGCTGATGTAGGTGGCTTTGGCTTTGTCTTTGCTTTCCAAGTACTAACAGTTATTATTTTCTTTTCTTCTTTAATTTCCGTGCTTTATTACTTAGGTGTTATGCAATTTATTATCAAGATTCTTGGAGGAGCTTTATCAAAACTTCTAGGAACAAGTAAAGCAGAGTCGATTTCAGCTGCAGCGAATATTTTCGTTGGGCAAACAGAAGCACCGCTTGTGATCCGTCCATTTATCGCGGGGATGACAAAGTCGGAATTATTCGCAGTTATGACAGGTGGACTTGCTTCTGTAGCGGGTTCTACTTTGGCTGGGTACGCTCTTCTAGGTGTTCCACTTGAATACTTATTAGCAGCCAGCTTCATGGCTGCGCCAGCAGGTTTGATCATGGCTAAAATGATGATTCCAGAAACAGAGGAAGTCGTAGAAAAAGACTTCGCTATGGAAAAAGATCAAGCATCAGTAAACGTTGTCGATGCAGCAGCACGTGGTGCATCTGACGGTCTTCAATTAGCATTAAACGTTGGTGCGATGCTACTTGCATTTATCGCATTAATCGCTTTGTTGAACGGTATGTTAGGTGGCCTCGGTGGATGGCTTGGTTTTGAAGGATTAACGATCCAAAGTATTTTGGGTGTGATCTTCGCACCACTTGCATGGGCAATTGGTGTACCATGGGCTGAAGCTGTACAAGCTGGTAGCTTTATCGGACAAAAACTAGTACTTAACGAATTTGTAGCGTACACAGCGTTTACTCCAGAAATTGCAAACCTGTCTCCTAAAACAGTAATTGTAGTCAGCTTTGCACTTTGTGGCTTTGCAAACTTAAGCTCATTAGCAATTTTACTTGGTGGACTTGGCGCGATTGCACCAAGCCGTCGTCCTGACATTGCGCGCCTCGGTATTCGTGCCGTCGCAGCAGGTATGCTCGCGTCATTATTGAGTGCGGCTATTGCAGGAATGTTCGTTTAAGAAATAAAATATAGAGGGCCTGCAGCTATTGCAGGTCCTTTTTTTGGTTTTGGTGCTTTTCGCGCGCGAAAAGCGGGGCATTTGAGGTTTGTTTTTTGTGTTTCGAACGGAAGTCGAGTTTGTAGGCGCTTGACTGAATTTGCGGGCGTTCAAATTGATTTGCGGGCGTTCAAGCGGATTTATAGGCGCACACAAAAAAATGCAGGCGTTCAACCCAATTTGCAGGCGCTCGCCTACTTTTTCGTAATTTCGCTCCTCGAACAACACGAGTTACTTAATAATGATAAGTCCGATTTTTTAAAGCGCCTGAACTTTTTAAATCTAACTTTGCTAGTAACCGTTTTGCAACAGAAGGAGATTCCAACTTGCAAAATTCACAAAGTTTGCGATTTGTTATAGTCAATTCTACAAATGTGAAATATTCCTGAATTGCTAAAAGATGCGCCAGCACATCTTTGACGCCACAGTGACTACATACCCAACTTCGTTTGTCTCGCTTCATCGTAAGCGCTTTGCAGTTTCGGCAATAAACTCCAGTTTGCAAATCTTTTGGGTCTATAAAATAGTATGTGCACAAAGGGGGTTGTCTGTAAGGGGTTTGATTGAGCAAAATCAATTTCTGGACTTTCGACAAGTTGCAATTTTCGGCTTCAAGGGGGAAAGCCTGTAGAATTTTTAGCAAGTATTCAATCATTTGATAGGTTTTACATACAGAAACGCCATGCGGCTTGGAAGTAAACTCGCAATCTTTCGAAGTAAAGACAATCAGTCCAGTTACCGGCAAACTGATTTTTTTCAGTTTGAAGAATTGTGTTAGAAATCGAATGTGCTTATTCAATTGAATTTTTGGATTGTCCATAACGGTGCGTTCGCCTGATAGATTAACGCGAGAAAACTCACCCATTTTTTCATCGAAATGAAGTTGACCACTAATGTTTTTGGACTCGATAATTATTGCGCAATGCTTCGTCAGCAACAGCCCATCTATTTGCACAGACCAAGTTCCAATTGTTAAATTAACATCCCATAACACACGGAAGTCTTCTTCCATATAAAACTCGTTGAATTTTCTTTGTATGCGTTCTTCACCACGTTTTCCAGCAGTCGCCCAGGAGAGCTGTTGTTCAAGAAACTGGCGTTTTGGGTGTTGAGGATTCAGTCTTGCGAGCAAGAGTGATAAGGCTTCTACTTGTGATAGTAGACTAATTTTTATTGCTATACGAATTCCTCCTTTATGTGAATTAGTAGAATTATAGCATTCTTGAAGATCCTGCAAAAGCTTATTTTGAAGACCCCAATTACCCGGCTTTTCGCTAGCGAAAAGCGACAAAACCAAACTGCATACTCTTAAGCGCGACCACCGGTAAATTCGCGCGAACCATCAAAAAATCCCCTCACAAAACAAGCTACCTTGACAGCGCCTTCATTTTAGATTACACTCCTACCTTGGCTTACCTATTTCGATAGGCAGAGCGGGTAGGGAGAGGGCTAATTTAATAGAAGGTTATGACTATGTTTAATTGGATGGATCGGTTTTTCGGTCTTCAGGAAAATGACACGACAGTTAGGCGTGAAATGACAGCAGGCTTGATCGGCTTTTTTACGGTGGTTTACATTATTGCCGTCAATGCGCTGATTTTGTCGGAAGCCGGTATGCCGCTTGAAGCAGCTATTGTTGCGACGATTGTGGCATCCGTCTTCGGTTGTTTGCTCATGGGCTTTTGGGGCAATGCGCCGATTTTGTTAGTGCCAGGTATGGGCATTAATGCGTTATTTTCGTACACGATGGTTCAGTCGATGGGCTTGTCGTGGCAGGAGGCGCTAGCGGTCGTATTTGTTTCCGGCGTGATTTTTGTGACGGTTGCTTTTACGCGTTTCGCGAAAATGTTGAGTGCTGCAGTGCCGCATTCGCTGAAAGAAGCGATTACGGTCGGACTGGGCTTGTTCTTAATGCTGATTGGTCTAGAAAAAGGCGGCATTGTTGAGCGTGGCACGAGTTCGATTTTGGCACTCGGTTCGCTTGCTGATGCGCATGTTTTGGCAACGGTTCTGACGATCATTATTGCGGTGGTGTTATTTATCCGTAATGTGCCAGGAAACTTCCTGATTACGATTGTCGTGGGGACCATCATTGCGGCGCTTTTCGGCCTAATCGACTTTGGCAGTATGAATGAATCTTCGATTAACGCGACAGAAGCGTTTGCGGTATTTGGTGCGCTATCATTCGGCAACATTTTGTCCACTACATTCTGGGTCGCCGTATTTTCCCTGACAATGGTGCTGGTGTTTGAAAACATTGGGCTGGTTCATGGACAAGTCGCGTTTATCGAACGCCCTGAGAAATTCAGTCGTGCTTTCCAGGCGACGTCTGTATCTGCAATGACGTCTGGAATTTTCGGTACAAGTCCAACTGTAGCGACAGTTGAAAGCGCTGCGGGTATGACAGCCGGTGGTCGGACTGGTTTAACGTCGATTACGGCAGGACTGTTATTTCTCGTTGCTTCGTTTTTCATTCCTGTCATCAAACTGATACCAGATAGTGCCATTGCACCAATCTTAATCATCATCGGATTTTTGATGCTTCAAAATATCAAAAATCTTGATATGAAGGATATGACGGAGAGCTTTCCGGCTTTGCTGATTGTGGCGTTAATTCCGTTTACGTACAGCATTGCTGATGGCATCGCGATTGGGTTTATTATGTATCCCATTTTAAAAATTGCCGTCGGCAGAGCACGCGAAGTGTCTCCAACTTTGTACGTCATCGCAGGTTTATTCCTAGCGAATTTCATTTTTCATTATTTAGGCTAATTAATACACAGTAACGCACTTGCTGAGCAAGTGCGTTTTTTTCTGCAGCAGTGTACAATAAAGACAAGAAGATTTAAAAGGAGCGGATACAGATGAAATACACCAAATCCAAAATGGAACAATTGGTCAGCGATCATCCGGATTTGAAAAAAAGGTTGAAAGTCTTGATGAAAGAAATGGAGCTTGAAAAAGGCTTTGCGTTAAAAGCGCTTTATCACTCAGAAGTCACAGATAATGGACCTTACCAAAAAGATTACCAAGATCTTGATTGGGAATAAAATCAAAAAAACGCCCTCAATCTTTAAGATTGAGGGCGTTTTTTATAGACTTAAAATCTTTGATCCGATAACCATTGTTGCCAAACTTTTATATCAGTTCCAAGATACCAACGATTGTCTTCGTTTTGTTTTACTTCGACACCTTGACCACCCAAAATAAATTGCATTTCTGGCTTAGCTCTTGATAAAGCGTCCATATATTTATCCGCTGATGTCATCAATTTAGGTGTGGCAATCGACATACACAAGATTTGAAAGTTGTGTTTCACAATCATTTCTTCTAATCCTTCAAGAGGTGTATCAGGCCCAATATAAACGACAGAAAAGCCATTTTCTCGCAAGAACAAAGTAAATAACAGCAAACCTAACTGATGTTGCTCACCACTTGGGCTCAGGGCCATAACTTTTGGCAAACTTGGTGAAGTCGGGAAAATGCGGAAAAACTGATTAAAGCGTTGCTGAACAATATGAGTGATCATATGCTCGTGAGCAACACTGATAACGCCATCTTCCCAAGCTTCTCCAATTCGAATCATAAGTGGTGCAATTATTGAAAAAAAGACAGTTTGGTGATGGAATAAAGAAAAGTGCAAATCGAGCAAGTAGTTAAAGCGTTCCGTGTCCATTTCGGCAGCCGCTTGAAAAAGTTGATTGATTTGTTCGCTATATTCTGAGTTAAGATTCTGAGATAGCTCTTCTTTAGGTACAATAAATTGATGACGCGAAGCGTGTAGTTTTTTTACAGCTTCACTGATTTTCATGCCGTTGTCCTGTACTTGTATTTTAAGCCATTTCAAATCTTCCAGATTTTGATCCGAATACAAGCGATGGCCAGATTCTGTTCGGGCAGGAGTAATCGCACTGTAACGCGTTTCCCAAGAACGAATTGTCACTTTCGGCATATCTAAGATTTTGGCAGCTGCTTTAATGTTATACATAGCATTACCTTCATTCTATAGATTTATAGTTAATGTTGTACAAATATTATACAACTTATAAATAGACGCGTAAAGCTGGACACAGCTAGTGCAAGGCATTCGTCGTATAACAGACAATAAGTTCCAAAACACGAAAATGGATTAGAGATCATCTATTAAAAAACGGATTCTCCAAAGAGAACCCGTGACTAACCAATAGTAGATGTTTTTACAGCTCGTGAACGTTGCCAAACAACAGTAATCGAGAGTGTTATTAGCAGCATAGTAAGACCTAAAATGAACGGGAAGATGATGTTGACATCATATAAAAGACCTGCAAGTAAAGGACCTGCCACATTGCCAATACTCATATAAGCGTTGTTCATGCCCATTGCAAAACCAACTTCACCTTCAGCCATTTTTGAAATTAAGGTATTCAAGACAGGACGTAAAATAGAAGTAGCTAAGAAGATTACCAAAGAAACGGCAAAGAACATCACGTAGCTTCCGGCAAAAAGAGAAAGTAAGAAACCAAATGCCGCGACTCCAAGAAACGTAACGAGTATCGCAACTTCACCGTATCGACGAACAATCCGGTCAACCACAAACAATTGCACAATCACACTAACTATTCCGGTTGCGGTAATCATAATAGCGATATCTTTCGCAGTAGAATTGAATTGATTGTCCAAATACAGTCCGACGACGGATTCATAAGCCAGTAAACCAAAGCTCATGACGAGCGTAATAATTAATGGAATGAAATATGGCATCTTTGTAGAGCGTCCGATTTTAGTGAACATCGATTCTTCATCGGTCAATTTAGCCGCAAGTGCTGGGTTGGCATCAGTCGCATCATATTCCTTTAACCATAAGATTGAGAAAATAACAGCGGCTAAAGAGACGAGTGCTGAGACGAGAAAGGGCAGTTTTAAAGAGTAATCCGCCAAAAATCCACCAATACCAGGTCCGACAACAATACCGAGAGACATCGATGCAGAAACGAGGCTCGTACCTTTAGCGCGCTGGTCAAAAGTTGTAATGTCTGCGATATAAGCGAAAATGGCTGGAATAAGCATGGCTGCACCTATGCCACCAATGACACGAGAGAAATACAAGACCCAAATAGAATCGGAAGCATAGAATACAAACATAGAGAGGGTTAAACCAATCAACCCATAAATAATCATTTTCCGGCGACCGTATTGATCTGCCCATTTTCCGGCAATCGGTGAAAAAAGAAATTGAGAAGCTGCGAAAATAGCGATCATTAAGCCGGCTGCCATACCGCCTTGGTTAATGGATACCAGATAGGAAGGCATAATGGGGATAACAATTCCAAAACTTGCGACAGCAATAAACATATTGATCATTAAAATAAAAATTTTCTTTTTTTGGTCTGGCGACATGGCAGTTAGCCTCTTTTCTTCTATATAAATTAAATGAATTTATTTTCTACAACTTTTCTATATTATTTCAGCTGCAAAACGATTGTCAATAAAATTGGCTTGATATTTTTTCCAATCTTAATTAGAATTTATCGCTTCTGTTTTTATTGCAAGAAATAAGAATTGTTTTGAGGGTCTAAGGCTCTAGATTGTTGCGAGAATGTGAAGGGAGGCAGACAAAAACGTGGATGTTGGAGTCTAGCGATTCTTCAGAATAACACCGATAAGATATAATTAATGTATAGGCTAACAAAAACTAAAGCCCCTGAAAGGTGATAAGGATGGAAAACAAACTTCATCGTATTAAAGCCACGGAATTACAAGACCGAGTTGTATCTGCTGACGAGGCAGCGTCTTGGATAGAAGACGGAATGACACTCGGATTAAGCGGGTTCACACGTGCAGGAGATGCTAAAGCAATCCCTTATGCATTGGTTCGCCGTGCCGAAACAGAGCAATTTAAAGTAAATGTTTTTACCGGAGCTTCTTTAGGCTCGGATGTTGATAAATTAATGGCGGAAGCAGGAATTGTTCATAAGCGATTGCCGTTTCAAGCTGAACCTGCCATGCGAAGAAAAATAAATAACGGAGACATCATGTTTGTCGATCACCATTTGTCGCAGACTGCTGAATGGATTCGTGCTGGTGTTATAGAGCCAATCGACTTTGCGGTTATAGAAGCGTTGGAAATTACAGAAGATGGCATGATTATCCCCACAACGTCAGTTGGGAACTCGTCGGTTTTCGTCAAGCACGCAAAAAACGTAATTATTGAAATCAATCTTTCGCAGCCTGAGCTATTTAAAGGGGTGCATGATATTTATGAACCTGGCAAACAAGGGCAACGCTCGCCAATTCCATTAGCAGGTGTTAGTGACCGTATTGGAACAATCGGAATACCGGTAGACTTTAAAAAGGTAAGAGGTATTGTTTTTACTGATCAGGCCGATTCGCCATCAACGATTTTGGAGTCAGACGAGGAAACGGAAATAATGGCTAGACATTTACTGGATTTCTTACGAGCAGAAGTAGCGTCAGGCCGATTGACCAATCAACTTGCGCCTTTGCAATCTGGGATTGGTTCAGTAGCAAACTCAGTTCTCCACGGTTTGGTTGATTCAGAGTTTCACGATATGGAAGTCTATTCGGAAGTGCTCCAAGATGCCGTTTTTGATTTGATTGACGCAGGAAAAGTAAAATTTGCTTCGGCATCTTCGATTACCTTGTCTAAAGAAAAAATGGCACAAGTATTTGGTGATTTTGAAAAATACCGAAACAAAATTCTTTTACGTCCGCAAGAAATTACGAATCACCCCGGCTTGATTCGTCGACTTGGGTTGATTTCAATTAATACGGCATTAGAATTCGATATTTATGGCAATGTAAATTCTACACACGTATCTGGCACAAAAATGATGAACGGTATTGGCGGGTCAGGAGATTTTGCGCGTAACGCCCGGTTGTCAATCTTTGTAACAAAGTCGATTGCTAAAGGGGGCATTATTTCTAGTGTGGTGCCGTTTGTTACGCACGTTGATCATACCGAACACGACGTAGACATCGTGGTCACCGAGCAAGGCTATGCAGATTTACGAGGACTGGCTCCACGTGAGCGAGTGCCTGTCATTATTGAAAATTGCGTTCATCCGATGTACCGAGAACAAATGCGTTCTTATTACGCTGAAGCATTATTACGCGGTGGTCAAACACCGCATGTTTTAGAAAAAGCATTTTCATGGCATGCCAATTTAGCAACTAATGGCAGCATGCTGCTATCTGAGTAACTAGTGAAACCAGCCTTTTACAGGCTGGTTTTTTTAATAGAAGAAAATATTTTTCATGTA
Organism: Planococcus sp. PAMC 21323; assembly: GCF_000785555.1. NCBI lineage: Bacteria > Bacillati > Bacillota > Bacilli > Caryophanales > Caryophanaceae > Planococcus > Planococcus sp. PAMC 21323. The sequence continues at coordinate 2,822,842 of NZ_CP009129.1, read as the reverse complement.
TAATCAAACTAAGGAGTCAAAACAGGAGGGGTACGATGGAAAGTTTTACACTAGGATCGCTGTTAGACGTCATGGGAGAATTGTTTTCTGATGAAATTTCAATAGCTGTAACAAATACGAAAGAGTACATCTATTATCGCCCAAGTAAACGAGTAGATTTAAAAATAAAACCTGGAGATCCGGTAAAGCCAGGAACGATTGCTCATAAAGCATTGCAGGCCAATCAAAAGACCTCTGAATTTATCAATCGAGAACTTTTTGGCGTTCCTTATCACGGGATGGCGGTGCCATTTGAACATGAAGGTGAGCTTCAAGGATGTGTCATGGCCATCTACCCGGCATTTACTGAAGGGAAGTCGGTGGTAACGGTGAAAAGTCCAGATGGTTGGAAGCCGATTCCGTTTACAGAAGTAAAATACTTAGAAGTAAAAGATCGCAAAACCCATGTGTATGCAGAAGGGTATTCTGGAACAAATAAAAATTCACTTCAGGAATTTGAATTCCTTTTACCACGAGAATCATTTATCCGCTGTCATCGATCGTTTATCGTCAATGTGCATCACATAAAAGAAATTTACCCAGATACACATTCGACATTCATGTTAGCAATGAACAACGGCGTAAAAATCCCCGTCAGCCAGTCGTATTCAAGCTACTTCAGAAAACTTCTAGGGTTCTAACGAAAAGCGAAAGCGCCCGTGTAGATACGACGGGCATAAGACGCTCTGGCGAAGCGGCATGTTTTCAGCCGTACAGCTGGAGTGGCTTATGACCCAAGAATCTGGGCGCTGTAGCTAGACAAAACGAAAAGCGAAAGCGCCCGTGTAGATTCGATGGGCATAAGACGCTCTGGCGAAGCGGCATGTTTTCAGCCGTATAGTTCTGACAAAACATTGCCACAAAGAAAAAATAATGAAAATGCCTGTCCAGTTTTCTTAGGACAGGCATTTTTCATTTGCTGTGAAGAAATGCTGCTTAAAGCAGTTGATATTCTGCTTTGTGTCATTAAACGCTTTTCCACACGGTAAAAATCAGCTCTGTAACAGAATAAGCTAAAATTATCTAATAATTAAGTGTTGATAGATAATGAAAAATCCTACCCTTTTTACAAGACTTGCGATTTCGAACTGAGCGCACGCTCATGAAAACGCTTTATTTTTTGACAAGAGCGATTCAAACGATAATGAAAGAGAGTGATATGAATGGAACAGAAACTTGACCGTATTAAAGCAAAACATTTACAAGAACGAGTGGTGACTCCACAAGAAGCTGCTTCATGGATACAGGATGGCATGACACTTGGACTTAGTGGATTTACGCGTGCTGGAGATGTGAAAGCGGTTCCTTTAGCGCTAGTCGAGCGTTCGGAAAGTGAAAGCTTTAAGGTAAATGTCTTTACAGGAGCTTCGTTAGGGTCGGATATTGATCGTCTTTTTGCAGAAGCGGGTATCGTTAATAAACGCCTACCTTTCCAAGCAGAACCGGCTATGCGTAAAAAAATCAATGAAGGCGAAATGTTGTTTGTGGATCATCATTTATCCCATACGGCAGAATGGATTCGCACAGGAGTTACAGAGGCGATTGACTTTGCCATAGTGGAAGCGTTATCGATTACAGAAGATGGCATGATCATTCCGACAACTTCAGTAGGAAACTCTGCGGTTTTTGCCAAGCACGCAAAAAACATCATCGTTGAAATAAATACGGCCCAGCCAGAATTGTTTGAAGGCATTCATGATATTTATGATACGGGCAAACAAGGTGAGCGGTTGCCAATTCCATTGACAGCAGCTGATCAGCGTATTGGAACAAAAGGTATTCCAGTCGATATGGAAAAAATCCGTGGAATTGTTTTCACTGAACAGTTGGATTCTCCGTCAAACATCGTGCCACCCGATGAAGAAACTAAAATCATGGCTGATCATTTACTTGAATTTTTACGTTCGGAAGTCCGTGCAGGTCGTCTAACGAAGAAATTGGCTCCATTGCAATCCGGTATTGGATCGGTCGCGAATGCCGTATTACATGGCATGATTGATTCTGAATTCGAGGACTTAGAAGTGTACTCAGAAGTATTGCAGGACTCCGTTTTTGATTTAATCGATGCTGGAAAAGTAAGTTTTGCATCTTGTTGCTCGATCACCTTATCCGAACCGAAAATGAAACAAGTCTACGGCGAATTTGAAAACTACCGAAATAAAATCGTAATGCGCCCACAAGAAATATCCAATCACCCAGAAATTATTCGTCGACTCGGGTTGATTTCGATTAACACGGCTTTGGAATTTGATATGTATGGAAACGTTAATTCAACACATGTTTCGGGTACGAAAATGATGAATGGGATTGGCGGCTCAGGTGACTTTGCTCGTAATGCTCGATTGGCGATTTTTGTGACGAAATCAATTGCGAAAGATGGCAACATTTCAAGTGTTGTCCCTTTTGTTTCGCATGTAGATCACACGGAACACGATGTCGATGTAGTTGTGACAGAACAAGGCTATGCCGATCTTCGTGGACTTGCACCGCGTGAACGTGTAGAAGTGATATTGACTAATTGTGTACATCCGATGTACCGCGCTCAACTTCGCGAGTATTATGAAGAAGCGCTAACACGTGGCGGACAAACACCACATGTATTAGAAAAAGCATTTTCGTGGCATGCAGACTTAGCGAAAAACGGTACCATGCTACAGAAAAAAGAGCAATTAGTATAAAGAAAAGCGGAGACTCTCGTGTAGATTCGACGGGCATAAGACGCTCTGGCGCAGCGGCGTATTTCCAGCCGCACAGCTAGAGTGGCTTATGACCCTAGAATCTGAGAGTCGGAGCTAGACAAGAAAAGCGGAGACTCTCGTGTAGATTCGACGGGCATAAGACGCTCTGGCGCAGCGGCGTGTTTCCAGCCGCACAGCTAGAGTGGCTTATGACCCTAGAATCTGAGAGTCGGAGCTAGACAAGAAAAGCGGGAGCACCCGTGGAGTTCAATAAATTTATAATCCACTAAAACCAGGTCCGCGAAAAGCGCCTGGTTTTTTCATTTCCACCTCCTTGAATAGGAAATTGAGCTTAGAAGATTCGTTTCTTTTTACCCAAGCCAATTCTTAAACCCCTGATATAACTCGGTTTTTTAATCAGATTTTTCTGTCTAAACAAAAATAGTTGTTGTCAAGCGTTATTTTTAGTATTATAATAAGCAATTGTGAAATTTGAAATGAGGGTTCTAAAATGAAAAATTCCATCTATGGATTAACGATAGACCAGTTAAAAGAATGGTTTTTAGAAAATGGCCAGAAAAAATACCGTGCGGAGCAGGTATGGGATTGGTTGTATATTAAACGTGTCACTGAATTTGCGGAAATGAATAACCTTTCGAAAGAATGCATTCAACTGCTTGAAGACAATTTTTTGATTCGTACGTTAAAAGAAACGGTTAAACAAGAATCTGCAGACGGAACGATTAAGTTTCTTTTCCAAATGCAAGATGGCAACTTGATTGAAACGGTATTGATGCGTTTTAAATACGGAAATTCTGTATGTGTAACCACTCAAGTTGGTTGTAACATTGGCTGTAGTTTCTGTGCCAGCGGACTATTGAAAAAGAGCCGCGATTTAAACGCGGGCGAAATTGTTGAGCAAATTATGCAAGTACAAGCGCATTTTGATGCACAACAAAAAGACGAGCGTGTAAGTCATATCGTTGTTATGGGTATCGGTGAACCATTCGATAACTATACGAATTTGATGGGCTTCTTAAACGTTGTCAACTCTCAAAAAGGCTTAGCAATTGGAGCTCGCCACATTACTGTATCAACGAGTGGGATTGTACCAAAAATTTACGATTACGCAGACGAAGGTTTGCAAGTTAACCTTGCAATTTCGATTCACGCGCCAACAAATGAATTACGCACACGTATTATGAAAATAAACAAAGCGTATCCAATCGAGAAGTTAATGGCTTCTATCGATTACTACTTGGAGAAATCCAACCGTCGGATTACGTTTGAATATATTTTATTGCGTGATGTGAATGACCATGTGGAAGAAGCGCATCAATTAGCAAAATTGCTAGAAGATAAGCGTCACTTGTCATACGTTAACTTGATTCCATACAACTCAGTTGATGAGCACGATCAATATCAACAAAGTACACCAGAAGCAATCAGTGCATTTTATGATGCATTAAAGAAAAAAGGTATTAACTGTGGCGTACGTCACGAGCAAGGTGCAGATATTGATGCTGCTTGTGGTCAATTACGAAGCAAACAAATTAAAAAAGATAAAAAAGAAGTAACAGTTTAATAAACTCAAGCGTTCCTGAATTTTCAGGGGCGTTTTTTTGTGTTAAAAATTAGGATCTTATTTTCAGTTAACGAAACTTTCTGAACCTTAAAAACGTATAAACTCTATAAGTAGAAGTTTATTGATCATGCGTTAGGAAAGGAAGTGGGGGATTGAAAAAGATTCTGTGCATAGCGGTTTTACTTGGATCGACTATGTTAGCTAGTTGTAGCGGAATTTCAACATACGAGGACGATGAAGTGGCCGCTATCGTAAACAACCACGAAATTACAATAGGGGATTTACGATTTCTATATCCTGATGATGCGGCATTAAATTATTTAGATTCAGCAATACAAGTAGAGTTGATCAAACAAGAGGTAAAGGAAATGGACCTTGATATTTCTGCTCAGTTGACGGGAGAAAAAAACCATGATGATTTTGAAAAACTTCCTCCTGAAAATACAAAAGATGACGGCAGTAAGCAAGTACGTGCATATGCTATAGCTCAAGCTAAAAAACTAGATATGTCACCTGAGGAGTTCCAAACACAATACGCTAAAAAAATTAACGAACAAAATGCTTACATCAATGCGTATCTTGAGGAGAAATTAGGGAGTGGAGATATTAGTGACCTCGAATGGATGGAGGAATTTGGGGAAGATTATATGAACTTGGTAGAAAAGTTGGTGGAGAAAAATGAAAATGATATTACCGTATTTATGAAGTAACATTTTAGAGCATGCTAGTCATGTGTATACGCAATTCTATCCAAAAATACCAAAAAGAACTTTGTAAAGACTATAGAATTATCAGAATCTATGATATAGTGATGTCGAAAACATAAATAAAAACACCACTAGGGGAGCCGGATATCGGCTGAGACGAGCATAAGCTCGGACCCTTTGAACCTGATCTGGATCATACCAGCGGAGGGAAGTGGCGGACCGTCTGCTATTTTCTTATCGACTGCACACGCCGCTTCCCTTCACTGGGGAGCGGTGTTTTTATTTTGTGTACAAGCACAAAAAAGGAGATGGAGAAATGACTTTTTGTAAAGAAGTAAGAAAAGAATGTGACCACTTATGGCAGGCAAGTTTTGATCATCCGTTTGTTAAGGGAATTGAAGACGGGACATTACCGGTCGACATATTCCGTTTTTATGTCATGCAAGACGCTTATTATTTATCGCATTTTGCGAAAATCCAGGCGCTGGGTGCATCTAAAGCAAAAGATTTAGAAACCACACAACGTTTTGCGATTCACGCCTCACATACCAGCACAGCTGAGCTGTCTTTACATCAATCCTTTATGAAAATTTTAGACGTGACCGAAAAAGATTGGTCCCAATTCGAACCTTCTCCTACTGCTTACGCATACGTATCACACATGTACCGGGCATCTGCAGGGGAACTAGCAGATGTATTAGCAGCCATATTGCCTTGTTACTGGTTGTATTACGAAATTGGTGAGCGATTGAAACATGCAAAACCTGATCATCCGATTTATGACCGTTGGATTGAGACTTACGGGTCCGAAGAATTTGGAGAACTCGTTAACGAACAAATTGACCGGATGAATCGGTTAGCGGAAGAATTACCAGAAGCACGACGCAAAGAACTAAAAGACCATTTCCAAAAGAGCAGTTATTACGAATTAAACTTTTGGGACCAAGCGTGGAGAAAAGAAACCTGGGCGATTGACGCTGTAGATAAAGTAGGTGTGTAGCGTGTTCCATCAAATAAAAGCAAAAGCACCGATTGTTCATTGCATCACCAATCATGTAGTGTCGAATTTTCAAGCAAATGGCCTATTAGCAATAGGTGCTTCTCCGATTATGGGAGAAGCACCTGAAGAAGTGGCGGAACTAGCTGCTTTATCACAAGCTTTGTCTTTAAATATCGGAACTCTCCATACGGAATCGCTTAAAAGTATGTTGATTGCTGGCAAAAAAGCCAACCAATTAGGCATTCCAGTAGTGTTAGATCCTGTTGGAGCAGGGGCCAGTGACTTTCGAATAAAAGCTGTCCGTGAAATTTTAGAGTCTGTACACGTAAATGTGCTTCGGTGCAATGCAGGAGAGCTCGCAGCGATAGCTGGTGAACAATGGCAGTCAAAAGGTGTTGATGCCGGAGAAGGCTCTCTAGACGTTAAAAATCTGGCTATGACCACTGCAAAAAAACTTAAATTAGTCATAGCGGTCACAGGGCCTGTAGATATCGTGACGGATGGGGAAGTTGTCCGTGAAATTCCTTTTGGAAATCCGGTGATGACATCTGTTACAGGAACAGGGTGTTTATTAAGTAGTGCCGTTGCGGCTGGACTTGCTGTGTCTACTAAAAAAACGGTGGAAATCGCCTGTGATGTTTTACGCGATTACGCAATTGCGGGTGAACAAGCAAGTCAAAAAGCACATTTACCTGGAGAATTTCAACTAGCTTTTCTAAATCAATTAGCGAGCCTGACAGATGAAGAAGTACAAAAACGAATTTCTTTACAGGAGGAAACGGTATGAAGAAAACACCACAAACCTTAACTATAGCGGGTTCAGATTCTGGAGGAGGAGCGGGCATCCAAGCGGATTTGAAAACTTTTCAAGAGCTGGGCGTTTACGGGACTTCAGCAATTACCGCAGTCACTGCTCAAAATACACTGGGTGTTAGCGCGATTTATCCCATGTCAAAGCAAGCTGTTCAAACTCAATTAGAGGCAATAGGCAGTGATTTTGACGTAACTGCAGTGAAAACAGGTATGTTGTTTAACCCAGAAATTATTCAAGAAACAGCGAGAATGATTCAACAGTTTGGCTGGGGAAATTTAGTTGTAGATCCTGTCATGATTGCGAAAGGTGGTGCGAACTTATTGCAGCCTGCTGCGGTAGAAGCATTAAAAACCCATCTATTACCGCTAGCTTTATTAGTCACACCTAATATTCCGGAAGCAGAAGCTTTAACGAGCATTTCTATTACGGATGTCTTTAGCCGACGACGTGCAGCAGAACATATTTTGTCGTTAGGAGCACAATCGGTTGTCATTAAAGGTGGCCATAGTACAGATCCAGACTATGCAGAAGATTATTTTTTGCATATCAATAGGGAAACAGCGGTATACCGATCTGCTCGTATAGAGACTAACCAAACGCACGGCACTGGATGCACATTTGCAGCGGCTGTAACGGCACAGCTCGCAAAAGGACAAGAGCTAACAGCGGCCATTTTGACGGCGAAGGAGTTTATCCAAGCAGCGCTCAGCGATCCATTGAATATTGGTAACGGTCATGGTCCTACAAATCACGGGGCTTATCAACTGAGAAGACACGAAAAAACGGAGGTAAATAAAATTGAGGTTTTCCAATAAACCAGCAATTTACTTTGTAATGGGTTCTCAAAATTCAGGAGCAAGAGACCCTTTGGTCGTATTAGAGAGAGCGCTCGAAGGAGGCATTACCCACTTTCAACTGCGTGAAAAGGGAGAGGGATCTTTAACGGGATCAGCCTTAAACGACTTTGCGTTGCATTGTCAAAAACTATGTCAAAGCTATAAAGTCCCTTTCATCGTTAATGATGATATCGAATTAGCATGTAGCATCGGTGCTGACGGTGTTCATGTTGGTCAAGATGATGAAACAGCTCTTCAAGTGCGCCGACTGATTGGGGAAAATAAACTATTAGGTGTTTCTGTTCATTCTGTAGATGAAGCAAGAGCGGCTATCCAAGCTGGTGCAGATTATGTTGGCATGGGCCCGGTTTTTGGGACGACTTCAAAAGCGGATGCCAAAAAGCCTGCGGGTGTTAAAGAAATCATGGCAGTCAAACGTGAATTTCCTCAATTGCCAATTGTGGGTATCGGTGGAATTACACCAGAAAACGCTGACCAAGTATGGAAGGCTGGCGTATCAGGTGTTGCGGTTATTTCAGCAATAGCGAGTGCTAAAGATATTGCTGAACGAGTAGGAGCTTTCCAACATTCTAGTAAAGAAGGTATTGGCAGATGAATACGAGAAAACTAATCTTAATGGCTATGTTCGTTGCAATAGGAGTTGCCGGTTCTGCTTTTGTGTATTTTCCCGCGGGCATTGCACGCGCTTATCCCATTCAACATGCAGTTAATGTCATTGCAGCAGTCTTTTTTGGTCCAGGTCCAGCAGTAATCATCGCATTTGTTACCGGAGTTGTGCGTGTATTGACTGGTACAGGTTCGCTATTAGCTTTTCCAGGAGGCATGATTGGGGCCCTTTTGGCTGGTATTATGTACGCTAAGTTCGGAAAAATTTGGTTCGCTGCAATAGGAGAAGTAATAGGAACAGGTTTAATAGCATCTCTCATTGCAGTACCTTATGCTCGTCTGTTATTAGGAACCGAATTTGGAGCCTTCTTTTTTATCCCACCTTTTTTCATCTCTAGTCTTACCGGTGCTGTTTTAGGAGCACTAGTGGTCGCACGACTGAAGAAAGTAAATACGATTCAAGTCTGGCAATGAAATTGAAGATTCCGTAAATGTTTATTATTCCCCAAATAGGGAACAATAATTGATATAGACATTGATAAAGGGAGATGGAAGAGTATGGTAAAAATTGCAGTTGAGCATCCATTTACATCAGTACGCGAAGCATTAGAGAAAAAAGGGTATCAGGCAGATATGCTTGAAGAAAAATCAGATTCGACTGATTATGACGTGATCGTTGTCAGAGATCAGGCAGATTTAGCTGACTACCACATGAGCGTATCGCTTGTTGAAGCTAAAGGTCGTACATTATATGAAATCGTAGAAGAAGTAGAAGAGCGTCTAGTGCGCGGTGGTAAAATCCAAAATACACAATCTACTGAAACTGACCGCAAAGAAAGTGGCGGAGGTGGAGGTTTCTTAGCTGGTGCTGCAACTGGTGCAATTATTGGAGCAGCGGCGGGGCTTTTATTAGCACCGAAGAGTGGTAAAGAACTTCAAGGAATTGTTAAAGAAAAAGCAGTTGCCTTAAAAGAAGAAAACGCTGAAGGTTCAGGCGGAGCTGTTGACCAAGTAAAGGATAAAGTAAATCAGTTAAAAGAAAAAGCAACTGACTATACAGAAACAGCTAAAGTAAAAGCGAATGACTATACTGAAACCGTTAAAGAAAAAGCGGATGAACTAAAAGCAAAACGTGAAGAAAAGCAAGAAGAAAAAGAAGTGAAAAAACAAGAAAAAGCAATTGAAAAAGAAGTAAAAGAGCAAGAAAAGGCAATGAAAAAAGAAGAAAAACAAGAAGAAAAAGCTGAAAAAGAGCATGAAAAAGCTGAAAAAGCAGTAGAAAAAGAAATTAAAAAAGCAAATAAAGAAGCCGATAAAGAAAAAGGCGGAACTGAAGTTGTTGATTTGAAAGATGCAACTATCACAAAAGATAGTGCAGGCAATGTAACAGTAAAAGCTGAAGATCACAATAAAAAATAATCAGTAAAAGGTGCCTTCCAATCTAATTGGAAGGCACCTTTTTGAATTTAAACATTTGATACTTCATCTACAGATTCATGAGGTTTTGGTTCAGGTACACGAGACAAGACGATAAGGCCGATAACAAATAATATCACAAGACTGAATACACCCATATTGGATTTGCCGGTTAGTTGAGAAGTGACGGCTACAAGCAAAGGTCCAAGAATTGCCGCGAACTTGCCGAAAATGTTGTAAAATCCGAAAAATTCATTAGAGTTTTCTTTAGGAACAAGTTTACCGAAATAAGAGCGGCTGAGTGCTTGAATACCGCCTTGGCTCGTTGCTACGAGCATAGCTAAAATCCAGAAATCTGTAATGGTTTCGAGGAAAAAGGCGTAGATACAAATCACAATATAAACGCATATCCCCACATAAAGCATTTTTTTGCCCGTAAATCGATTAGCCAAACGACCGTAAAGAATCGCGAATGGAGCCGCGACTACTTGCGTTACAAATAATATAATCAGTAAGCTTGATGAATCTAAACCTAAATCGGTTCCATAAGCGGTTGATAAGGCAATAATGGTTCCGACTCCGTCGATATAAAAGAAATAAGCAATTAAGAACAAGACCAATGCACGGTATTGACGGATTTCTCGGATTGTTTTGCCTAAACGTTTAAAGCTTTGTTGAACAAGATGTGATTCCCGCTTAATATAATGGACTTGCTTAACATGGCGGAACATTGGAATTGAGAAAACAATCCACCAAATCGCAGTGATTAAAAAGGCAATGCGACTAGCAACAGTAACAGAAATGGGAAGTACCCCATTTTGAGCGAGTAATATAAGGGCAATTGAAAGGATAAACGGAATTGTAGAGCCGATATAACCCAATCCGTAACCAAAAGAAGATACGCTATTCATGCGCTTTTCCGTCGTTACGTCTACAATAAATGCGTCATAAAATAAATTGGCACCGGTCGCACCGAGAGCGGCAAACACATAACAAATTAACATCAATAACCAATTTTCACTTGGTATAAATGCTAGTAGAGCTGTTGAAATGGTTCCTAATAAAAAGAATCCAGTAAAAAATCGTTTTTTCATGCCTTCATAATCGGCGATCGTGCCTAATATAGGTCCAATCATCGCCAATATGAACGTGAAGATCGCAATCGTATACCCTAAGTAAGCCGTTGAGTCTGATAAACTGACGCCTGCGTCAGTAGCAGAAGCTTTATAGTAAATCGGAAATACGGCTGTTGTAATAATAATTGAATAAGCAGAACTTCCCCAATCGTATAGCGCCCAACTTTTTTCTTCTTTTGAATACTTTTTCATGGTTTAATCTCCTTTGTCTCTTATCCTAATCGGGCGAATGACTAAATTTCAGAGACTGTATTTGCGATGATTGACGCTGTGCTTTATCAGATAGTTTCATTGTACAAGAAGTTACTTGTAAATGATGCGGAATATTTAAAAAAATACAGAAAATTTACATTTCTTGAGTCTTCTTGAGGCTTCATATAGAATTATTGAAGAGAAAGAAGGGGTAATTTTTGAAGTTAATTTCGTGGAATGTTAATGGCCTTCGTGCTGTTATGAAAAAAGGCTTTATGGAATTTTTTACTGAAGCTAACGCCGATGTATTTTGCTTACAAGAAATTAAATTGCAAGAAGGACAAATCGACATGAACCTTCCTGGCTATTACACGTATTGGAATTATGCCCATAAAAAAGGCTATTCAGGAACAGCGATTTTTACGAAACAACAGCCATTATCTATTCAATACGGCTTAGGAATAGAAGAACTCGATACTGAAGGGCGAATGATTACATTAGAATTTGATAGCCATTATGTAGTAACCGTGTACACACCAAACTCTCAACATGGCTTGTTGCGTTTAGACTATCGGTTAATGTGGGAAGATGCTATTTTGACATTTATAAAGACCTTAGATATTCATAAACCCGTACTATTATGCGGAGATTTGAACGTAGCACATAATGAAATCGATTTAAAAAATCCAAAAGCTAATAAAAAGAATTCTGGATTTACACCTGAAGAACGAGGGAAAATGACACAGTTTTTAGAATGTGGATTTGTTGATACGTTCCGTCATTTCTATCCAGAAGAAGAAGGGCATTATTCTTGGTGGTCTTACCGCTCTAATTGTCGCAAGAAAAATGTCGGATGGCGAATCGATTATTTCCTAGCTTCCCATAGACTTGAGTCGCATCTACAAAGCGCGAAAATACACAAGGATGTATGGGGTTCTGATCATTGTCCCGTCGAATTACAACTAGAATTTTAAAAAGGACTTAGAAAAATAGCATACTTTTCTAAGTCCTTTTATTACAATTTTTAATAGTTTCACGTGGAACTATTGTAAATTCATGACACGGTGGGTTAACCGTTTGCAATTGTCTTGGTCGAAATAATCGATATAATCTGTTGCTTTCGGATACCAGTCGTTCCAAGTAATTTTCTCTTCTATAATTTTTTTCAAATACTCATAAACATGTTCGATAGAGTTTGCTTTATAGCCTGAAAGATCTGTATCCATGTTTAAATAGGCACCACGCTTTTCTAAATATTCTTGTTGATCAAACATATAGAAAATAATGGGTTTATTGAGATAGAGAAAATCCCAAGATACACTCGTGATATCGGTCAATAACATATCGTTTTGATCAATAGATTGCTCGATTGTTTGTTTATTAAAATCAAGGAATGTAACGCGGTTTTCATCGTTTGATAGATTGGTAAAGTAGCTTTCAAATTTTTTCATAAAAGGATGCAACGCAATGTTCAGGTGAATGTCGTAATCAATCAATAGTTTTTGAATGCCCTCATGCTTTAATAAGCCGGTGGTACTTTTAAAATAAGCGCTATTGGTAAATTCTTCTTTAGATAAGTCAAAAAGCCATTCCCGCCAAGTCATCATCATCAAAATATTTTTAACTTCTTTAGCAGGCTGTTGTGGTGGGTATCGGTCGAAGCGAGGAAAACCTGTAATAATCAATTTATGCTCAGGCATTTTCCACTCATGTAACTTTAAATTGTATTCATATTGCGATGCACAATTAAAATAATCAGTTCTTTTTAATAAAGGAATATCTTCTTTTTGAATGAGTATTTTCTTAAATCCTTCAATACCGTGACTAATGTGAGTAATGATTGTTTTCCGGTTAAGAAAAAGAAATTTATCTGCTGCCGGGACAATATCATAAAGAAGAGAATGCCCATGGAACGTATAGTCAGCTTGGAAAAACAGTACGTAATTTTTGAAACTTCCAAGCGGAATCGCATTTTCAATTTTTTGATCGTTAGCGTATGTGGTTTTAGGATCGAACATCCAATAAGCAGTCACTTGTTCTTTATGATTTTTTAGTAAATATTTGTGGTAAACTGCAGCATTATCTTCGTATTTCTCTCCAAGGTTTCCTCCGACTAAAACAATTTTCTTGCCGTCCTTCTTTTTCATGAATAAAGACAGGGTATAGGCAGCTGTTACTTTAAAAAATACAGTTAAGGCATCTAAACGACCTTTTTCCTTTAATTCTACACTCATTCCAAACCCTGCTTTCTGCTAGTTATCATTTCTTAAGTTTTTCATATAATCCATTCTTTGTCTATATTGACCCCGTCTTAGTTTACATATACCCAAATTTCATTCAAGTTAAATCGATTATCCCTTCTTAACTTCTTTTTCTACTACTATTCTCGAACTATATTTATAGTGAAATTTTGATTTGTTGAAAAAATTATCATTCTATATCCCGTAACTATTACGATCAACAAAGAAGAGTGCTTATCTATCTTCAATTTACCCATATAAGTTTAGTTCCAATAAAAAAGACTATAGATAACTCGAATAAATCGAGTGTAACTATAGCCCATGCAAAGTGCGCCTGTTTATTTTTTAAACAACTTTTCTAAGGCGTCTTCTGTAGAAGCGTTGGCTAGTTTAACGTTAGACCGATAAGCGGCTCGTGTGATCAGGTGACCTGATACAGGAGCAGTTAAAAAGACAAACGTTATCCCGAGCAGTAGTCGAACGCTGATGAAATTTTCCGATGCCCAAAAATAAATAAAGGTGCCGGACAAGGACAGTAAAACAGCCAGAGTCGAACTTTTAGTAGCGGCATGTGAACGAGTGTAAACATCCGGCAATCGAAGAATTCCAATCGCGCTGATGACTGCCATAATGCTTCCGATTAAAATTAAGAAAACACCGAAATATTCACCGATTGTGTTTATGCTCAACGATATCGCCCCTTTCAACATAGCGTGCTAACGCAAGGGTACTGATAAATGCCAAAATCCCAACAATCAGAATAACTTCGAGAAATGCGTGCGTACTAAGAACGACTGAAAATACCGCTACACCAGAAATCAAGTTAACCCCAATCATGTCGAGGGCCACTACACGGTCTGGCATAGAAGGGCCGCGAATAATGCGGTACAATGCCAAAATGATGGCTAGAATAAAAAGAGATAGGGAGATCGTCAATATTGTATCGATCAATTTCTCGTCACCTCCATAATTGCTTTTTCAAACACCTTGATAGACTTTAATACAGATTCTCGAGAAGATTCTACATCCATTGCATGGATGTAGAACGTTTTTCCATCAGGCGATACTTCCATAACCACAGAGCCCGGAGTCAAAGTGAGCAAGAGTGCCAATGTCGTTAATTCGTAATCACCTTCCATACTATGTTCATAGGTGAAAATACCGGGTTTTATATTTAATCTTGGACTTAAAATTTGTTTCATAATTAGCAGACTGGATTGAGAAAGTTCCGATATAAAAATTAACAGTAACTTAATCGTGGAATAGACGCGTAATAAGTAGAACTTTGTTCCAAAGAAACGATGCATCAGGAAAAGAATTCCAACTCCAATCAAATAACCAGTCAGAAAAGTTCTGACATAAAAAGCATCTTCATCCATTAATAAAGTCCATAAGAACGCAATCGTTAAATTTAAAAGAAACTGAGCTGGCACTCTATTTCACTCCTTTCAGTAGAACTGGACGACTAGATTTTGTCTAAGATCGCATCAATATAGATGCTAGGGTTCAATAGTGTTTCCGCGGCATTGGTAACATAGGGAGACATCATTTCTGTGCCTAAACCGATAAGGATCGTTAAACCTACAAGTACTAGGCAGGGGATTACGACACCTCTACGTAATGGCAACTGCTCTTCTTTACTAACAATGGTTTCACCCCAAAAGCAATTTTTAAAGACGCGAAGCAAAGAGTAAAGGACAAAGATGCTTGAAAGTAAGGACAATGCCAACAACACATACGAACCGTTGTCGATAGCAGCACTCGAAATTAAGACTTTACCGATAAAGCCGCTGAGCGGAGGAATACCAGCAAGTGATAGCATGGCAATAAAGAAAGACCAGCCAAGTAAAGGATAGTTTTTCATGAGACCACTCATGCCTGCCATTTTTGACGTACCGCTTAACGTAATCATCGTCCCGATAAGTAGGAACAGCAGCGCCTTAGCAACCATATCGTGGATAATGTAGTAAATAGAGCCTTCAATCGCTGAAGGCGTCGCAATGGCTAATCCAACGAGTATAAACCCAACCGCAATGACGACATTATAAGCTGCGATGCTACGAAGATCATTAAATGAAATCGCTCCGAGACTTCCGCCGATTAAAGTGAGTGCTGCCATAATTCCGATAATGGTATGTGTGATTTCTGGCTGGTGGTGAAAAATCAGTGAAAACATACGGAACAGTGCATAAATGCCGACCTTTGTCAGCAAAGCACCAAATAGGGCAGAGGTGACAATAGGTGGCGAGCTATAAGATCCTGGCAACCAAAAATACAGAAGCAATCCAGCTTTTAAGCTGAAAACAATTAGAAAGACAATACTAATTGTGGTGAGTAAAGGGGTTTGTCCCACTTCTGAAACACGGTCAGCCAAATGAGCCATATTTAATGTGCCAAGGGCTCCGTAAAGAAAAGCCAGAGCGACTAGGAAGAACCATGAAGAAACGATATTGATGGATACATACTTAATAGCTTCACGTAACTGACGCTTGGAATTACCTAAAGTCAGTAATACATAAGAAGACAGCAACATGACTTCAAAACAAACAAAAAGATTAAATAAATCCCCAGTTAAAAAAGATCCATTAACACCGGCTACTAAAAATAGCACGGTAGGGTAAAAATACATAGTTTGCAACTCTTTGCTAGTAGAAATAAGCGCGTAACTCAAACAAATTGCAGTGACAATACTCGATGTCAGTACCAGCAAAACAGCAAATGAATCGGCAACAAACAAAATACCAAAAGGCGGTTCCCATCCTCCAAAGTCCAGCCGCATAATGCCGTCTGTTTGAACTTTATGTAGAAGATAGGCTGAAATGCCAGTAGTTAATGCCATGGCAGCTAAGCTGATCCATGCTTGAATCCGACCATAAGTCCGAAGAAAAATCAGTAATACACCTACGATAATTGGGAGCAACATCGGCAAAACTAAAATATTATTCATCATCAGAACCTCGCATAGCCCCTAAATTATCGGTCCCTAATTCCTGATAGGCGCGGTAAGCAAGTACGAGGATAAACGCTGTAACGGCGAAGCTAATAACAATTGCCGTTAAAATTAATGCTTGAGGCAAAGCATCCACATACTTGCCTGCTTCTTCTCCGAGTAGTGGAACAGTCCCAAGTTTCAAACCGCCCATCGATAAGATGAGAAGATGGACTGCGTGAGATAAAATGGCTGTCCCTAATATGATGCGAACTACATTTTTAGATAAAACGAGATAGATGGCGACCGTGGTAAGGACGCCGACCAAAACAATGATCAATGATTCCACAGGCTACTCATCCTCACTTATGCTTAGAATTATATTCACGACAACACCAATGACCGTTAATGCGATGCCGGCTTCGAATATGGTAACAGTGGCCAATTCAGTTTTACCGAAAATCGGCAAATCAAAATAGCCGAAACTTTGACTTAGAAAAGCACCACCTAAAAACATGGGTGCGATTCCGCTCGTCATAGCGAGTAGTACACCGAGACCAGAAAGTTTCTTGAAATCGATAGGTAATGCCTCACTGACAGTTTCTGAATCGTAGGATAAAAACATCAGTACAAAAGCAGATGCAATAACTAAACCTCCAATAAACCCGCCACCTGGTTGATTGTGTCCTGAGAAAAATAAATAAATACCAAATGTTAAAATGATCAACACAACAGCTTTTGATACCGTTTTTAATATCACATCATTGATGTTCATCTTTCCCCGACCCCTTTCCAAGCTTTAGGCGAATCAATGTATAGACACCAAGTCCTGCAATAAACAAAACGAGGGATTCAAGCATTGTATCGAAGGCCCGGAAGTCACCTAAAATGGCATTCACAATATTTTCTCCACCTGTGAGTTCATAGGAATTTTCAAAATAACCAGAGATGCTATCGAATAATTTGCCGCTATTAACGGTTAAACCAATTAATGTAACCGTAAGTCCACCACCAATCGCAATTAATGCGTTTCGAAGTTTTATTCGTTTGGAAGAATCTTCAGCAGTCCATGCTGGTAAAAAGAGAAAACATAATAGAAATAAGACAGTTGTGACGGTTTCGATAACAAGCTGTGTTAATGCTAAATCAGGTGCACGGAAGAGCACAAAGAAAATCGCAATAGAAAAACCTAATACGCCATTTAATAAAATTGCTGAAAGGTGGGACTTAGCAAACAAGATGCTGATCGCTGCAATTGCCATTACTGCGGTGAGTAAGCCTTCATAAACACTGATAGGCGAGTCAGCAGTCAAATCAATCGATAGTGCTCCTGTAAATAAGAGTGTACCTCCAGCTATTAACATAAAGAACATAAAGATATAAGCAAAATAAGAGGG
Organism: Planococcus sp. PAMC 21323; assembly: GCF_000785555.1. Taxonomy (NCBI): domain Bacteria; kingdom Bacillati; phylum Bacillota; class Bacilli; order Caryophanales; family Caryophanaceae; genus Planococcus; species Planococcus sp. PAMC 21323. The sequence goes on along the minus strand of NZ_CP009129.1, from coordinate 2,805,246 downwards.
TAAGTGGCCTGTCATATAATGCGTCGTAATCCAGTTAGCCGCTCTTTTTAAATTTTTCAAAAATGAGTTGTAAACAGCGGTAAACGTCCAACCTGCTGGTTGAATCCGGAAGATTTTAAACCAGCTGCGGAAAGTAAGGAAAAGAATCGTCCCAACAATTACGATACCGATTGTCATAAATAATTCTGTATTCAAGCCGTGCCATGCGGAAATATGAGGAGCAGCTCCTGAAATTCCTGGAATAACGCCATTCAATGCAGGTTTTAATAAATAATCACCTAGCAAGTTTGGAGCAAAAAATAACCCAATAATAAATACGCAAAGTATAGCTGGAGAAACGAGCATTCCTAAGGTAGGCTCAACTGGTTTTCTAACACCCCTTTTTAGTTGAGGTGTTCCAAAAAAAGTGCGGAATACGAAAATCATACAGTAAACAAAAGTGAATACCGAAGCAACCCAAGCAATAATTGGAATGACTAATCCCCATGTTGAAGCACCAAATATAGGCAGTCCAGCCGCATTAACGGAAGCTGTAAAAAACATTTCTTTACTTAAGAAGCCATTTAAAAATGGCAGTCCAGCCATTGAAAAGCTACCGATTACAGCAAATGTGAAGGTAATTGGCAAAGCTGCCATTAGTCCACCCAAGCGCCGAATGTCACGTGTTCCTACTTGGTGATCGACAATCCCAACTACCATGAATAGCGCACCTTTAAATGTGGAATGGTTGACCATGTGGAAAAGGGCGGCAAAAATAGCTAACCCATAAAAGGCCCCTTGCTCGCCATCGCCAAAGTGTATAGCTGCTGAACCAAGGCCGAATAAGCTCATAATTAAGCCCAATTGACTAATTGTCGAGTAGGCAAGTAAAGCTTTTAAATCGGTTTGACGAACCGCGCAATACGCTCCCCAGAATAAGGTGATCAGTCCAACAAGTGTAACTGTCCAAAACCAAGCCGCATTGCCACCAAAAACTGGTGTAAAGCGAGCAACTAGATAAATACCAGCTTTGACCATAGTTGCCGAGTGCAAGTAAGCACTAACGGGTGTCGGTGCTTCCATCGCATCAGGTAACCAAATATGAAAAGGGAATTGTGCGGATTTGGTAAATGCCCCGAGCAAGACTAAGAACATCGCAGGATAAAACAAGGTGTGATCCGTATATTGGCTAATAGTAATGATAATTTCCCGAATACTGAAAGTTCCAGTCATAGAGTGCAACATTAAAAAGCCAGCAAGCATACCTAATCCACCGAATACTGTGATCAATAATGATTTTTGTGCACCATAACGTGAATTTTTACGATGATACCAAAATGCAATTAATAAGAAAGAAGAAATACTCGTTAGTTCCCAGAAGACATACAGCACAAGGAGGTTATCAGATAAGACAATTCCGAGCATAGCGCCCATGAAGAGCAGCAAATAGGCGTAAAAATGTGGAAAAGAATCAGATGGTGATAAATAGTAGATAGAGTAGAGAACGACAAGTGCGCCCATACCTGTGATTAGCAAAGCCATAATTAAACTAAGACCATCAAGATAAACAGTAAAATTAATACCTATTGAAGGAATCCAATGGACTGTTTGAATCAGAGTATCACCATTAGCAATAGCGGGGATTTGGATAACAAACATACTGAACAATGCGATTGGCACAATTAATACGAGCCAACCAAGATGAATCGAGCCAACTCGATTATGTATAAGTGGAATAAGGGCAGTAAAAACGAAAGGAATTAAAATGGCCAAGATCAATAGATACACAGCAAAACCTCCTGGAATAGACTAAATAAGTAGTTTTAAATGTAAAAGTAATAGAGCAGGTATATAATGAGGGCAAAAGGTTTACGCTTGTCCCGTCTTGTACTATAGTAAGGGTTCGCAAGGCAATCAATCTAAATTATACAGGAAATCAGTATGCTTTTCATTTGTCAGCCAGTATTGATGAAGAATCTAGAAAATGTGATTAGGTGAAAAATCCAGAAATTATCTAGAACACTTGATTTCCTGTATAGGAAGAAGTATAATTTCATAGTTTTGAAGAATGATATACAGATTATATTTTCAGTGAGGTGAACATAAATGAAAAAAATCAGAGGACGAATGGATGAAAGTATTTTGGTGTGTGTTTTTTACGGACCGAATGGTGAACGTTTGATCAATCGGGGTAACAAGCTTGCTACCATGCTAGATTGTCCGTTGTATATTTTAACGGTAGATCCAATGTCTGTTAATGAATTTGATGCTGAAAAAGCCTCTTATATTGAACGATGGAGAGAACTTGCTGAAGAGTATGATGCTGAAGAATTTATAGTTCGTGATAATGAAAAACGGCCGACTGCAAAAGTGATTGGGGAAGTGGCGCATGATTGCAATATTACCCAAATTGTCATGGGGCAGACAGCAAGAAGTAGATGGGAAGAAATCACGAAAGGCTCATTCTTGAACATGCTGCTTCGCGAAATTCCTTTTGTAGACTTGCATGTGGTTTCAGTCGCGCGAACAGTTAAGGGCGTCGAAGGTGACGAGTTTGAAAAAGGTGTACGCTGTTACTTGATGAAAGACGACGACAGCTATAAAGTCCATTTTACACAATCGAAAAATTGTCAGCTTGAAGGGATTTTCTTTAAAGAAATTGGTACCGATTTTGATAACGGAATCTTTAAATTCATGCACGACAATAAAATATATCAAGTTGAAGTAACGGAAGATCGAATCGAATTACCTGAAATTATTGATGAATGTTTAGGGAAAGAACTAGTAAAAAAATAAATAAAACACAACAAAAGACTGCTTCGTCATTGAGGCGGTCTTTTGTATGTTCAAAAGGAGAGACTGCGACATGAAAAAAACAAAAAGATTAACACCTTTGCTCCCAAAAGAATTAGAAACACGTTCTTTTACAGAGGCATTGGATGATCATTACATAAGCAATTGCCGAATTTCACAGGAAACCATTGACTTTAATACAGAGGAAGCACTCCATATCGATAGAGTGGTATTTGAAAATGTTACATTTCTTGAAGCGAGCTGGCCCCGTTCGGAGTTTGTCGATGTAATATTCTTGAATTGTGATTTATCAAACATGGACATGAGCCGTGCAGTTTTTCACCGAACTGAATTTCGAAACTCCAAACTGATGGGGACCAATTTTGCTGAAGCAGGAATTCGTCATACGCTCTTTGAAGAATGCATGCTAAATTATGCTACTTTTGGTTTTACCTTATGTAACACAGTTAGCTTTGTTTCTTCTACCATGAGGTTTGCCGACTTTTATGAAATGGAACTAAAGAACAGTGAATTCCGGTTATGTGATCTAAATGACATCAACTTTACGCAAACAAGTCTTAACGGAATCGATCTTAGCACCAACACTTTTGAAAGCATTCAAGTATCAATAGACAAACTTCAGGGTTGCACTGTTTCTACTGATCAAGCAATTGCCTTTGCACGTCAAATGGGCATGATTATAGCAAACGACTAATATTATAGAAGAAACGTTTAAAAATTCATAGCGACGTCCTGTCGCAAAGCTACATGACTCACATCCTGTGAGTCCGGACACGTCCACCTGAAGCGAATAAAATAAGAAGATTTTTTCAAGTAAGTACAAAACCCCGACAGTAAAAAACTGTCGGGGTTTCGGCTTGTAGACAAAAGAATAGTTATAACCGGTAAAGAATGTATAGTTTTTTCATCTTGTTTCTATCGAATTCTGCGCTCCAGGCGGACGCTTTCCGCGGGCTTGCGCTCCGAATCCTGAAGTGTTGGGCTTATGAAGCGTATTAATACGCTCTTAGTAAGAACCAAATGAGGAGTCTCCTTTTTGATTAAAGCTAAATGCTTCCAATCGGTCTGGCTACGAAGACTCCCGTGGGATAGCGAAAGCTGAAGACCCCGCAGGAACGTCAGTGACGAGGAGGCTGAAGCTGAGCCCACAGGAAAGCGAAGTGGCCAGATCGATTGGAGGTTATACACCACTATTCATCTTATTAAGACTTTGTCTACAGTCTAAAACCCCGACAGTAAAAAACTGTCGGGGTTTTTATGATTGCTTTTATGGTAATTAGCGAACGCCTTTCATAAAGCTTTGAATACGTGGAGCAAAGACGAACAACGCGATACTTAGAACGATAGACACACCACCAATAATTCCGAAGTACATCATTTCGTTTTCAACTGTGTAGAACTTAACCAACTGTGCGTTAATTGCTTGAGCAGCAGCGTTAGAAAGGAACCACAAGCTCATTGTTTGAGCTGAGAAAGCGGCAGGAGCCAATTTAGTTGTTGCTGATAATCCAACTGGAGATAGGCAAAGCTCACCTAATACAACAATAAAATAACTAAGAACAAGCCAAAGTGGGTTAACCAATGCTGTTGGTCCGCCGAAATAAACTGGTAATAAAATAACTAAGAAAGATAAACCGGCAAATAGTAATCCAAGAGAAAATTTTTGCGGAATCGATGGCTGTTTGCTTCCAAGTTTAACCCATAACCAGGCAAAAACCGGAGCTAACATAATGATGAATAATGGATTTAATGATTGGAACCAAGCAGGAGAAATCGTGAATCCTGCAAATTCAAGATCTGTGCGTTTATCTGCATATGCAGCAAGAATAGTAGAACCCTGCTCCTGAATTGCCCAGAACATAACGGATGCGATAAATAAAGGAATATAGGCTAACAGATGCGAGCGTTCCACTTCTGTTGTTTTTTTACTACGGTACATAACAGTGAAATAGACAACCGGAATTAAAATACCAAAAACCCCGACAATCCCGACAAAGCTGTTAAAGGTCAATAATCCTGTTGGAATTCCAATAGCAATTGCCGCTGCAATTACCAATGCACCAATAGTAAACGCTTTAATTGTTGCTTTACGTTCAGAAGGTAATAACGGGTTTGGTACAACCGTTCCTGCCAAACCAAGATTCTTTTTCTTCGTCAGTACGAAAATAACCAAACCAAGGAACATCCCGACAGCTGCAATACTGAAACCTAAGTGAAAGCTGATTTTCATCCCAACTGTACCAACGATTAACGGTGCTAAGAAACCACCCATATTGATACCCATATAGAAAATACTGAATCCTGCATCGCGGCGATCATCATTTTCTGCATAAATTTCACCGACTACACTCGATACGTTTGGTTTCAATAAACCGGTACCCAGTACAATTAAGACCATTGAAACAAAGAATAAAGCTAAATTTCCAGGTATTGCTAGAGCAATATGCCCAAGCATAATAAGTATTCCACCGTAAAATACAGCTTTAGAAGTACCAAATATCCTGTCGGCTAACCAACCACCGATAATTCCGGACATGTAAACGAGCGATCCATAAATAGACATAATAGATAAAGCCGTCGTCTGATCAAGACCAAGTCCACCTTCGGACATTTCGTAATACATATAGAAAACTAGAATCGCTCTCATTCCATAATAAGAGAACCGTTCCCAGAACTCAGTGAAGAACAATGTGAACAACCCTTTTGGATGACCAAAAAAGCCTTTTTGAGGAACACTTTTAACAATCTCTTGTCGAGAATATTTTTCAGACATCATACTAACCTCCATTTTGTTTATTCTAACATAATACTTTTTTTAATTGAAAAAATCAAAATAAATTTTAAAATCAATACTAAAGCCTTCTTTAAAGGTGTAATACGACTTAAAAATGGTAAGATATTATTTTTTCAAAATAGTTATTAAATTCTGAACACAAAAGTTTTATAGTAAACTTTAATCTTAATTAAACTAGCTGTTAAATTGTAACTGGCTTTCTTGCTCCTTTATATAGAAGAAATTAAGGCATTGTTATTTATTGATCAGAAAAAGTAAAAGAAAAATAAAAATTAGGTTCGTGCCGAAAAAAGGTTCTGATTTTAAAGTGTCTATTTACCTGTTATTTGAAAAATTATTTATAGTGTTAAAAAAAGTAAATAATATAACCTATTTAAATACCATATTTAGTAATAATTAGTTGTTGTTCACTAATTATTCACAATTTTTTTAAATAATATCCATGTATTTATTGCAAAAAAACTCAAAGTGCAGTATATTTAAAATAGTTAGAATATTTTTTAGGGAGCAGGAATGTAAATGAAACAGTTAAGCAAACGAATCAAGGATTTAAGAGAAGCTAAAGGACTATCTACTGAAGAATTAGCAGAAGCAATCGGCTTTGCAAAAAGTACGGTTTGGGCTTATGAAAGTGGGAAAAAACAAGTTTCTGTAGTTCATCTTGAAAGACTTGCTGATTATTTTGAGATTTCGGTCGACAGTTTGCTGGATCGTGACGAACGGACTATCAATGTAGATCTTCAAAATACTAGTTTCTTAAATGACTACAATTTAATGCTAGATGATCAACCACTAAATCAAACTGAGATTGCTGAGGCCGCATCATTCATTCAGGTTAAACGCCGTATGGGTAGCTATGGCACAGCGACTTCTTAATAGTAGATAGAACCACTAAAAATGTTCACTCCTTTTCAAGGAGTGAACATTTTTTTGTATGCGCTTCTCAAGATTCTGCCACAGAAAAAGTTACAAAAATGTGGTAAGCTAACTTAACGATACGAGTATTAGGAGTGTTCGATTTTGTTGGAAAGCGCAAAGCAATTACTACAGTCCCATTTTGGCTATGAGTCATTCCGAATCGGCCAAGAGCAAGCCATTACGCAAGTTTTTGAAGGACATAATTCGATTTGCGTCATGCCGACAGGCGGAGGTAAGTCGATGTGCTACCAAATTCCGGCGTTAGTCATGGAAGGAACCACAATAGTTGTATCTCCTTTGATTTCATTAATGAAAGATCAAGTAGATGCACTTTTAGCAGCGGGTATTCCAGCTGCTTATATAAATAGTTCTCTCGGTTTTGATGAAGTTCGAGAGACCTTGATCGATGTTCAGCGCGGAGCCATTAAACTGCTTTACATTGCTCCAGAAAGATTGGATTCAGAAATGTTTCTTAATGAATTACAAGGAGTACACGTCCCGCTGATTGCAGTTGATGAAGCTCATTGTATTTCGCAATGGGGTCACGACTTCCGTCCAAGTTATCGCTTGATCAGTCGCATGACAGAGTTGTTTCCAAATAATCCAACAGTTTTGGCCTTGACCGCTACTGCGACTCCCCAAGTTCGAGAGGATATTTGTCGAATATTGAATATCGAAGAACAACATACGGTGATGACTGGTTTTGAACGGGCAAACTTAACCTTTTCAGTTGTGCGTGGACAAGACCGCGAGCGGTTCGTAAAAGAATATGTGGCGAAAAACGATAAAGAAGCAGGTATTATTTACGCTGCTACGCGCAAAACAGTAGACTCAGTTTACGAGATGCTACTAAAAAAAGGCATCAAGGCGGCCAAGTACCATGCAGGAATGCCGGACCATGAAAGAAAAAGTGGTCAAGAACGTTTTCTAAATGACGAAGTAACAGTTATGGTAGCAACAAATGCATTTGGAATGGGGATAGACAAAAGCAATATAAGGTTCGTAATTCACTACCAAGTCCCCAAAAACATGGAAAGCTATTATCAAGAAGCAGGTCGTGCTGGGCGAGACGGTTTGCCGAGTGAATGTATTGTGTTGTACGCGTCGCAAGATGTCCAAACACAACGATTTTTAATCGACCAAGCGCAAGACCCTAGTCGAATTCCAGGAGAACTAGTGAAATTGCAAGGGATGGTGGACTATTGTCATACCGAAAATTGCTTACAACAGTTTATCATCCATTATTTTGGAGACACGGCGGCGGAACCTTGTGGACATTGCGGGAATTGCTTAGATGATCGTGAAAGTCTGGATGTCACGAAAGATGTTCAAATGGTGCTGTCATGTGTTATTCGCATGGGACAGAAATTTGGCAAAGTGATGACAGCTCAAGTGTTGACAGGTTCGCGCAATAAAAAAATACTGGATTTTGGTTTTGATAAACTTTCGACTTATGGAATTTTAAAACACCAAAATTCGAAGGAAGTTTCAAATCTAATTGAGTTTATGATTTCTCAAGAATTGTTAGCTGTAGAACAAGGGTCATTTCCAACGATTTATGTTCCTGATGGTGGAAGAGATGTATTGTTAGGTAAACGACAGGTTCTAAGAAAAGGGGCTGTCGTAACAAAACAGATCGCTACTAACGATCCTTTATTTGAAGAATTGCGCGTTATTCGCAAGAAATTAGCAGAGAGTGCTGGAGTTCCACCTTTTGTTATTTTTTCTGATAAAACATTGCAAGACATGGTAGCGAGAAAACCGAAGAACGAAGCTGAATTTTTAAAAGTAAACGGCGTAGGTGCAAATAAGCTTGAAAAATACGGAGAAGCATTTTTACAGGCAATTCATTCTTTTGATGCTATAAAAAATGAATAAATATAAGCAAAAAACCCCATACAAAATGGGGTTTTTTAATTTTTAAATTGTCTGACTTGTATAAATATGCATTTTTTCATTATAGGAGTATTCTGTTTAAGATTCATGAAATGGAAACGTTTTCATTGATATGTTAAGGATTCGGCACTATTATTAGTATTTTTTTACTTTAGGGAATTGTATATATATTCAGACTTATGATATACTATCAAAATATTATGACACATGAGTGTTATGAAGGAGGCGGTTTGATGAGTAAAAAAGAATACCCAATTCCACAAGGGCTTTATCATCCAGATCAAGAGCATGAGGCATGCGGAATCGGGATGATCGCCAACATAAATGGAGAAAAATCACATGCAATCGTACAAAATGCGATTAATATATTGTGTAATCTTGAGCATCGCGGCGGACAATCCTCAGATACGAGCACTGGAGATGGCGCTGGAATTTTAACTCAAATTCCACATCGCTTTTTCTTAAAGCAATGTGAAAAAGAAGGAATTACATTGCCAGAAGAAGGTAAGTACGGCATTGGTATGCTCTTTATGCCGCAAGACTATGATTTACGTATGAAAACAAAAGAAATGATTCATCAAATTATTCAAGAAGAAGGACAAATTTGTCTCGGATGGCGACCAGTACCCGTCAATGATTCGTTTGTTGGAAAAGTGGCATCAAAAACGAAGCCGGTTATTCGACAAGTGTTTATCGGAGCCGCGCATGGCTTGGAAAACCGAATTGACCTCGAGCGTCGACTTTATATTATTCGTAAACGAATCGAGCAGGCTATGCTTGGCAAAGAAGATTTTAAAGATGTATATTTCAGCAGTCTTTCGGCAGGAACGATTGTTTATAAAGGTATGCTTATCCCAGAACAACTAGATTCATTTTATATAGACCTCAACCACCCTGAATTCAAATCAGCGTTAGCTCTCGTCCACTCTCGTTTTAGTACGAACACCTTCCCAAGTTGGCAGCGTTCGCACCCTAATCGTTACTCCATCCACAATGGTGAATTCAACACATTGAGAGGAAACGTCAACTGGATGCGTGCCCGTCAAGTACTGTGTGAATCACCGGCATTTAATAAAGATGACCTTAAAAAGGTTTTACCTGTAATTGATGAAACAGGCAGTGACTCTTCAATGTTTGATAACTGTTTTGAATTTTTGCATTTATCTGGAAGATCTCTTGCGCATACAGCAATGATGATGGTACCAGAACCATGGGTTAACGATCACACGATAAAAAAAGAAAAAAGGGACTTTTATGAGTACCACAGTACTTTAATGGAGCCATGGGATGGTCCCGCTGCACTCGTCTTTACAGATGGGAAACAAATTGCAGCTTGCCTTGATCGAAACGGCCTTCGACCTGCTCGTTATTATGTGACGAAAAGCGGCATGATTGTCATGGGTTCAGAAGTCGGCGCATTGGATATTTTTGCGGATGACATTATTTACAAAGATCGCTTACGTCCAGGTAAGATGCTATTAGTCGATTTAGAAGAAGGAAAGATTATTCCAGATGAAGAAATTAAACTTCAAATAGCAGGAGAATTGCCTTATAAAGATTTTATCGATAAAAATATGTTTGATATGGATGATTTTCCAGAGCCGGTAATGCCATCTAAATCAACTAATGCAGAACCGTTGATCAAAAGGCAGTTAGCATTTGGTTATACAATGGAAGAAGTTCAAAAAATCATAAAACCGTTAGCGACTGAAGGAAAAGATCCTGTTGGTTCTATGGGCTATGATTCACCTTTAGCTGTTTTATCGAAAAAGCCACAACTTCTCTATAACTACTTTAAACAATTATTTGCACAAGTAACAAATCCACCGATCGATGCGATCCGTGAACATATTATTACAGCTGCGCGGACCACAATTGGAGCAGAAGCGAATTTGGTGCAACCAACTCCGGAAAGTGCGCGCCACATTCGATTAGAAACACCAATTTTAACAAATGCAGAACTGGAAAAATTACGTCAGCAAGATCTTCCTGTTTTCAAACCTGCTACGATATCAATTTTATTCAAAAAAGATGAAGGTACAGCAGCCATGGAAAAAAGGTTGGACGCAGTTTTTGCTGAGGCAGACCAAGCCATTAAAGATGGAGCCAAACTACTAATTTTGTCTGATCGAGGTGTAAATGAAGAGTACGCGGCAATTCCTGCGCTTTTAGCTGTGTCAGGTTTGCATCATTATTTGATTCGCCAAGAAACGCGCATTCAAATGAGCATATTGCTCGAATCTGCAGAACCTCGTGAAGTGCATCATTTTGCGGCTCTTCTGGGGTATGGTGCAGAAGGTATCAATCCTTACTTGGCTTTTGATACGATTGAAAACCTAATCGATATCGGTGATATTCCAAATGTAAGCTTTGAAGAAGCAGAAACGACTTATGTTAAAGCTGTTACAGATGGCATCATTAAAGTATTGTCCAAAATGGGTATTTCAACGATTCAAAGTTACCGCGGTGCTCAAATTTTTGAAGCTGTCGGTATTCATATGAACGTTATCGATAAATACTTTACACGTACTTCTTCGCGTCTGGGCGGAATTGGCCTTGATATCATTGCGCAAGAAGTTCTCATGAGACATGCAACAGCATATCCTGTAGCTCAAGGAGACAATCAAGCACTAGAATCAGGTGATGAATTCCAATACCGTGAAAATGGAGAAAATCATCAATACAATCCGAAAACAATTCATACATTGCAACATGCATGTCGGACAAATAACTACGATGTCTTTAAGAAATATACGAATTTACTAACGGATGAAAAAGCGAACCTTCAATCATTACGTGGCTTAATGTCCTTTAAGAAACGAACGCCAGTCCCGATTGATGAAGTAGAAACGGTTGACGAAATTTGTGCGCGCTTTAAAACAGGTGCGATGTCATATGGTTCTATTAGTAAAGAAGCGCACGAAGCTCTAGCTGTTGCCATGAACCGTATTGGTGGAAGAAGTAATTCAGGAGAAGGCGGGGAAGAAACTTCTCGTTTTATCCCTGATGAAAATGGAGATAACCGCCGTAGTGCGATTAAACAAGTCGCTTCAGGTCGTTTTGGTGTAACAAGCCATTATTTAGTGAATGCGGATGAGATTCAAATTAAAGTAGCGCAAGGAGCTAAGCCAGGAGAAGGCGGACACTTACCAGGCAAGAAAGTATATCCATGGATTGCAGAAGTTCGTGGTTCTACTCCAGGCGTGGAATTAATTTCACCACCACCGCATCATGATATTTATTCTATTGAAGATTTAGCGGAACTGATTTTTAATTTAAAAAATGCCAATCCATCGGCACGCATAAGCGTTAAATTGGTATCGGCTGTAGGCGTTGGAACGATTGCAGCGGGTGTTGCAAAGGGGCGTGCGGATGTCGTATTAATCAGTGGTTATGACGGCGGAACTGGAGCAGCACCAAAAACAAGCTTGAAGCACACAGGATTGCCGTGGGAAATTGGTTTAGCTGAGACGCATCAAACACTTCTTTTAAACGGTCTTCGGGATCGAATTGTTGTCGAAACAGACGGCAAAATGATGACCGGTCGCGACGTCGTGACAGCAGCCCTACTTGGAGCTGAAGAATTCGGATTTTCAACAGCACCTCTTGTCGTGCTTGGTTGCGTAATGATGCGTGTATGTCATTTAGATACATGTCCTGTTGGTATTGCAACTCAAAATCCAGAGCTACGCGAAAAATATGGCGGAGATCCAGAACATGTCGTTAACTTTATGCGTTTTATCGCACGTGAAGCGCGTGAACTAATGGCTGAACTCGGATTCCGTACAATCAATGAAATGATTGGTCGAACTGACGTTATTGAAGCAAACCAGGCAATCGATCATTGGAAAGCAGGCGGCATCGATTTAACAGCCTTGTTGTATCAACCCGATCTACCTGCAAAAGTGGGACGTTATGCAACCATTAAGCAAAATCATGAATTAGAACAAACTTTGGATTATCAGGAATTATTGCCACGATGCAAAAAAGCCATTGAAACAGGTGAACGTGTAGAAGTGGCTACAGCCATTCGTAATATTCATAGAGCAACAGGAACGATTGTCGGTAGCGCTATTTCCAAACGTTACGGTGCGGAAGGATTGCCAGAAGATACCGTCAACTTGAACTTCCAAGGATCAGCCGGACAAAGTTTCGGAGCGTTTATTCCAAAAGGGATGACGATGAATTTAATCGGAGATGCCAATGACTTTGTTGGAAAAGGATTGTCGGGCGGTAAAATATTGGTTTATCCAGCGCTAGATTCAACATTTATTCCTGAGAAAAACATTATCATCGGAAATGTCTCGTTTTACGGAGCATCAGCCGGTGAAGCTTATATTTATGGTGTTGCTGGGGAACGTTTTGCGGTCAGAAACAGTGGAGCAAACATTGTTGTCGAAGGTGTTGGTGACCATGGTTGTGAATATATGACTGGCGGTCGAGTCGCAATTCTTGGGCAAACCGGCAAGAACTTTGCGGCAGGTATGTCAGGAGGCATTGCATATGTCCTTGATGAAGAAGGCACATTTAGCGAGCGTTGCAACGCAGAGATGGTTCATCTACAACCACTTGCGGATCCAGCCGAAATCGAAGAATTACGTGAAATGATTAAAAAGCATGTGCATTATACAAGCAGTCGTAATGGAACACGCTTATTGAAGAATTGGGACATCTATTCCGCTAAATTTGTCCGTGTTATTCCAAAAGCTTATCTTCAGATTAATGAACGAATTGATAAACTGCAGAGCGGTGGGATGACAAGAGACGAAGCTGAAATGGCTGCATTTGAGGAAAGTAAAATGGCTGGAGCAGGCAAATAAGCTTGCTCTAGTGCCTCTTGCAGAAAGCGTGCAACTTAAAAAATTTACGTTCAATTTTATCTCTAACGCTGAAGAATAGATCAAGTAATGTGTATAGGAGGGAAACTATGGGGAAACCAACAGGATTTATGGAATACGACAGGCAAACGGTCAAAGAGCGACTACCGGCTGAACGGACAAAAGACTGGAACGACTACACCATCCCTTTAACAAATGAAGAAGTTGCTAAGCAAGGTGCACGTTGTATGGATTGTGGAGTGCCAACCTGTCATACAGGAATGGAACTTGAAAATGTAACGACAGGGTGCCCTGTAAACCACCTAATTCCGGAGTGGAACGATCTTGTCTACCGTGACCAATGGAAAGAAGCATTGCACCGAGAGCACTTAAAAAATAATTTCCCAGAGTTTACCGGAGTAGCTTGTCCGGCACCTTGCGAAGGGGCCTGTGTTTTAGGCATTAACGAACCACCTGTAGCGATTCGTACAGTAGAGCGTTCGATCATTGAGCGTGGATTTGCAGAAGGTTGGGTAGTGCCAGAACCACCTAAAACACGAACTGGTAAAAAAGTAGCGGTTATTGGTTCTGGGCCAGCAGGTCTCGCTGCTGCAGCGCAGTTAAACAAAGCAGGTCATCTCGTAACGGTCTTTGAAAAAAGCGATCGTGTTGGTGGCTTATTGACCTATGGAATTCCAGAAATGAAACTGCCATATGATATGGTGACCAGACGAGTGAACATTCTTGAGCAAGAAGGCATTACGTTCATTACAAGTGTAGAAGTAGGGAAAAATTATCCTTCTTCAAAACTAAAAGCAGATTTTGATGCGGTAATCATGTGTACAGGATCAACTGTGCACCGAAATATTGATATAGAAGGTCGCGAACTAAAGGGTGTTCACTTTGCGATGGACTTTTTACATGCTAGTACAAAAAGTTTGCTAGATTCGAACTTTGAAGATGGTGAATATATTTCCGCAAAAGACAAAAACGTCATCGTTATCGGAGGCGGAGATACAGGTACAGATTGTTTAGCGACATCAGTGCGTCATGAGTGTAAGAGCCTTGTTCAGTTTGATGTATACGATAAAAAAGGTGCAATTCGTGATGAAAAAGGCAATCCGTGGCCGCAATATCCAAAAGTTCATCGTATCGAATACGGTCATAAAGAAGCAGCTGCAACTTTTGGAGAAGATCCGCGTGCATATGCTGTTATGACCAAGAAGTTTGTCGGCAATGAACAAGGTGAATTAAAAGAAGTGCATACAGTCAATGTGAAATTGAAAATAGACGAGCAAGGCAATCGAATTCGTGAAGAAATTCCAGGGACTGAAAAAGTCTGGAAAGCTGACTTAGTGTTAATCGCCATTGGCTTTAGTGGACCAGAACAGGACCTACTACAGCAATTGGAAATTGAAACAGAGACGAATTCAAGAGCAAAAGCAGAGTATGGCAAATACAATACAAGTGTAGAAGGTATTTTTGCAGCAGGTGATGTGCGTCGTGGTCAAAGTTTAATCGTTTGGGCGATAAACGAAGGTCGTGAAGCAGCGCGTGAATGCGATCGTTTCTTAATGGGCACTACCGTATTACCGTAAATAAAAAAGAATCATTTTTAAACTGCGACAACCTTGAATCAGAAGTTGTCGCAGTTTTTTTGAAAATTATTTTTAGGTATCATTATTTACTTAAATGTTTAGAAACAAAAAAATTAGTCAATACTTTATAAAAATAGTTTAACTACTTTAAGAATGGAGTGATTTATATGGCTAGAAATTCATCAGGTGGCCTATTTGGTAAGCTTGTCTTAATCGGTCTTGGTGCTGTAATTGGCGCGGCAATGACTCAACAAAAAACGATGACAGGCAGAACTTCTCAAGTTAATAAAGAGGAAGTAAAAGCAAGTATTAAAAAAGGGCTTGATCGTTTAAACGAACAATCTGGTGGCATGGTTGATAAAGTAAAACCGACAGTCAACAAAGCAGTGGAAAAAGTGAAAACGGCAATAGATGCTCAGCAAGATATGATGAATAAAGAAAAAGAAGTTTTAGACAAAGCCAATAAAGAATTTCAGGATTCTACTGCGAAACAGACAGATAGCTCCAAGAGTGATTTTAGCGCAAGTGCTGCGGACAGTAACAAGCCGACAAGCGGGGATTTCGGCGGAAGCACTGGCGATTCTTTGAAAAAAAATCAGTCATCTTCAGAAGATTCAACATTCGGAAAATGATTTTGTTATAATAGAATTAAGATAAGCTATGCGCGTTTGCAGAAACGGCATAGCTTTTTCTTACTCATTTTTTGTCTGAATATTCTATGTATTAGAGGGGGTCATCGGTTTGTTCAAAACTTATTCAACAGGAGCATTTTTTGACGAAATGTTTACGCCGCATGGAAAACCGAAATCGCATTATAGGAAGTTTTTCGATGTTCTTCAAAGGTTTTCGAAAGAGGAGCTTAAAGAAAAGCACGAGACCGCTCAATTATCATTTTTAAGGCAAGGCATTACGTTCACTGTTTATAACAATAATGTGGGCACTGAAAGAACAATGCCTTTTGATTTTGTTCCGATTATTATTCCTTCGGAAGATTGGGAAGTGATCGAAAAAGGAATGATTCAACGTGCCGAAGCACTCAATCAATTTTTAGAAGATGTTTACAATGAAAAGCGCATACTCAAGGATGGAATTGTTCCAAGACGATTAGTGGAAGAAAATCCTTATTATTATGATGAACAAGTAAAAGGAATAGACATTCCGCTAAAAAATCATATTTTTTTAGCTGGCATTGATTTGATTCGTGATGAAGAAGGAAAATATCATGTGCTTGAAGATAATTTACGCAATCCTTCAGGTTTGTCATATGTGTACCAAAATCGTTATGTTATGCGGCAAGTGTACCCCGAATTTTTCGCTAGCCAGTCTGTTCATACCCTCGAACACCAGCTGTCGCATTTACACCAAGCGATACTCGATCATGCCCCAGAATCGAGAAAAGACAAGGCTTTTGCAGTGTTGTTAACGCCAGGGATGTATAATTCTGCTTATTATGATCATGTTTTTTTAGCACAGCAGATGGGCATTGATTTGGTGGAAGGTAGAGATTTAATCGTCAAAAAAAATATTGTCTATATGAAATCCATGAGAGGCTTAAAACGAGTCGATATCATATATCGTCGTATTGATGATGATTACCTTGACCCAGAAGCATTTCTTGCTGAATCTACACTAGGGGTTCCGGGATTACTGCTTGCTTATCGAAAAGGGAATGTGGCTATATTAAATGGAATTGGCAATGGAGTAGCTGACGATAAAGCCATTTATGCTTATGTACCAGACATGATTCGCTATTATTTGGGAGAAGAGCCAATTATCGATAATGTGAAAACCTATCTATTGGATAATCCGGAGGAAAGGGAATGGGTATTAGATCACTTACATGAATTGGTGGTTAAAAATGTTGGGGCCTCAGGTGGTTACGATATGCTCGTTGGACCCCATGCATCTGAAGAGTTGATCGAAATATTCCGTGAGAAAATCATTGAAACACCACACCAATACATTGCCCAACCAACTATTAAACTGTCTCGTGCTCCAGCATATCAAGGAGAAGAGTTTTATCCGTGTCACGTTGATTTGAGAGTCTTTGTGGTAAGAGGGAGAGATACGCATGTTATGCCAGGCGGACTTTCACGTGTTGCTTTAAAAGAAGGTTCTCTTGTCGTTAATTCTTCGCAAGGTGGCGGCGGAAAGGATACGTGGGTATTCAAAAATAAAGAAGAAGAGGGGGACTCTTGATGCTTAGTCGTGTAGCGAATTCTTTGTATTGGATGTCGAGAAATGTAGAAAGGGCAGAGAATAATGCTCGCATTTTAGACGTGCAATTATTGCAGATGATTGAAGCCTCTGACGAAGAGTTGGCCCGAGGCAGTGACTGGAAATTGGTTTATGAGATTTGTGCTTCAACCGAGACGATGGAACGAATACAATCTATGCCGAGCTATCAAGAAGACCAACTTGTATATTATTTGGCGATGGAAGAAAGTAATTTCAACGCTGTCGCAAGCTGTGTAAAAGTGGTTCGAGAAAATGCCCGAATTAGTAGAGATCATATTCCAGATGATTATTGGGAAGCTTGGAATCGCTGTTATTTAACATTACAGGAAATGGACCAACAAAGTTGTACCGTTAAACAAATGCGGGACTTCTTAGAACAAGTCAAATTAACCTCATTGATTACACAAGGGATTGTCGAATCTTCTATGCCTCGCGGGGTCCCATATCAGATTATTAAAATCGCTAAGTGGTTAGAGCGTGCAGAAAAAACAGCCCGTATTTTAAATGTAGTTTGCGAACGGACACTAGAAAGAGCATTTCAAACGCAGTCCGAAGACTATTATTATTGGTTAGCTGCTTTACGAATGACGAACGGCTATAATGCTTATTTAAAAATGAATCCGCCCCAAATGAAACCAAAAAAAGTGTTGTCGTTTTTAATTGCCAATACCAATTTTCCACGATCGATACGTTATTGTTTGGCACATGTACGCCAGGCAGTGGATGAACTGGAAGATGGGAAAATTTCGCATTATTCTTGGGAGCTTTACGCAAAACTAGATCAATTACAAAAAGAGTTTAAGGAAGTCAGTATGGAGGAACTAAACTCGGATGAAATTATGGAATTTCTCAATGATTTTCAAAACAATTGCAATGAAGTAGGGCATATATTCTCGAAGACTTATTATTTAAGCGATTCCGAGACGAAATTGGTAGAATCCAGCCAATCACAGAGCATGGGCGCGAAAGGAATAACTTCTATGAAATTTAAAATTGAACATACGAATGTATTCAAATATGACACCATTGTCGATCAAAGTATGAACTCGATTCGTTTAAAACCAAGAACAGATGAGTGTCAGCGTCTTTTATCTTATCGCGCAGAAATTACACCTGCTTCTTTAACAAAAGAACATATTGATATTTGGGGTAACCATGTAGAAACCTTTTTTATTGCGGAGCATCACCAGCATTTAGAAGTTAAAACAAGCTCGATTGTCAGTATTCAAAAAAGCCCATTTATCCACCGAATAGACTATTCTCCAGAAATGAATGCTATTTTTCATTCGCAATTATTCGGAGAGCATTATTTAGCTTTTTTAAGTAACACAGCCTACACTTACTTAACACCGGAACAAATGAGTCAAATTGATCGTGAGCTTGGGACAATGAAAAACCCAGTGCAATATGCGATTGATGTCATGGAGTATATCCATCAACATTTTACGTATGACGGAGATTCGACAACGGTTCATACAAAAGCAGAAGAATCGTTCTCCCTTAAAAAAGGTGTCTGCCAAGATATTACACACGTTATGCTTGGGATTCTGCGTAGTAAGCATATTCCAGCACGCTATGTAAGTGGATATTTATATGTAGGTGAAAACTCTGCACTTGTGGGAGATGCAGCAAGTCATGCCTGGGTAGAAGTGATGGTGCCGGGAATTGGTTGGGTTGGTCTAGATCCAACAAATAATGTAGAAGCATTAGAAAATCATATCCGTGTCGGCGTTGGACGTGACTATAATGATGTGAGCCCAGTACAAGGTGTTTATCGAGGTGGCAGTCAGTCATTAGACGTCAAAGTTTCGGTCAGTTTAATGGACCAATGATAGGGTCGATTCACCAAAACTAGATATAACTTAATAATCGTTTAACTGCAGAATGTTCTAATCCGTGCGATAATAGAAGAACCTGAAATTTTTGAACGGAGATGGAGAATAATTATGAGTAACAAACAATTTAGCGAATACAACATTAGTGAGTCAATCGTAAAGGCACTTGAAGGTCTTGGCTATACAGAACCAACAGAAGTGCAGGAGAAAGTTATCCCTGTAGCTCTGTCTAAGACTGACCTAACGGTAAAGTCTCAAACAGGAAGTGGTAAAACAGCAGCATTCGGTATACCAATTTGTGAGCTAGTGGATTGGGAAGAAAACAAACCACAGGCATTGATTTTGACGCCAACACGCGAACTAGCAGATCAAGTAAAAGAAGATGTAACAAATATTGGGCGCTTTAAACGCATTAAAGCAGCAGCAGTATATGGCAAACAGCCTTTTGCTTACCAACAAGCTGAACTTAAGCAAAAATGCCATGTTGTTGTTGGAACTCCAGGTCGGGTATTAGACCACATTGAACGAGGCACATTAAACTTAGAGCGAATCGAATACCTCGTTCTCGATGAAGCAGATGAAATGCTGAATATGGGATTTGTTGAACAAGTAGAATCGATTATTAACAAATTACCAAAGCAACGCACAACAATGCTTTTTTCAGCAACATTGCCTGAAAATGTAGAAAAGTTACAGAAAAAGTATATGATTGACCCCCAGCACATTGAAATTGCATCCACTGAAACTTTAACAGATCAAATTGATCACTCCTTATTTGTGGTAGCAGAACAGAAGAAATTTTCTTTATTGCGTGACGTGACAATTGTTGAAAACCCAGACAGCTGTATTATTTTCTGTCGCACCAAAGACAATGTTGATTTTGTGATGGAGCAATTAGAAAAACATTATTATACATGTGATAAATTGCATGGCGGTATGTTACAAGAAGACCGGACTGCGGTTATGAATGATTTTAAGCGTGGAGAGTTCCGTTATTTAGTAGCCACTGACGTAGCGGCTCGTGGAATTGATATCGACAATATCACGCATGTTATCAATTATGATTTACCAATGGAAAAAGAAAGCTACGTCCACCGCTCAGGTCGTACAGGACGTGCTGGGAAAACAGGTAAAGCAATTTCGTTTGTAACGCCGAATGAAGATAAATTCTTAACTGAAATTGAAAATTATATCGGGTTTGAAATTCCACATAGAACTTCACCTTCCGTTCATGAAGTAGATGCAGCGATGCTAGCCTTTACAGAGAAACTCGAAAGTCGCCCGAAATTAAAGAAAAACAAAAACGAACAAGTGAATAAAGATATTTTAAAACTCTATTTTAACGGTGGTAAGAAAAAGAAACTGCGTGCTTTTGACTTTGTTGGAACATTGACGAGTATTCCAGGAGTCACAGCTGAAGATATTGGGATCATTAAGATTCAAGATACCGTAACGTATATTGATATTTTAAATGGTAAAGGTCCAATGGTGCTAAAAGCTATGAAGGATAAGACCGTAAAAGGCAAAGTATTAAAAGTTCATAAAGCAAACAAATAACGAAACACACGAGCTCATAAAAGCTCGTGTGTTTTTATTTCCTCGGAAATAAAGGGGTGTGTATCATATAGAATGGGTTGATAGTCTTTTATAAACCCAATATTTAGGGATAAAAAAGGGTATAAGCAATACTTATGTCACAATAAAGAGTCATATTGTAATGAAACATGCTTCAAATTGTTACATGTCTGTAATATTGCCGTGCTATTTTGGTTGTACTAAGAAAAAGCAAAGGGGATAGCGGATTGAAAAAACTATTAATGATCTTGAGTTTTGCACTGATTTTATTCTTAGGCACTTCGATTGAAAGTTCAGCAGCATCTAATACATACACAGTAAAAAGTGGGGATTCACTTTATAAAATCTCAAAAATGAATAACGTATCAGTTAGCAGTTTGAAAGCATGGAATGGTTTAAAGTCTAATACGATTTATCCAAATCAAAAACTTAAATTGAAAAAAGCTACAGTCCAAACAGTTTCAAAAAAAGCATCTGCTTCTAAAAGTGGAAGTTCAACAGTATACACTGTGAAACGTGGAGATACGCTTTATAAAATATCAAAATCACAAAAAGTATCCGTTACAAACATAAAGACGTGGAACGGCTTAAAGTCTAATACAATTTATCCAAATCAAAAACTTAAGTTAAATAAAACGGCAGCAAAAACAGTTTCTAAAAAAGCAACTCCTTCTCGTTCAACGAGCGGATCGGTAGCAAAAGAATTCACAGTTAGTGCGACAGCTTATACAGCATACTGCAAAGGCTGTTCTGGTATAACAAGAACAGGAATTAACTTAAAGAAAAACCCTGGACTTAAAGTGATTGCAGTAGATCCAAGAGTCATTCCATTAGGTTCTAAAGTACATGTTGAAGGTTATGGCTATGCAGTCGCTGGAGATACAGGTGGCGCGATCAAAGGAAATAAAATTGATGTGTTCATCCCGACTCAAAGCAAAGCGCTTAAATGGGGACGCAAAAACGTGAAAATAAAAATATTAAACTAAGAAAAATCCAGCTCAGTTCATGAGCTGGATTTTTTTGTTTAAACAAGATTCACGATCTCGACTTGCTGGAGTGATGATCAATCGTTCTATAAAGATTCATGTATAAACGAATGCAGACATAAAAAACGTCACAAGAGGGTAAATTCAAATAAGTAGGTTTTTTAAAAATCGAGAGGTATAATATTTGTATAACTATTGTGGAGTTTAAGAGAGATTTGGAATGGAGGCATCTAGTATGTCAGAGAAAATGATCGTCATAGGCGCGGGCCCTGGAGGACTGGCTGCAGCGATGTTATTAGCAAGTAAAGGATATAAAGTAGATGTCTATGAGAAACAACCATGGGTAGGAGGCCGAAATGCGGAACTCCGCCTAGGTGAATTCACGTTCGATACCGGCCCCACTTTTTTGAGCATGCTTCATTTAGTAGAAGAACTATTTGAAGTAACAGGCCGTAAGTTAAAAGATTATATGAATGCGGTTGAATTAGATCCGATGTATGAGTTGATTTTCGAAGAAGAAAATTTGGTTATGACGCGGAATAACCAAGAAATGAAAAAGCAAATTAATGAGAAATTCAAAGGTGATGGAGAAGGTTACGAACGTTTTATGAAAGACACGGGCAAGAAACTAGAAGCCTTATCGCCTATTTTGCAAACAAAAATGGACAGTTATTTTGGAATGGTTCACCCAAAAGTGTTAAGAGCATTGCCACAACTAGAAGTTAATAAAACCTTATATGACGTATTGTCTCGATATTTTAAAGACGAGCGTTTAAAAATGGCGTTTGCTTTTCAATCCAAATACTTAGGAATGTCTCCTTGGGAATGTCCTGGCGCTTTTTCAATCCTTTCTTATATGGAGCATGCATATGGTATCTATCATCCAATCGGTGGAGTCAATCAATTGTCACAAGCCATGGCTAAAGTGGTTGAAGAGCTAGGTGGTAAAATTCACACGAGTACAGGGGTAGAAAAACTATGGATTGAAAACCGAAAAGTTAAAGGTGTAGATCTTGAAAACGGAAAACGTGAAGAAGCAGATGAAGTGATTATTAACGGAGACTTTGCTCATGTCATGAATCACTTAGTTGAACCAGGAATCTTGAAAAAATACACACCAGAGAAACTAGCGAAGAAAAAATATTCGTGCTCCACATTCATGCTTTATTTAGGTCTTGATAAAAAATACGATCTTTCTCACCATACGATTATATTTGCGAAAGATTATAAGAAAAATGTTGAAGAAATGACGAAATCGCGTATTCTCTCTGCAGATCCTTCAATCTATGTGCAAAATGCCAGTGTTACCGATCCAACTTTAGCGCCAGAAGGCAAATCGGCATTATATATTCTAGCGCCAGTGCCAAATAACTTTAGTGACATCGGCTGGGAAAATGAACAAGCTGCTTTTCGTGAATTAGTACTGGATACCATTGAAGAAAAATCGGAATTCAAGAATTTACGAGATCATATTGAAGTTGAAAAAATGTTAACGCCAATGGGCTGGCAGGAAGATTATTCAGTGTATCAAGGAGCAACATTTAACTTAGGACACCAACTAACACAAATGATGGTGTTCCGCCCACACAATAAATTCGAAGAACTAAAGAATTGTTGGTTAGTCGGTGGAGGTACGCATCCTGGGAGTGGATTACCCACAATTTTGGAATCGGCACGCATTACAACAAACGGCATACTTGAACAGCATGGAAAAACAGGGATTCCAATCTTACCGCTTCCAGCATCGGGGGGATTTGTATGAAAATCGCGATGATTGGTAGTGGCGTTGGGGGCATGATGGGTTCTTTGTATTTATCTAATATGGGATTTGACGTCACCATTTTTGAAAAAGAAGAAAAGCTAGGTGGTCGTTTAACATTTGTAGAGCGAGATGGCTTTAAAGTTGATCAAGGACCCACCATTGTACTGTTACCGGAAATGTTCCAAGATCTTCTCCAACAAGCAGGAGTTCCAGAAGAAGATATCGAATTGTTATTATGTGACCCACTTTACTCTATTCGTTTTCCAGACGGGGTTGTTTACACAAAATACCCAGACATTAATCGTCAGCTAGAAGAAATTGAAAATGTTTTTCCTGCTGAAAAAGAAGGGTTTCTTCGCTTTATTTCAGAAGGACGCGAGCGTTTCAAAATTGGTAAATCTTCATTTTTAGAGCATTCATTCGTTAACAAAGCCAGTTTTTTTACAGCAGATAATATAAAAAAGTTAATGAAGTTAAAACCTCAGCAGTCTGTTAATAAGCTCATGTCAAATTATTTCCGCGATGAACGATTGCAATTAGCTTATTCCTTGCAGTCATTGTATATCGGTGGGGACCCGTTTCGTGCTCCGGCGATGTATGCGTTAGTGCCTTTTAGTGAGCACGAACACGGTGTTTATTACTTAAAAGGTGGATATGGCAGTTTAATCCCTGTGCTAGAAAAAGCACTTCGGTCACGAAATAACGTAACTATTAAAACAAATAGTCCGGTCAAAAAAATCGTCACAGAAAACCAAAAAGCTAAAGGTATCGAAACAACAGCCGGTTTTGAAGCGTTTGATGCGGTTGTTTATAATGGCGATTTTCCAGGCATTGAAAAAGTATTACCCGAGCAGAAAAAGAAGAAGTATACAGCGTCTTCTGGCTGCGTGTTATTGTATTTCGGATTAAACAAAGTATACGAAGAAGGAAATGTCCATCAATTTTTCATTGGAGACAATTATGTTGACCACATGGATGATGTGTTTGTGAAAAAACAGAAAACCGAAAATCCTGCAATTTATACTTTCCATCCATCGAAAATAGATGATTCATTAGCTCCAGAAGGCAAAGGGGTTTTATACGTATTAGTTCCCGTACCTTCAGGAACCGATATCGATTGGGCAAATGATCAAGCGTGGATTGATCGCATTATTGATCGCATGGAGAGTTTAGCATTCCCGGATTTCCGTAATGCTGTTGAATGGATGGAAGTTCGTACACCTTCAGATGCAGAAGCATTTGGGTTATTTAAAGGAGGCAGTTTTGGAATAGGTCCCACTTTGTTCCAATCCGGTGTTTTTCGCCCCCAAGTCAAACCGTTTAAAACAGAGGGCTTGTACGCAGTTGGAGCCTCAGTACATCCAGGGGGAGGCATTCCGATTGTAATGCAAGGCGCAAAGTTGCTGGCTCAAGAAATTCAAAGTGATTTTGCAAAGGAAAGGAGCAATGCATGATGAATTTAAAAGATGCTTACACTTCCTGTGAAAAAATCATTGCCATGCATTCAAAAAGTTTTTACAAAGCTTTTTCGTTATTGCCAAAAGAAAAACGGAAAGCTGTCTGGGCAGTTTATGCTTTTTGCCGGACAGTAGATGATATTGTGGACGAAGGCTCTAATTCTAGAGAAGAACTTGAACAATTTAAAACAGACTTCCAAGTTTTTTTGACAGGCGACTACGACATTGAAAATCCGATGTGGGTAGCACTTGCAGATGTATTTGAAAAGCATGATATGGATGTTGAGGCATTTTCAGGTTTAATTACGGGACAGGAAATGGACTTGACCATTAATCGTTACCGGACAATGGAGGAATTGCTGAACTATAGTTATTACGTGGCAAGCACAGTGGGGTTAATGTTGTTGCCAATTTTAGCGCCAAGCAAAACAGCAGTTCTAAAAGAAGGTGCCATCTCACTTGGCTATGCCATGCAAATTACCAATATTCTTCGGGATATCGGGGAAGATTTGGAAATGGGTAGAATTTATTTACCAGAAGAAGTTATGGAGAAATATGAATTGCATGAAGATGAACTGCGTGCTGGAATTGTCAGTCCTCGATTTATTGCAGTTTGGGAAGAGTTGGCAGAAACAGCTGAACTTCACTATAAAAAAGCTTTTGAGACAATTAACGAATATCCTCTATCTTCACGTGTACCGGTCAAAGGAGCAGCTCTCATATATCGCGAAATCTTAGCCACAATCCGTATAAAA
This sequence comes from Planococcus sp. PAMC 21323, assembly GCF_000785555.1. NCBI lineage: Bacteria > Bacillati > Bacillota > Bacilli > Caryophanales > Caryophanaceae > Planococcus > Planococcus sp. PAMC 21323. Next base: position 2,779,822 of record NZ_CP009129.1, on the reverse strand, counting down.
GAATATAAGGTCTTCTGCGAAAAACATTACGTTCCAGACGAATCGAAACAAGCGATATTGGCTTGTCTATAATCTCAAATACTGATATTGAGTGAGGAGTGCATAACAATGAAGGCTATGACCTGCAGGCAATTAGCTGGAGCTTGTGATCAATCATTCAGTGCAGATTCTTTTGAGGAAATTGCAGCAAAAAGCCAGCAACACGGGAAAGAGATGTTTCAACAAGAAGATCAGGCTCACCTTGATGCGATGAGTGACATGAGCAAATTAACATCTGAAGAAATGAACGCATGGGTTGAGCAGAAAAAAGAAGAGTTTGATCTCTTGCCTGAAGATAAATGAAAAAGACACTTAAACACGGATAGAGCCCGCGTTTAAGTGTCTTTTTGTCTTTAATATCATTTTTTAGTTTGTTCAATTATTTTTTGGGCTACATTCAATCCGCTTAAAACAACCATCGGTGATCCGCCTCCCGGATGAGTGCTACCGCCGACAAAATATAGGTTTTGAATATCGCGACTAGCATTCGGTGGGCGTAAAAATGCGTCTTTTCGTCGATTGGATGAAGGGCCATATAATGCCCCGCGAAACGAACCAAATTGATCGCGAATAAAAGCGGGGGTGAAAATCTTCTCCTCTGCTAAATGACTCCTTATATCAATGCCATAACTTAAGAGAAAGTCATAAATTCGTTCTTTATAGGACTCAGGGTCAATTTGAAGATTTCCTTCTTTCGTTAATGCTGGTGCATTGACTAAGATAAACAAATTATCTCCTTCTGGTGAGACCGTTGAATCTGTATAAGAAGAATTACTAATATAAACAGTGGGTTCATCACTATAAGCAGAAGCCTCAAATAAATCAGCGAATTCTTTTTTATAATCTGACGAGAAAAAAACATTATGGTGTTTTAACATATCCAACTTTTTTGTTAAGCCTGCAGTAATAACAAAAGCGGATATTGAAGGTTCAAAAGCTGCGATCTTCTTGTTAGATAAAGAAGGTCGTGCTTTTTCATCGACTAAGTCAGGGAAAGCCGATAACAAATCTCCGTTTAAAATTACTTTATCAGCTGGAACAGATGTCCCATCTTGAAGTTCGACGCCAGTCACTTTTCCTTTTTTAGAGAGGATTTTTGAAACGGGCGTATTAGTATGCAATTGAGCACCTGCATTTCTTGCAACTGTTTCAAAAGCTTCAGCAATTCTAGTATTACCACCTTCTGTGTAGTAAACGCCTTCAACCAACTCTAAATAAGCAATCATCGAAAACGTAGCAGGTGCCCGGTAAGGAGACGAGCCGATATAGGTCGCATATCGATCAAATGCTTGAACCAAGAAGGGATTCGAAAAATAACGTTGGAAAAAATGATGCATCGATTCTGTCGGACGTACTTGAAAAAGTGCGAAACCTAGAGACGGTGACAAGTAATCACGCCAAGACTGAAAAGTCACGGGAAAGAAATAACGTTCTGACAGTTTATACAAGCGACTAATTTCTTTTATGAAAGTAGGATAGTCTTCTGCTGCCCTAATATCCATCGTTTTGAGTTGTGAAATCATGTCTTGCTGATTGCTCGTAAAGTCAAAAACACTGCCATCTGGAAAGTGATTGCGTGTATGAGAAGTTAAAGGGATAAAGTTTAAATAATTTTGTGGATTTTCCCCAGTTTGAGAAATGACGGTATTAAATACCTCTGGCATGGTAATTGTATTTGGTCCAAAATCAAAATGATAATTGCCAAGTTGAACAGGCATTAGCTTCCCGCCAAGATGGTCATTTTTTTCAAAAAGTTCTACATCAAATCCTGCGTGAGCAAGTGTAACAGCAGAAGCTAGTCCTCCTAATCCACCACCAACGATCACAATTTTTTTCATGAATAATGTCTTCCTTTCCATGAATAAGCTTGTTTTTTTATAGACTTTCGCATGGATTGTGTGAGTACTGCGAGCATGGCGAAAGCTTGTAACGGAATAAGAAATGATAAATACCAGCGCTGATTGGTAACCATATCAATATACCAGCGTTGAGCTACTGTTAGTACATAAGGAACAATCCATATATACAAACCGTTGAATATTCCATAGACAGCTAAGAAAGGAGGGAGAATGTAAAAGATTCCATAAAAAAGAATCAAGATGATAGCCATGATAGGAGAACGACCGATTCCAGCATAACTATTTTTTAAAAAGCCTTCCCATACCTCTGCGTTAGTATCATACATCCGACATTTCACTGAACTCGTAATATTGGCTAAGACAACTCGAAAGTCATGCTCTTTTACTTTGCGAGCAATGTGAACATCTTCTACTAATGAATCGTAAACAGCTGCGTGACCACCAATTTCTCGGTAGCTAGTTGTTTCGAACAGCATCCACATGCCATTAGCAGCAGTAGCAGCTTTAAACTTTGTGTAATTAGCTAAAAAAATCGGTAGATGAAATAACACTACAAAATGCTGCATTGGCACAAGAAGTTTACTGAGAAAGGGAGATACATCGAACGCTGGAAACCCCGTTAATAAATGGGCTTTTTTTCGTTGAAGCAATGCAAGTGATTGCTCGATAGCTTTTGGACGAAAGCGAACGTCAGCATCTACGAATAGGAGATAATCCCCAGAAGCATCTTGTTGTAATTGATGACAAGCATGAACTTTGCCAACCCAATCCTCTGGAAGTTTTTTGCCCATCATAATAGTAAAGCGTGGGTCTCCTGCAATTTCTCTTTCTAATGCAAGCTGTGTCCCGTCTGTTGATTGATCGTTTAGTAGGATGAATTCTACATGCTGATACGTAGAGTGTTTTAAAGACTTTATTAAAGTAGCTACATTTCGTTCTTCATTTCTCATAGGGACCAAAACAGAAACTAAAGGTTCAGCGGTAAGTTCTGGTCTTTTTGGTAAGGAAGGGAGAAACAGTCGGTTGATGATAATCCAGGCCAAAAAAAGTACGTGGATTCCGATATAAAAGATCATAATCTCCTTCTCCTTTTCCCTAGAGAATGAAAATCTTCGCTGTTTTCATTCATTACCGTGGTTTTTAAAAGGTCGAGTTGTTCTGTGCAAAGTTGTTGAAGATACAAAGTTTTTTCTTTGCGAGTTAAATGCTCGAGTTCGCTTTTAGAAACCGCATTGTGCTGACGAATCCAAAGGTCAGGTTTTTGCTGGTGTCCGAAAGAATAGTAAAAGCTAAGTGGTATTACCGGTACTTCAGGACAATGTTCCAGTAAATAAGCGACACCTGCTTGAAACGAAAGTGGCCGCTTTTCAAGGTGGAATTCATCCCCTTGAGGAAAAAGAACAACCGATTTTCCTTGCTTTAATAAGTCTTCAGCATATTGAAGTGAAGTTATAATTTCCTTTGGTTTGTTGCGATTAATGGAAAATGCGCCAAGAAAGCGAAAGTAAGAATGTCTTTTAAGACCTTTTTCATGCATCATCATATGAATATCGTGATGCCAGATTGTGCGGTTTAAATAGAAAAAAACGAGCCCATCCCACCATGAGCTATGGTTGGCGATGAATAACACAGGTTTTTCAGGAATTGCTTTTACTCCATCTCCAAGTAATCGAGAAAAGGAAGATCGAATAAGTGGTGTTAAGTATAGATTAAAGCCCATTTCAAACAAAACGGATTTTTTCGCTTGGATCATATGGGTCGCCTCTTCCATGCGACGAAAACAATCAAAGTCGTTAATCCAGCAGTTAAGAAGGAAGCTAATAATAACCCACCGATCAATCCAAGCATGACAAACATCGCAATCATCAATACATATAAAAGAACCATCCGTTTTTCAGCTTGTTCAGCAGTAACGACCAGCGACTTCTTATTCATGACGAAGTCGATTGCCATGTGAAGAACAAAAGCGACTACGAACCAGCCAAAAAAGTTCGTCCAAGGAATATCATAATAAAGACCGGTATCTTCCCAAATCCAATACTCTTTGATTTGATAGGCTACTGGGTCGATGATCAAATCGATAATCACAGCACCAATTCCTCCAGCTACCGTGTACAACAAACCACCGGCAGGAAATATCCAACGTGCTACTACATGTGTAGTGGCCATGACCATTAGCCAAGCAAACCCGATAGCGATGGGTACACCAAATAGATTTGGTGCAAAGCGATCTGTGTAATCATAAGAACCAAATAAAAATCCGCTATCTGAACCTGCCCATTCAACAATAAAAGTTGAGAAGAAAATAAAGATACCTAATATAGTCCCACTAACCAATCCAAAGCGTTTAAGGAAATATAAAAACCCAAGAGTGCCTGCCAAAATCAAAAAGAATGCATTTGCCCATTCTAACCAAGAAGGTAAGAGGTCAAATCCGAGAAGTATAATGCCACAAATATACCAAAAGATAAAAAGTTTAAAAATCCGATCTTCCCACACGACAAACAGCCCCTTACTAGATTGACTTATACAAAGATTATACAGGAGCGAAAGGGAAATATGAAAAGAACCGATGCTATAAAGAAGGTGATTGTGGATTTTGTGTAAGAGCGCCCAAAAGAAGACTGATTTTAGAAAAACAATTAATTAGAGTTGGGATAAGTCCTCTCTGATAAGGAGTGTTCGGTAATTAAAATTAAATTATTTTCATCTTAATAAAGAACCTCCTAAGCCCTTTGTGAAAGGTTTTTTATGCATTTTTATAAATAAACTGAGAAAATAATTTCTATAGAATTTTCAGTAAACTATTGCAGGTTTTCCTGCATAAAGGTATACTTTAAAGAGTAAATGAGTGTGTTCTTCAAGTGGAGGCGTTAAATATGCAGGATTTACTGCGAAGTATTTCTAATTTTTATCCGGATTTTAGTTCAGGCCAAAAAAAAGTTGGTGATTTGTTTTTTAAAGAACCTATTTTCTTAGCGTTTTCTACTGCTCTTGAAGTCGGCAAGCGAGTCAATGTCAGTGAATCGACAGTAATCAGGTGGACACAAAAACTTGGATACAAAGGATATGCAGAATTCCAACAAGTTGTGCAGCGAAAACTGGCTGAAGAACGTCTGGAGAAAGCGGAGCAGAAAATTCCAGAACCTATTGCCGATCAGTCTTTTTTGGAAAATTTATTGGATGCAGACATCTTGAGCATTGTGAAGCTGAAGAAATCGATAAATGAAGAAAAACTACTTCAAGTTGTCGACAAAATTAGTCAAGCAGATCAGATTTATGTAACTGGAAATTTTTTCGATTATGGAATCGCTCATTGGTTCGCCAATTGGTTAAACCTGGTGCTAGGTCATACGGAAACGATGTATCCTTCAACTGGAGAATACTACACACAGCTTTCTAAAGTGGAAAAAGGGGATTTGGTAATTGCCTTTGTATTTCCGCGGTACACGAGGTTAGTCATTGATACGCTGAGAAGCGCAAAAGCACAAGGGGCTGAAGTTATTGTTTTAACAGATTCAAAGGAGTCACCGGCTCTTGCCTATGCGGACTATGCGCTTACGGTATCTGTAAATTCTAACTTGAACATCGATTCGTACACATCTGTTCATGCGCTATTAACCTCAATTATGCGCTTTGTTTACGTCAAAGAGCACGCCAAAGTGAATAGTAATTTGGCGAAAGTAGAAGCGGTCTATAAAGACCGGAATCTTTTTATGTAACATTACTTATGGAAGTTCCGAAACGCCTTGGCGATTTGGTCAATTATAAACGAAAAGGGGAGAGCAAAATGAAAAAGAAATTATCATTTTTAGGTGTAATTTTTTCTACAGGAATGTTATTAGCAGCTTGTGGAGGAGATGACTCAACCAGTTCGGAAGAAGGATCAAGCACTGACGGCGGAAGCGACTTAAAATTAGTAGAAGATGGGAAATTCACGACAGCATCAAGTGGTCTGTATAAGCCATTTAACTTTACAGAAGGTGGGGATTTGACTGGTTTTGATATTGATATCAGCAACGCACTTTCAGAAGAAATGGGACTTGAACCAAATCCAGTTACGACACCATGGGAAACAATTCTCCAGGGTCTAACAACGAATCGTTTCGATGCGATTATCGGATCAATGGCAATTACAGAAGAGCGTGAAAAACAAGTTTCGTTCTCTGATCCATATTATTACTCAGGTGGCGTAATCTTCACAAGAGCTGGAAATACAGAAATTAAGTCTGAAGCAGATCTTGAAGGGGCAAAAATTGGCGTAGTTGGTCAAAGCACATACGATACAGCTGCACAAAAATATACAGACGATATCCAGTACTATAATAGTGATGTTGTCGCATTACAGGATTTAGCAATTGAAGGGCGCCTGGATGCAGTTATTACTGCTGATGTCGTAGGATTTGAAGCACAAAATGCAGGACTTGAAGTAGAGATGGTTGGCGATCCATTATGGATTGAACAAGCTGCTGTTGCCATTAATAAAGAAGACGAAGAACTATTAGCTGCAGTAAACGAAGCGTTAGCTGCAATCGTTGAAAATGGCACATATGAAGAGATTTCAGATAAGTGGTTTGGGCGTAACCTCCTTGATGTAGATCTTGAAGGTGTAGAAATCCTCAAGTAATCATATGGGATAAGGAGGAGTGGTGTCTATGTTAGAGTTATTTTCAACAGTCTATGAAGTATTCATGCGGACTTATCCAGGATTTCTGAGAGCATCCGTTGTCACGCTTCAATTGACTGCGATTGGTGTTATTTTAGGTACGGTGATTGGTTTAGTTTTTGCATTGATGAAAATTTCAGGATCGAAAATTTTACAGGGCATTGCGAATGTCTATATCACCATTATCCGAGGAACGCCGTTAATCGTTCAAATTATGTTCTTGTACTTTGGTATCGTGGAAATTTATACGATGGATAATTTCTGGGCAGGTGCAATTGCGCTAGGTATCCATAATGGTGCATATATTGCGGAAATTTTCCGTGGTGCTATTCAAGGCGTTGACCCTGGACAGCGTGAAGCGAGTATGTCGCTTGGTATGAACCGGAAACAGACGATGCAGCGTATTGTCTTTCCGCAAGCTTTGCGTCGCTCGATTCCGCCACTGGGCAACCAATTTATCATTACATTAAAAGATTCATCACTTGTTTATATCATTGGAGTATCGGAAATTTTTGCACTAGCGAACCGTGAAGCTGCGCAGTCTTTCCAACCCTTTGAATCTTTCTTAGTTGTTGCACTTTACTACTTAGTACTTGTAATGATCTTTACGTACCTGCTACGTTGGTACGAAAATAAACTCGATGTCGATAAGGCCTAAGGAGGAACTAACATGATTATTGGAGAAAACATTCATAAATCCTTTGGTGACCTCGAGGTGCTAAAAGGCGTAGACCTTCATGTGAAGCCTCAGGAAGTAGTTGTTCTTGTTGGAGTTAGTGGTTCAGGGAAAAGTACGCTTCTTAGATGCTTTAACTTTCTTGAAATGATCAATGAAGGAAAAATCACCATTGATGGTCATGAGGTAAATACGAAAAAAGACAACTTAACCAATATTCGTGCGGAAGTCGGCATGGTATTTCAACATTTCAACTTGTTTCCTCATAAGACCGTATTGGAAAATGTAATCGAAGCTCCACTTACGGTTAAAAAGATGAAAAAAGAAAAAGCCAAAGTTCTAGGGATGGAATTGTTGAAAAAAGTTGGTTTGGAAGATAAGGCAAATGTTTACCCAAGCAAACTATCAGGCGGACAAAAACAGCGTGTGGCTATTGCGAGGTCTTTAGCGATGGAGCCAAAGGTTATGTTGTTTGATGAGCCAACTTCGGCGTTAGATCCAGAATTAGTTGGAGAAGTGCTTCAAGTTATGAAGCAATTAGCTGAAGAAGGAATGACGATGGTTGTTGTGACTCATGAGATGAAATTCGCAAAAGAAGTAGCGGACCGCATCATCATGATTGATAAAGGAACCATCATTGAATCAGCAGATCCAAAAACATTCTTTGAAAATCCACAAAATGAGCGAACAAAACAATTTATTCAATTAGTGGAATAAACATACTAAAAATGGGTTGAAAATCCTATAATTAGAAGGAAAGAGTCAGTTCATTTGAACTGACTCTTTCCTTCTTTTAGCAATTGACGTTTGCCCCTCCTTAAAACGGTTAAGATATAGTATAAGAGACCATTAGGGGGAGGCAGAAGGGATGAAAATTGAAGAAATTATGACCACAGATGTCGAAACATGTATGCCCAAGTCAACACTCCAAGAAGTTGCCTCAAAAATGCGAGAAATAAATGTAGGTGCTATTCCGATATGTGAACAAGATCGGTTAGTTGGAATTGTTACGGATCGAGATATCGTCATTCGAGGAATAGCTGAACAACTTTCGAGTGATACTGCCGTAGAGGAAATTTTGTCAGAACAAGTTATTACGGGCACAATCGACTTAAGTGCCGAGCAAGCAATTGAATTAATGGTTGCACATAAAATTCGGCGACTCCCAATTGTCGAAAATAATCGCATGATTGGAATTGTTTCCTGGTGCGATTTTGCGATCACTAAAGCAACGGATAGTCATCCTGCCAGAGTTGAAATGAGAGATTCTAGTACAGAATAGTATGAGCCGGTTCTTCGATGAATCGGTTTTTTGTGTAATAAAATAGATAGGGTTAATAGAGGATTGACTTAAAGAACAAAAGGAGATTTTCAAAAAAAGCCAACTTTTCCTCACATAAGGAAAAGTTGGCTTTCATTATGATTATTATTGAATGCTCATTTTCCACAACTGCAATACGGCGTTTTCGATGGCTTTCCAATTAATATCGATAGCATACGGATACTGTTGCTGATACCGAGTCCACAGTTGTTCCATATAATCGCTCTGAAAGACTTCGTTTAGAATAGTTTCTCCATCTTTTAGCAATCCTTCAGATCCGCGGTGGTTGGCAGTAGAGAGGAATGCTTTTTGCAGCAGGTCATTATTGAAGCCGGCTTTTTTTGTTTCGAGTAGAGCATAAATATCATAAAAATCCCGAAGTCGGGTATTAGTTGTGCCTCTTGTAATCATCGTCTCGAGCTTTTCAGCGAGGACCGTTTCAATTGGATAGGCGAGTACCTCGATTTTCCGATCTTCCAACAAAAGCTGATACTGGTATTCTATTTCCTTCGGTGTGATTTTGTCTCCAGTTGTTAAATCAACCTTTAAAGGAAGTCGAACTTGATCGAGCTGCGCCAATATAGACAAACGGAAGCCGTTGTAATCTGCTTCGTCACGAATCGGTTCCACCTTTTCTAAACTCAGGATGACGCCATCCTCGAGGGAAATGGAAACGATATCCAAGAAGGCTTTCTCAATCGCACCCTGGTTCACGGGATACCCTTGGATTGTTGCATCCATATCCATAGTGGAACGCAAATCAACGCCAATAATAGAAGCTGCCAAGACGCCGCCTTTTAGTACAAAATGTTGATTGAAATCCGAATGGGCGATACGCTCCAGTAAGCGTTCGAACATGTAATTCCGCAAAAGAAGCTGCGCGTGAATTCCACGTTGTTTGGACATATTTTTAATGAGGTCTTTCACTTGTCTAGAACTTCTCATAAGAGAATCTCCACATACTTTCGAATCGGGGAAGAAACCCGGAATAGGTCAGCATAGCGTAGCAACTGCGGAATATTTTTTTCTTTCCGATTTAAGTAACGCTTCATGCTGTCGTTCAATAGGTCAGCATCTACTTTGTTTCGTTGCCTGAACAGGTCACATAAGGTACGTTCGGCATTGTATAGACGAATCTGCCGGCCATAAACTGTAGAAGATTCTGTTACCCCAAGCTCATGCCATTCTTTTTTTACCGTATAAACTTGTAAGTCATTATTCATAAGGAGTCGGTTATGATAGCCTGTTGGCACAGTAACGGAATACGAGATAGGGTCCCGATCCGTCAAATCGTGCAAATACAGAGCCGTTTCGTGAGAAAAAATGAGTTGTGGACTTCGCGCCTGTAGCATATACAGGTCATCTTCGAATGTATCAGGGGTCAAGTAGACCCCATGACCCACGCGCTCAAGGATCCCTTCACGGACCAATAACGTTAAATAATACCGCGGAATTCCAGCTGTTTCAGCATCTCGTGTCAAGACGAGCCCATTTTGCCTATCAATCAATTCAAGGAGCTTTGTTGTGTAGGACACTATATTCACCTTCTTTTTTGCGTTTATACTACAATTATATGTTAATTGCGTGTAAATGCAAAAAATAAAAACCAAGATCTAGAAATAGAGCGACCCACCGTGGTCCACTTTATGAAGAGGTGTAGTGGGTTCGGTAACTAGTCGTAAAAATTAATCACTTAAGGTGGTTATTCTTTCGTTAGTTGTGTTAATAGAGGAGCGTCTATAGTTAATATGTAGATTATCATATTAAGTCGAACGGCTAGAAAATAGAAATAGCTCAAGTGGATACACAGTAGTTAACGCGAATCAACTAAGAAGTGTTCTCAAATGAGCTGTGTCACATATCGTACGTGATTATCGAGAGTTATTGCCTGGAACAGAAATCCCTGTCCTACATCACCATGGAATTGAAGCGAAGCAAGAGCACCATCAACTATGATTTGAACCGTGTCAGCCGTATAATGCTCTTTGTGCGCAGGCTTATTACGATATTAAGCGGAAAAAATGAGGATGTCGACGGTCGATCAATCAAGAAGACGTCGATTATATCCTGTCCAAGCTAAAGCTGGGCTGATCGTCAGAAAGCATCGTCGACCGATATTGGAAATTGCATAAGAAACCGCTTCCTGTCAGTGTCTTGAGAATTTTCCGGTACGCTGCACTTGGCCTGTTCAAGCTGTCTCCAAAGCTGGTGACTCGCAAAGGACGAAAGCTGAAGAATAACAAAGTAGAGACCCGGGGCAAGGAGCGTCATCTCTGGGTCGAAATGGAGAAGGAGCTAGAAGTTCCTTTTTACTTCTCGGGTGCCGGCGTGGCACTAACGAAAATAGCAATGACCGCATCCGATGCACCTGTCCAAAAGGAGTCGATTTCAGCCTGATGAGTCAGAAGGAAATCATGAACTTTTTGGGTATTCAATCAGGTCCTCCGTAAAGTGCTGAGTTATAACATACCATTTGAAATATACATGAGTTTCTTGTCGTGTTCGATTTAAATTGACAATTTACATATCAATAGAATTTAGGGAACTGCCAACTTTATAATCTAGCATTCTTGAGATATCTAAAGAAGTTTTTCTAATTTTCTCTATTAACTCGAATTCGATTCTTTCCATCGTAATCCGGTTACTGGGACCGGCAATGCTAAAGCTTGCAATTATTTTCTTTTCTGAATTAAATATAGGAGCTGCAATACAGCGAATTCCCTCTTCGTGTTCTACATTATCAAGTGCATAACCTTGTTGTTTAATCAACTGTACTTCATTCCATAACTCTTCTTTTGTGGAAATAGTAGTAGGAGTATGGATGATGAAATTTGTTTTGTTGGCGACATTGTCGAATTGCTCTCGGTTCATGCCAGAAAGAAGAGCCTTACCGACCCCTGTGCAGTACATTGGGGCACGGTTGCCTATTTTCGAAATCATCCGGATGGTTTGATTACTCTCAATTTTATCAACATACAAAACTTCCCCGCAATCTTCGATACATAAATGAATAGTTTCATTTACTTCCGCAGAAAGGTCTTCTAAAAAAGGCTTGGCAATAGAGATGATATCAATATTGTCGATAAGATTCCGTGATAAGTAAATTAAACGATAGCCAATTCTGTACTTCTCGGTTTCCCGGTCTTTACTGACATATTTTAAATCTATTAAAGTTGCCAAAAGTCGATGCACAGTACTTTTAGACAAATTAACTTTCTCGGCTAAACGAGTAATCTGAATTCCATCAGGAAATTCTGAAAGAACTTCCAAAAGCTTAAAAGCCCGCTCTATAGATTGAACATTTGACATATAGTATCCCTCTTTCTGCTCATTGCATGTATTTACTTTGCAATTATATCAATAATAAATGGAAACTTAGGTTTTATACATTGAACATCTCAAAAAAATGAAATAAATTATCTGAATTATTGTTGAAATTTTTAAAACACAGGTTATAATAGAAAAGTGGAACGTTGTTCTGCTATATGGAACAAATTATAATCCATCTTTTAATAAAGAACAATAGAAATTTATTGTGCTCCAAAATTTATCCTTGAGAATTTCTATCGTTTGATTGAGAACAAAACAAAGGGGGGATTGAAGATGAGTTCCTTATTTGACTTAACCGGTAAAACGGCGGTCGTAACAGGAGGAAATAGAGGTCTGGGCAAAGAAATTGCGCTAGGTCTTGCGGAAGCAGGAGCTAATATCGTGGTCATCGCACGCAAAATAGATGAACAAGTCATTTCTGATATTGAGAAACATGGAGTAAAAGCTATGAAACTAGAATTCGACTTATTAAATTTTGATCAATACAGCAGTATACTCGATCAAATCCTATTAGAGACGGAAAAAGTTGACATCTTGGTTAATAATGCCGGCGTTCAAAAGCGATATGATTCAGTGGAATTTCCAAAAGAAGATTGGGATTTTGTGATAGATATTAATGCAAATGCAACTTTTTTCCTTTGTCAACTATTTGGAAAACATATGCTTGAAAGCGGTTACGGTAAAATAATTAATATGGCTTCCTTATTATCATTTCAAGGGGGGCTAAGGGTTCCAGCATATGCGGCGAGCAAAGGAGCCGTGATTCAATTTACAAAAGCGCTGGCCAACGAATGGGCACATCGCGGCGTTAACGTCAACGCGATTGCTCCGGGGTATATAGATACAGAGATGAACACGGCATTGCTGGCGGATGAAACGCGCAACCGCCAGATTCTGGAGCGCATTCCCGCAGGTCGCTGGGGCAAACCGGAAGATATGCATGGAGCAGCCGTATTCCTCGCTTCCGCTGCATCAGATTATCTTCACGGCACCACGATTCCGGTTGACGGAGGCTGGCTAGGAAGATGAATTACCAAAAACTAATAAAAAACTTCTTGAATTCGGCTATTACACACTTTAAAGTTTGAAAATTGCCAAATCGTTTTGAAGTAAAAAGAGAGGGGTTACATCCTATGAAATTAGCTATGATTGGTTGCGGCAAGATGGGCTACAACCTGGCACTCAACCTTATGGACAATGGCCATCAGGTCGTTGCACACGATGCAAACCGCGAGCAGGTGGACAAAATTGCTGCGGATGGCGCGATTGGCGCATATTCACTCGAAGAAGTCGTGCAACAATTGGAGAAACCCCGCGTTCTGATGATGCTAGTGCCACACGGCGAGATTACGGAAAATGTCATTGCGACATTAAAGCCGCTTCTCGATGAAGGCGACATCATCATCGATGGAGGAAATTCCAATTTCAAAGAATCGGTCAGATTGGGCGAAAGCCTGAAAGAAAAAGGCATCCACTTCATGGATTGCGGAACAAGCGGCGGGGTTTCCGGTGCGCGTGAAGGGATCTGCACGATGATCGGCGGCGATCCGGAAGCATTCAAAATAATTGAACCGGTCATCAAAAGTGTTTCTGTCGAAAATGGCTATTTCTATACCGGTGAACTCGGCAGCGGGCATTTCCTGAAAATGATTCACAACGGTATCGAGTACGGCATGATGCAGGCAATGGCTGAAGGTTTCGACATTCTTGAGAAGAGCGACTACGACTACGACCTCGAAGGCGTGGCGAAAGTTTGGAACCATGGTTCCGTCATCCGCTCATGGCTGATGGAATTAGTCGAAAGTGCATTTTCGAAAGATCCGAAACTGGAAGAGATCCGCGGCGTCATGAACTCTTCAGGCGAAGGGAAATGGACGGTGGAAACCGCGCTTGACCTTCAGGTGCCAGCTCCAGTCATCACGATGTCACTGTTGATGCGTTATCGCTCTCAGGAAGACGATACCTTTACCGGAAAAGTCGTAGCGGCGCTTCGCAATGAATTCGGCGGCCACGATGTTGTCAAAAAATAATAACGGTTACACATGTTTCACTCTATAAAGGCGTTTACAAATTTTCGCAAAATAAAAACATGAAAAAGGAGAGACTAACATGAAAAAGGTATTTTCTTTATTCGTATCGGCAATGATGGTATTAATTCTTGCAGCATGCGGAGGAGGCGACGATGAGGCTTCTGAAGGTTCTGGGAACGAAGGCGAAACGAAAACAATTCGCGCCGGTATCGGCCTTAACGATTCACACCCACAGTATTTGGCATTATTGGAATGGAAAAAAATCGTTGAAGAGAAAACTGACGGCGCGATCAAAGTTGAAACGTACCACAGCAGCCAATTGGGCGATGACCGTTCAATGACTGAAGCACTTCAAATCGGTTCACAGGAAGTAACAATTCCTTCGACAGCACCAATCGCTAACTTTGTACCAGAATACAGCGTATTCGATTTCCCGTTCCTATTCCCTAACGAACAAGTTGCGGATAAAGTATTGGATGGCGAAGTTGGCCAAAAATTCCTTGATATGCTTGAAGACCAAAATCTGGTAGGACTAGCCTACTGGGAAAATGGATTCCGTGATATCACGAATAGTGAACGCCCGATTGAATCAGCAGAAGATTTACAAGGATTGAAACTTCGTACAATGGAAAACGAATTGCACCTAGATGCGTTTAAAGCACTTGGAGCAAACCCGACGCCAATGGCATTAGGGGAATTGTTTACAGCTATGCAACAAGGTACTGTTGATGGTCAGGAAAACCCGATCCCGACAATTTACCTGCAAGGTTTCTATGAAGTACAGGATTACGTTTCTGCAACAAACCATATTTACAGCCCATTTGTATTCTTGATGAGTAAATCATTCTTTGACGGATTGACTGAGGAACAACAAACAATCGTAACAGAAGCAGCGGTTGAAGCTGGTGCTCTTAACCGTGAGCTTAACCGTGAAGCTACTGCTGAAAATCTTCAGGACTTGAAAGACGAAGGTATGAACTACAACGAAGTATCTCCAGAAGCACGTCAGGAAATGATTGATCTCATACAGCCCGTTCTTGACGAGTACGCAGAAAAAATTGGTGCGGAAACAGTTCAGGAAGTCTACGATGCAATCGCAGCTGCTGAAGCAGAGTTAGAGTAATATAGGATTAACGGCTTTGAGGAGGATTTTTTCCTTAAAGTCGTTTTCTTTCTACAAAACTTACTGACATTTCTCTAAATAGATTTTCTGAAATTATTTAAATACATATTGATAAAGGAGACCGACATGAAAATCCTACATTGGTTAGACCGTCATATCGAGGAAGTGTTATTAGTCCTTTTCTCCACGGTAATGGTAGCGGTTATTTTTATGCAAGTGGTCATGAGACAACTCGACAGTTCTTTGTCCTGGACTGAAGAACTGGCGCGCTACAGCTTTATCTGGCTCGTCTATATCGGCATCAGCTACGGTGTCAAAAAAGACCGTCACATCAAAGTGGATGTCCTGTTACTGGTACTTAAGAACAAAGGCAAAATCATTTTAACCATCATTGCTAATCTGCTGTTCATCGCATTTGCCATTTTCGTCATCCGTTACGGTTATGACATTGCCAGCCAATTGCTGGCATTCGGTCAGAAATCTCCGGCCAACCAGATTCCGATGGGGCTGATCTACCTGGCAACACCGGTCGGCATGGGCTTGACGCTGATCCGTCTGATACAGAACCTGATCAAACACATCAAAGCATTTAAGCATGAAGTGACTCAGGATAAGCAAGTCGAAAAACTAGGGTAAGCCCGGAATGAAACATCTAGGAGGTTTATAGAATGACTATTGCAGTGTTATTTGGCAGTTTTGCGCTATTGCTGATCTTGACGGTGCCAATCGGTATCGCAATCGGCTTATCCACACTTATCACGATTATGTATACTGGCAGTCTGCCGGTCGAATTCCTTGCAAAGGAATTGATCACGTCTGTTGATTCTTTCCCGTTGATGGCGGTTCCATTCTTCATCCTTGCCGGTGAAATCATGGGCAAAGGCGGTATTTCCGAACGCCTCTTCAATGTGGCGAACGCACTTGTCGGCAACAGAACCGGCGGATTCGCTATTGCAACAATCATTACCTGCATGTTCTTCGCGGCCATTTCGGGTTCGGGTCCCG
The DNA here is from genome assembly GCF_000785555.1 of Planococcus sp. PAMC 21323. Taxonomy (NCBI): domain Bacteria; kingdom Bacillati; phylum Bacillota; class Bacilli; order Caryophanales; family Caryophanaceae; genus Planococcus; species Planococcus sp. PAMC 21323. Next base: position 2,763,773 of record NZ_CP009129.1, on the reverse strand, counting down.
CAACAGTTGCGGCAATCGGTGGAATCATGATTCCCGCAATGGTACGTCAGGGCTATGACATCAAGTTCGCAACGGCTACCGTAGCGGCAGCCGGGTCGATCGGTGTCATCATCCCGCCAAGTATCCCGATGGTCATCTACGGGGTAACCGGCAGCGTATCAATCGGTGATCTTTTCATCGCCGGTATCATCCCCGGCGTCCTTGTCGGTCTGGCAATGATTGCCTGGGCTTACTTCTATTCGAAGAGAAAAGGCTATAAAGGTTTGGAAGAAAAGACTTCCTTCAAAAAAATCGGTATCGCTTTCTGGGAAGCTAAATGGGCATTGCTCATTCCCGTCATCATCCTCGGTGGTATTTACGGCGGTTATTTCACACCGACAGAAGCCGCTGTCATTGCAGTCGTATACGGTTTATTCGCGGCGATGGTCCTTTACCGCGCATTGAAAATCCGTGATTTGCCGAAAGTCATCATCGATTCCGCATTGACGACAGCGACAGTGCTGATCATCGTCGGTACAGCCAACGCTTTCGGACGTCTGTTGACAATCGAACAGGTACCGGTCCAGATTGCGGACGCTCTGCTGTCAATTTCGACGAACCAATACGTCATCATCTTATTAATTATGCTGTTATTGTTGGTCGTAGGTATGTTTATGGATACATTGGCCGCGATCATCATCTTGACGCCAATCCTATTGCCTATCGCAGTCCAAATTGGTTACGATCCGGTCCATTTTGGTATCTTGATGGTCGTCAACCTGGCAATCGGGTTCTTCACGCCACCGGTCGGGGTCAACTTATTTGTCGCATCGGGAATTTCCGGAGTATCAATCGAATCACTTTCCCGCGCTGTATTGCCATTTGTCACTTCAATGATCATCACATTATTATTCTTGACATTTGTTCCGGCAATCACGATGTTCTTTATACCAGAATAACAAAATTAGCAAATTTATTTTAGAAGGTTGTGTCTTAATTGGAGAAATCAGAAGTGTTTACATTCGGCGAAACGATGGTACTGTTCCAGCCGGAGCAGATGCTGCCGCTCGAATACATCCATCAGTTTCCAAAGAAAATCGGGGGAGCGGAATCGAATGTCGCGATCGGCCTTGCAAGACTTGGCCATTCTGTCACTTGGTTCAGTAAACTCGGCAACGACCCGTTCGGCCGCTTTGTGCTGAAAAGTGTGCGCGGAGAAGGCGTCGATGTTTCGTCCTGTCTGCTGACAGATGAAGCACCTACCGGACTCTTGTTCAAAGAACAATTATCGCCGGAAGACATGAACGTCTATTATTACCGGAAAGGGTCTGCTGCAAGCCTGATGCAGCCGCAAGAACTGGATGCAGCCGCAATTGCTGCTGCGCGCATCCTGCATATCAGTGGCATCACACCGGCGCTCAGTGATTCGGCGCTTGCCACAGTTATGGAAGCGATTGATATAGCGAAACGCAACGGCACAACAATCGTTTTCGATCCGAACCTGCGCTTCAAACTATATAGCGCTGAACAAGCCAAAAAGACATTTAATGAGATCGCTGTAAACGCCGATGTCATCCTGCCAGGACTCGATGAAGGCCAGCTGATGACGGGTGAAACGGACGTCGAAGCAGTGGCACAGGCACTTTCCGGTGGAGACAATAAAAAAATTATCGTCATCAAACTGGGAGAGAAAGGGGCTTATCTGCATGCAGGTGAGCAAACAGCTTATATAGAAGGCTTTCCAGTAAATCGTATTGTCGATCCTGTCGGCGCGGGAGACGGCTTTGCTGCAGGCATCATTAGTGGATTGCTGCGCGAGGAGCCGCTGGAACAGGCGGTGCGCCGTGCCAACGCAATAGGCGCATTGGTAGTGGGTGTCAGCGGTGACATTGAAGGGCTACCCACATTCGAAGCGGTCGAACGCTTCATGAAGCCGAGCGGTGCAAACCGCGACGTAAAACGCTAAATCTAGGAGGTAACAGTCATGAAAAAATGGGAAAACCTGATCCGTTTGAAAGAATCAGGACTTATCGCAGTCATCCGCAAACCAAAACAATCGCAGATCAATCATATTGCGGAAGCGCTTGTCGAAGGCGGTACGGGTGCCCTTGAAATTACCCTGGACACTCCCGGCGCACTCGATATGATTCGTGAAATGAAAGAAAAATTCGGCGACCGTGTCCTTGTCGGAGCAGGTACCGTTCTTGACGCGCCATCCGCAAAAATGGCTATCGATGCCGGATCGGATTTCATCTTCTGTCCGAGCTTCGATATCGAAACCATCCAGATGGCCAATCGTTACGGAAGAATTTCCATTCCAGGTGTCATGACCCCTACTGAAATCGTGAACGCATATGCAGCAGGTGCGGATTTGTTGAAAATTTTTCCGGGTGGAACACTTGGCGCAGCTTTTATAAAAGATTTGCAAGGGCCACTGGGTCATATTCCAATAATGCCAACTGGCGGTGTTAACCTCGATAATGTTGAGACATTTATTAAAAATGGCGCCACGGCTGTTGGAGCCGGTGGTTCATTGGTGGACAGTAAAGCTATTTTTGAAGAGCGCTATGAAGTGCTGACTGATCTTTCAAAACAATTTGTACAAAAAATAAAAAATGCAAGAAGCTAAAAGGAGCAAATGACTGTAATCATCAACCGGTTGAAAAAATCTGTATAGCAATAAAAAATATTAGATAGCGAGGTTTTACTATGAAAATAACAAAAATGGAAACGTTTATCGTACCGCCAAGATGGCTGTTTTTGAAAATTGAAACTGATGAAGGAATTTCTGGTTGGGGCGAACCAATTGTTGAAGGCCGTGCTGGAACAGTTAAGGCTGCCGTTGAAGAATTAAGCGATTATTTGATAGGCAAAGATCCTCGCCGTATCGAAGATTTATGGCAAATGATGTACCGTTCAGGTTTTTACCGTGGAGGTCCAATTTTAATGAGCGCTATTGCCGGCATTGATCAGGCACTATGGGATATTAAAGGGAAATACCATAACGCCCCTATTTCTGAATTAATGGGTGGTGCTGTACGGGATTCTGTTCGTGTCTACTCTTGGATTGGAGGGGACCGTCCGAATGATGTGGGAAAAGCAGCCACCGAAGCTGTGGAAGCCGGTTTTACTGCTGTGAAAATGAACGGAACTGAAGAACTTCAGTATATCGATTCCTACGAAAAAATCGATCAAGCAGTTGCACGAATTGCTGCAGTCCGCGAAGCTGTTGGTGATTATATAGGAATCGGCATTGATTTCCATGGCCGTGTGCATAAACCGATGGCTAAAATACTTGTTAAAGAGCTGGAGCAGTTTAGACCAATGTTTATTGAAGAACCGGTGTTACCTGAAAATAACGAAGCCTTGCGAGACATTGCCCGCATTACTAATATTCCGATCGCTACAGGTGAGAGAATGTTTTCGAAATGGGATTTTAAAAAGATTTTGGAAGATGGTTATGTAGACATCATCCAGCCAGATCTTTCACATGCCGGCGGGATTACCGAATGTAAGAAAATATTTGCCATGGCTGAAGCGTATGACGTAGCCGTTGCACCTCATTGCCCACTGGGACCAATCGCTTTAGCTGCATGTTTGCAAGTGGACGCAACTTCACATAATGTCTTTATCCAAGAACAAAGTTTGGGCATTCATTATAACCAAGGTAGTGATTTGCTAGATTATTTGAATGACAAAACCATTTTTGAATATAAAGACGGTTATGTGGATATGCTTCAGCAGCCGGGACTTGGCATTTCGATTAATGAAGATTTTGTCCGGGCTCAAGCAGAAATTGGACATAACTGGAAAAATCCGGTGTGGCGCCATAAAGACGGCTCTATTGCTGAGTGGTAAAAAATGACGATCTTTGTTCAGGTAGTACTGCCAGTTCTGTTGATTTTTTCAGCAGGATTCGGTCTACAAAAGTGGAAAAAGGTTAATGTAAAGCCCCTTTCTACTGTGGCGATATATATTTTCACTCCTATGCTGATTTTTCAAACCTTTTATAGGACTAAAATTGACCAGCAATATATCAATATGGTCGTATTTTCTATAATCTTAATGGCTGCAATCATTTTGATTTGTAAATTTTATGTTCGTATTAGAAAACTAACCAGGCTAACCGAAAGCGGTCTTATTTTATCAACGGCCTTTATGAATTCCGGCAATTACGGAGCACCCATTATTTTGTTTGCATATGGAGAAACAGCATTTGCTTATGCTGTCTCTTTGTTGGTACTTCATACGATTTTGATGAATTTCTTTGGCATATACTATGCAGCCAGAGGAGATAGCGGTGTCAAAGCAGCATTGAAAGCGGTTTTAGCAATGCCGCCTACTTATGCAATTCTCTTTGCAATTCTGCTTCAAATAAATGATATTAAGGTACCGGAGAATTTAATGTCTGCAGTGGATTTATTGGGTCCTGCAACTATCCCGCTTATTATGGTTATTTTAGGAATGCAGCTTGCTGACATTAATTTATTCAAGCTGGAATGGGAGAAAATTTCTTTTGGAGTTGTAACCCGATTAATAATTTCTCCAGCTATTGCAGTAGGAATAGTCTTTCTTATTCCGATGGATCCGATTTTGGCAAAAGTCCTTATCTTAACAGCGGCAATGCCATCAGCGGCAAACACGGTCATTTACGCGGTTCAATACGATGCAGAATCTGACCTAGTTTCAAGTATCACGCTTATTACAACACTAGTCAGTATTTTTACGGTTACGATAATGCTTATTCTATTAGGATAAAAACAATCATAACTAAAGGAGTGAAAAGGGTGAGCCAGTTTAAAGTAGTGGTAACAGACTACGAATACAGCACATTTGCACCAGAAGAAGAAGTATTAAGCAAGCTTGGAATAGAACTTGAATTTGCGCAGTGCAAAACGGAGGATGAGGTCATTGAAGCTTGTAAAGATGCCGATGCTTTAATTAACCAATATGCACCTATTTCACGGAACGTTATTGAAAAACTTGAAAAATGTAAAGTCATTTCCCGTTACGGCGTGGGCTTCAATACAATTGATGTGGATGCAGCAACTGAAAAAGGTATTATCGTCAGCAATGTGACTGATTACTGCCTAGACGAAGTGTCGAACCATGCGATAGCTTTGATACTTTCTAATGCCCGCAAAGTAACGCAACTGAATAATGCTGTGAAAAGAGGAAATTGGGATTTTAAAGTCGCTGTGCCGATTTACCGTCTCAAAGGGCGCACGCTCGGTTTAGTTGGATTCGGAAATATTCCTCAGTTAGTTGCGAAAAAGGTTCAGACTTTCGATTTGAATGTGATTACATACGATCCGTTTGTTTCTGAAGAACTGGCTGCCAGCAGAAATGTTGAATTGGTCAGTCTGGAGGAACTTTGTAGACACTCGGATTATATTTCTATCCATGTACCGCTGAACGAGCATACAGAAAAAATGATCAGCTATGAACAGTTCAGTAAAATGAAAAAAGAAGTATTTATCATTAATACAGCCCGGGGCCCGATTATTGACGAGCAGGCGCTGATAAAAGCTCTACAAGAAGGGCAAATTGCAGGAGCAGGATTGGATGTTTTTGAAACAGAACCGGTCGAACCAGATAATCCATTGCTAAAAATGGATAATGTTATCATTAACCCTCATTCTGCTTTCTATTCAGTTGAAGCTGAAACGGAACTGAAGCGGAAAACGGCTGAGAACGTTGCAGATGTGCTGTCTGGCTACTATCCGACTTATTTGGTCAATAAAGTGGTCAAAGAAACAGTAAGCTTAAGGGATAAACAGTAAAGTAACCGAAATAGAAAGGAAGGGATATTTTGGAGAAGAGTTTGATGAAAGATATCGTAGTCAATATTTCAGACAAAGTGACAATTGTTGAGGTCAGTAAAGCGACACAAAAATTCGAATCTGAAATTTATCTCAAGAAAAAATTAAACGGTACCCCCCATGAAATCAATTTGAAAAGTTTTCTTGGACTGATCACTTTACAGTTGCGCAATGGAGATCATTTAAATATTCGCACGGTCGGTGAAGATTGTAAAGAAGCGATGGAAGATGTCATTGGATATCTTAGCCAACCTTAGGGAGATGGACCAAATGGCAGAACAAGCAAATTGTTATAAGAAAGCGGCTGGAGAAAAAGCGGTCGAATATATTAAAGATGGTATGGTGGTAGGGCTCGGATCCGGTAGCACGGTCTATTGGATGCTGAAAAAGCTTGGGGAATTGGTTGAACTGGGATTGAATATCAAAGGTATTCCTTCTTCACTAAGGACTGAAAAATGGGCAAAAGATTTTAAAATTCCGCTTACCGATTTTTCTGAAGTTCAGCTTCTGGATGTAGCAATCGATGGTGCAGATGAAATCGATTCTAGTTTCAACCTTACAAAAGGAGGTGGCGGCTCTCTCGTAAGAGAGAAAGTTGTCAATGCCCACGCAAAAAAACTGATCATCGTTGCTGACCATTCAAAAATGGTCGACGAATTGGGCAAGTTTCCTCTGCCAGTGGAAGTCCTGCAATTCGGCTGGCAACTGACCGCTAACAAAATTTCCGAACTCGGAGCGACTCCCGTCTTAAGGGAAATAGAGGGGGATATTTTTGTTTCCAATAACGGGAATTATATTTTAGATTGCGCGTTCGAATCCATTTCGGATCCTAAAAGCCTTCATCATAGCTTGAAACAGCTTCTTGGAGTTGTTGAATCGGGTTTGTTTGTTGATATGACAGATACAGTCATTCTTGCAGGTCCTAATGGTGTAAAAGTGATTGATAAATAGAATAGATATAGTTTTAATTAGATAAAGGAATTATCAGTCTAGCAGTTTGACTGCTAGGCTTTTTTATTCATAGTCGATTTTGTGAAATGAAAGCCCTACATGAGAAATTACTGAGAGGGTAATCGATGAATTAGTGGGTTATTAGAAAAATGTGACTCTAACAATGATGAAGGAAAATATGAAGAAAAAAGAAAAGTTCTTTTGCCTTTTTCTTATGTATAAAGGAGGGCTATCATGTCTGAGCAAGTATATTATCTGGGAGTAGATATCGGCACGACTTCAACAAAATCAGTCCTGTTTAATAAAAAAGGAGAAGTTATAAAGAGTCATACGATTCTTTATCCGCTACATACGCCGAATCCGCTGACAGCGGAACAAGACCCACAGGAAATTTTCCGTGCAGTACTTGGAACGGTGCGAGAAACTATCCAGCAAAGTGAAATTCCAGCCGGCTCGCTCCGTTTGGTCTCGTTTAGCTCGGCGATGCACAGCCTAATCGCTGTGGATAGAGAAGGTAAGCTTCTAACCAATAGTATCACTTGGGCCGACACAAGAAGTGGCAAGCATGCAAAAAAAATAAAAGAAGAAATGAAGGGCCATGAAATTTATTTGCGCACAGGGACGCCGATTCACGCTATGTCACCTTTAGCCAAGTTGGTGTGGTTGAAAGCGGAAAAATCGGAAATTTGCAAAAAGGCTGCCAAATTTATTGGGATTAAAGAGTTTATCTTCCATGAGTTATTCGGAAAATATATAATTGATTATTCTATTGCTTCTGCTACCGGTCTATTTAATTTAGAGAATCTTGACTGGGACGAAGGTGCTTTAAAAGTGGCCGGCGTGACGTCAGATTATCTATCTAAACCTGTTCCGACCACTCATCAAATGGTTGGTTTAAAACCAGAACATGCGGCATTTATGGGAATCGCTGAAGATGTGCCGTTTATCGTCGGAGCGAGCGACGGCGTTTTAGCCAACCTTGGAGTGGATGCCATCGAGCCAGGCGTTATTGCCGTGACCATCGGCACGAGTGGTGCCATTCGCACCGTCTCACCAGTACCGAAAACGGATCCAAAAGGACGGACTTTTTGCTATGCATTGACGGAAAATCACTGGATTGTCGGTGGGGCCGTCAATAATGGCGGGATCATACTACGCTGGCTGCGTGATGAATTTGCTTCTTCAGAAGTGGAAACAGCTAAGCGGCTCTGCATCGATCCTTATGAAGTGTTAACCAAAATCGCATCCACGGTGAATCCAGGCTCCGACGGTCTTTTGTTTCACCCATATATGACCGGTGAACGCGCCCCGTTATGGAATGCAAATGCACGCGGTTCCTTCTTCGGCCTGAGCATTCATCATCAGAAACAGCATATGATTCGTTCGGTGTTGGAAGGCATCGTCTACAATCTGTACACCGTCTTGCTGGCGGTTGAAGAATTAGCCGGCGAACCTATACGCATCCAAGCTTCGGGAGGTTTTGCGCGCTCTGAAATGTGGCGGCAGCTAATGGCAGACGTTTTCGACAAACCTGTCGTTGTTCCGGAAAGTTTTGAAAGCGCCTGTCTTGGCGCTGTGGTGCTTGGCATGTATGCATTAGGTGAAATTGACAACTTCAGCATCGTTTCAGAGATGATTGGTCAAACCTACACCCATACACCAAATAAAGAAACAAGTATTGTCTATCAAGAGTTATTGCCAATCTACATCCGTCTATCCCATTTGATGACCGATGAATACGAAAGTATTTCCAATTTTCAACGAAAGCATTTAGGCTAATCTGAAAAAGTGCTGGCCCATCGAGTATGCGATCTACGCTCCATTAAATGAACAGTTTATAAAAAAAGAGCCCAGCTAGGTTGCTATTAGATGACTTCGGTATTCTGCCGGAGTCATCTTTTTTGAGTTTTTGTAAATAATTTGAATATGGACAATAGAGGAATACCAATACTAATATACCCTCGCTTACCTTCTACTTTTGTAAGCGTCCAATATCAAAAACCTAGTTTCTTGAATCAATTTCATAAATCGCCCTTTTAAAAAAGTTTAGACGGTTTTTCGGACCATTTTTCCTGTTTTTAAAATTTAAGCGGCTGCTAAAGCACGGTTTCTAGCGACTTTCAAACGATCGCTCGCCAATCGGGACGCGTTGTAAATCAACGAAACGAGTTCAAAATGGACTTTCGCTTTCTTGCCTGTCCGGTGTCGAACATTATTCAAATCGAAATACTCCTTCAAGTAAGCGTTGACGCGTTCCACTGCGGCGCGCTGTTTATAGAACAGCGTCCATTTCAAGGAACCTACCAAAAAACCATGAAAGCTTACCGGAAGGTAAACTTATTGAAATTAGAAGAGTGGATGCTTGTCTCCTTGACAGAAAATGAAGCACGAGATGTCTTGGAAATCGTTGAGGCCAGGTATCAGAACGCTACCCACAGTCTTCTGTTCTCAATTTGAACCAGACGGTTGGTATGAATAAATTGGCGAAGCAACGTTAACTGATGCCATTTTCGACCGGGTGATTCATAGTTCGCACTCCATTTTCATTGACGGAAAGATTTCTATGCGAGAGAGACTAGGGATTCACTCATAAGAATAAAAAGACCGCCCGAGGGCTGCCTTTTTATTCTTATGAGTGGTTCTCTGATGTCCGGAGTGGTTTTTAAACATGTCCGCCCTGGTTCTATTTCATGGCACGACTGGTCCTCGAGTTTGTCCTTCTTCAATGATTCATTGATACTAAAGGGTTCACTACTTTAAAAATCATGGATAACATCGGTTGTTATAGCAAATAGATTTTTTGCAATTTATTTTAAAGAGGTATCAACTACCTTAATAATGCACCATTTTTTTAAATATTAAGATATTTTGAGTAAGCAATTGTATCTAAAAAAGTTGATTGTGGTCAACACCAGAGTCATCAGAATATGCCTTTACCCTCTTGTATCTTAAATTGGAATATACCAAATTAACCGATACGTAAACAGGAACTTTAAGAATATTAGGTAATAGAGAGGTTGAGGTAAATAGTCATAGGCATAAATATTTATATAAATTATTTAAATGGGAATAAAATATGCATAAATACATATTTTATTCCCACTTAATCTGTTAATTTATTATTTATAAGTTAAATGTCTAGGAGGAATAATATGTTAAAAAGTAAGAGTTTTATATTGGGTACTATTATAGCTATTTTTTCAATAACTTTAATATTTACAAATGGTTTGCAAATTGACAGTGCTTTCAGCAACGGAGGGGACATTGCTGGAGATTTATTTCCGAATACTGAACTTCCATTCGAAAACTAGGTTGTTATCTTTTCTAAGAGATAATTAGACTTATTTTCTAATAGAATATTTGTGTATAGATCAAGATTTAGCAATCCAAAGAAGAATTGAGCACTCTTGTAAGAGGAAGTAATATCTTCGAAAGAGAAATCAAGCTCTTCTAATAAAGAACCTCTTTGATAGTAAAATTGGCCAAGAAGGGACATATTGGCTGTTTCAATTGAGATTTTGATTCCTTGATCAGTATACAAAAGAGAAGATGCGTAGTCCTTCTTCAAATAAAGTAATTTCCCGAAATTGTAAATTACTTTTATTTTTAAATTTTCTGCTTCTTGAGTATTTAAATCTTCATCTAATATGCTCTGATAAATCTCGATACTCTTATTAAAGAAGTTATTTTCTGCATAGATGTTGGCAATTGAATTTTTAATATGAAGATTTAGAAGGTTGTCCATACCTGGCATTTTTTTTCGCAACAAGAGAAGAAGTTCTGTTTTGCAATTGTCAGCATCAATTCTTTTTAAATAATAAGCAGCCATATAATTTTGCCATAAAAGAAACTTTTTTGTTTCAGGATGGAAGTTTTTTTCTTCTAACAGCAATTTTTCAACATATTGAAGAAGCTTTTTATAGCTCTTATTAGAAGACATAGCCCATATCTTGTTTTTAATTGTCTTTGTCTCCTCAGCTTGTTCATGAGTTAAAATTTCAAAGAAATAATTGACCGAAAGTTGGAGTTTGTTGGCAATTAAATAGAGCAAATCTATACTCGGATAGAACTCACCCGCTTCAATTCGACTAATTTCTGATTGGCTGCACATACCTTCAGCTAACTGGTTTTGCGTTAACTTTTTTGCTTTACGAATTCTTTTTATTTCGGATCCTAATCGTTGTTTATCAAGCACACCATCACCTTTTTCCTATAAATTTCCATTGCATCATAGATAAATCTTACTTTAAGTTTTAATTAAAGCAAATTCAAATGTTTAAAGAAAGATAATTTTGGTAAAAATCGTGTAAACAAAAATCACTATATAATCAAAACATTTTATTTCTGTAATTAGATATTTTGATAGTTTTTTCAATTATTTTGTTGAAAAATAAAAGTTATTCAATGTCGATAGGAAGTGGCCGAATGAAAAAATGGGCTATAAGAATTATTTTGTTATTAGTTTTAGTTATTTTTTTATATATTGGAGGAAGAATTTTTCAAGATAGCACAAGAGGAATCGTAGATGTTGAAAAAATTAAAGGTATTAGTATTAACCAAGAAGAAAGTTCAAGCATCCCTTCAGACAACTTAGTCTTAGAAGGAACTATTGACGCAGGAAATTTCGAAAAAATTTCTTCCATTTCCGCATTAAAAAAAGAGGGAGTTATTTACGTTTATATTAATACCGTAAAAGGCATTTCACTATCGAATAAATTTAGTCAATCTCTGGATAATGTACTTGTTAACTATGATAGTACAGAGGTTAAAGAAATTGTATTGATCAGTGGACCTGAAATAATTGTAAAGAATACAGGTGAGGGTAACGTAGATTCTATTGAAGTTAATAATTTTACAAAAAAGAAATTAATAAAAGACTTTACTAAACAATAAAAAATATTTCTTAGTTCTTAAACTTAGGGGAGGTGATTTTTTGAAAAAGAAATTAGGTTTAGGTATTTTTAGCACAATTTTTGCAGTATCTTTGCTTCTAGTATCAACAATGCCTGCATTTGCAGCTCAGGGTCCTTGGAGTTCAGCGTTTAAGTATGACATTAATGGAATTTCTTCAGTTGGAACGAGCAATGCGTCCGAGGGAGGCAATTATCAATTAAGGGTTGTGTATGCAACTGGTACTATAGTGGGGAATAAATCATACTATTTAGGTACTAACAAAAGCGCATCGTCTACATTTTATGGAACTCCTAGTCGAGATAAAAAAGGTATGGTTTTAGTTAGTCCACAATACTACCATAGTCCATGGTTCGAAGTGTAAAACACAAAGTAAAGAACGGTATATTAATATCGTTCTTTACTTTTTAATTTGGAGGACATATTTTATGAATATATTTGAGTTGAAAAATTTATCAAAAAAATTTGGAAAAAGAACTATATTTAACAATGTAAACTTAAGCGTTTCTAATCCGTCCCACATACACGTTTTAATTGGCAAAAGCGGACAAGGGAAGACAACTTTACTAAATATCTTATTGGGTTTAGATACAGATTTTTCAGGCGATTATTACTTATTAAACCAAAATTCTAAGAACATTTCAAAAAAAGAGTGGAATCGTTCGAGGACTCATGATATTCAAATTGTTTTCCAAGATTATAAGTTATTAGAGAACTTTACGGTCTATGAAAACATTTTTTATTCAGGTGATTATACAGAAGAAAATATAAATAATATTCTAATTGAAATGGATATAATAGATTTATCTGGAAATTTAGTGAAAAACTTAAGTGGTGGACAAAAACAAAGAGTAGCGATCGCAAGAGCTGTTATTGGAAATCCTAGAATATTATTACTAGATGAACCAACAGGTAATCTAGATGGAATGACATCAGCCAAAGTAATGCAATACATACAAAAGTTACGTTCTAAAGGAATTTTGGTGTTTCTAGTAACTCATGATCCATCAGTTATTCAAATGGCAGATGTTTTATACGAGATAAAAGATGGAAAAATTACAGAAATCAAAAATGAAAATTCAACTATTAATATTAATAGCAACGAGAGTGTGATATCAAAAGAACCTCTACAAAATTATTCCTCTAAAAAACATTCTTTATCCTATGCTATAAAAAATTTAACGAGAACTAAAAAAAAGATTGGCTTCTTAGCTATTCCTATAATTATGATTTTATGTAGTTTTGTTTTATCTTTTACAGCATATCAAGCCTCATCTGTAGAATCATTTGATAAATTTTTTTCAGGTATAGGTGAAAGAACTGTTGTTTTAAACACGCAAGAACTTAATCAGAGCACCGTAAGTGAAATTCAAGAGAAAAATATTAGTTCTCAATTTGATGGAATGAGAATCGGTTTTTCAGAAGAGGATTTACAGGAAGTTAAGAAAATTGAGCAAGTTGAAGATGCCATTTTAATAACAGGAGACGTTGAAACAAATTATGATAAAGACAAAAATATTCTTGATGAAAGTATAACCGAAGAAGACTTCCCAAATGAATTAAAGAAATATACTGGATATTTCAACGATATACAGGAAATAAATTTTTCTTTTACGGCATTACAAGTTCCTATGAGCTATATCCCTAATTATAATGTGAAAAACTTAAATGTTATAAAAGGGAGCTTTCCTAAGGATTTAAGTAATCAAATACTGATTCCTGACGTCTTTGCTCTTACACTAATACAAGATAGCAATTTCAGCAAATTAATTAATAGAGAAATAACATTAGATGTAGAATCTTTTGAGAAGAGAAAGAAAAAAGTTAACTATGTGATTGCAGGAGTATACGCCACTGATTATGAGCAAACTTTAACCACTGATTATCGCATTTACACAAGTTATTTTAACCAAAGCGATCAAGAAGGGTATCTTAAGGATGAAAGTTATGAATACTTCACAAACGTCTTGAGTGAAAATGAGCAGACTCAAAAGTTCAATGAGGAGATTACTAAAGACTATCCTTCATTTAAGAAGGCGGTAGGTACTGGTTCTAACGAAATGATAGTGGTAGCAAAATCTAAAGATCAACTTCCTACTCTTCACAAAAAACTACAACAACAATTTCCTTCGTATCATTTAGTTTCCCAGTATGATATTAAAAACGGAGAATTGTCAAACATATATTCTTCATTGATGAAGAGATTGGTAATAGGTTCAGCTATTATTGCGTTAATTATTGGAGTTTTAGTTGCTTTTTTGAATAAAGGCCATATTAATGATAGAAATAGAGAATTAGCTATATTGTATAGTATGGGATATTCAAAAAAGAATATCTTTTCAATAATTTCCTTTGAAACACTTTTATTATTTTCTGGATACTTATTTATATCCTATGTAGCTGCTTTGCTAATTAATGAGTTTTATTTAAGTACTACACCATACTTTTTACTGTTCAAAAACTTGTTATCTCTTAATATTTTAATTTCAATAGTTTTTTTAATGATATTAATTTTAGTAATTTCAATAATTTGGGGTGTGTGGGGTATTAAGCAAAAATCTTTGAAAAAACATTTGAATTCTAGCAGTTAGTTTTAATATATGCTTCTTGTTAGAAGTGAAAAATTTTCTATTATTTTTTTGAAAAGCTGTCATTCGAAGTTGTAGAATGCAATATATTGTAATGTGATTTTGCGAAAATTTAAGTACAGAATGAAAGAAGGCTTAACTGTTACCAAATGGTAAATTGAGTTTTCTTTCTTATTGTAGATTATCATATTAAGTCGAACGGTTAGAAAATAAAATAGCTCAAGTGGGTACACCGTAGTTAACGCGAATCAACTAAAGGAGTGTCCCAAAATGAGCAATGCCCACATGATATCATGGGAACGTGTGCTAATCGAGCGTTATTGCCTCGAAGAGAAATCGTTGTCCTATATGGCGAAACAGTTGAAACGAAGTAAAAGCACCATCCACTATGAATTGAAACGCTGTAAGCCATACAACGCTCTGTTGGCACAGGCTGATTACGAGGCCGAACGTGAAAACTGTGGCGCTAGACGATCGGTCAATCAAGAAGACGTCGATTATATCCTGTCCAAACTGAAGTTGGGCTTGTCACCAGAATGCCTCGTTGGACGGCACTGGAAAACGCATAAGAAACCCTTTCCAATTAGTGTCTCGAGCATCTATTGTTACGCGGCACTTGGCCTGTTCAAGCTGTCCCCAAAGCTTCTGATCCGTAAAGGACAGAAGTTGAAAAACAATGAAGTGGTGATCCGGGGCAAGCTGCCTCGTCTGAAAAAAATCCATGCACGTTTGGCGCCTCGAAGCCAAGTGGCCATTGGGAAGTCGACACCGTCATCGGCAAGTGAATTACAATACGGCCTTTGAGGTATTCATAAATTTCTTACCATGTTCGACTTGAATTGACAATTTACATATACATAAAAATCTGTTGCTGTACTGCCTGTAATGTCACCTATAGGAGATGCTGAAATAGTCAAAGAGGGGGAAGTATCTACATCAATGATTCTTGTACTTTTTTTTGAATTATCTTTTTGTTTGCTTTTTACTTCGTTCTTTTCAGTAATACCGAATAAACTTTTAAAACACTCATAAGTCCAGCCCCTTTTTGGATTGTATTTAATTAGTACCTAATAATAAGTATTGCTATTCGTTTGATTAATTATAGACTAGTTAGTTAATTATATGTAAATTTTTTCTATAATGGTCTTAGTAGATATTTTATTTATTAGTAAGGTAAGTCTGAGTAAAATTTAAAACACAATTCATGAATCATATTACTATCAAAAACGATGGTTTATAAGAGTCAGAGAAGAAGGAGTCAATTTTCTTCTCTGGCTCTTTTGCTTTGTCCCATTACTTTTCTCAAAATCAATCTATCATAAATGTTGTTTCACAATGATTTTGAAAAGAAATGGGGATGAAGAAAAATGACAGGTTTCAAATTGGCAATTTACCAGGACACTCTGGAGATTCAGAAACGTTACCACAACAGAAAAATTCATATTGAAAAAAAGATGGAGGAAATCCCAAAACAATATGAGGGCGATATTCGGAGATACAAGAACTATTGCTGCAGCACAGGTCAAGTAATTGGCACAGAGGCCATGCTTGATTATTTGTACATCTCACTGACTGAACAGCAAGTTAAGAAAACAACGTGGGAACGCCGATTAGCAGCTATTAGAAAATACTTGAGTGTCATTCATAAAATAGAGCTCAAAGGAGAAGCAGGAGTGGCATATGAGCTTTCGGGGATACGAAAAATGTATCAGGAAGATCAATACGCTCATTTGACTCAAGTTCGAGGAAAGTCAGCCATTGATAAGAAAGAGTTGACGGATATGCTCGATCGTCTCCCGATAAGAGCAAAGGCGATTTGTCTAGTTAATCTAATAACCGCTAACAGACCAAGCGAAATGGTGCGTTTAAAAATAAACGATTTCGATTTGAAAAACAAATGCGTACATGTTTATTTGAAGAAGCAAAAAAGATGGCACACTAAGCGACTCACGCCGGAAGTTATCTATGCAATCGATGTTTATATACGTGAATACCATCTTAAAGCAGACAATTATTTCGTGGGGAGAGTGTATAAGAATGGACGCTATGAAAGCACAGCAATCAGTGAAATCGGGTATTATCAGTTTTTGCAACGCTGGACTGGGCTTACGGGATACAATTTCCGGAAAAGCCAAGTGGTGGCCATGCATGCAGCAGGCGCTGATTTACCGACTATTGCACAGCAAACAGGACATCAATCACTTGAAACGTTAATTCAGCACTATCTTACAGTGTCCGAAGTAACCGTAGACAAGTATTTATAAACACAACATTGAAATGAATTTAAGAAATTAAAAATAGTACAGGACAGCTGTATCTTTTGCGGCAGCCCTGTCCTGTTTTACAATCAAGATATCTACTCATTCAACTACCAGTAGTTATATTTTTTTACTTTAAGAGATAATTTGCATAGGATTTAAAGAAACCCAATAACCGTAGTATAAAAAGGTTGCTGGGTTTCTTGAATTATATACTTGGTCCATCGCAGCTACCGATTATCCGGTGATATGTTAACTGAACCCTCTTATAGAGTTTAAAAATCAAGCTGTTGCAAAGATCATTTTCAAGAGAATTTTGATTAATTTATTTTCTCGTTGTTTGGAAAGCTTTGTTTAAATTGAACTAGTTCTTCAAATAGATAAAGATTTAAAACTTAATTTCTATTTTCTCTTCTTATCGAGTTTGGAAGCATCACATCAATCTCTTTCTCTGAAAAAGTCTGCTCTTCTTCTGTTTTTAGAGCTTTTTGTGCTTCCTTATAACTCTTCGCATCGGTTCTTGGGGATTGAGCATAAATTTCTGCTGTCCTATTTTGCAAATCATCTCTTCGTTCCATTACATCAGTTGACTCTAGCAAGTCAAAATCTGTGAGTAATGAAACGTATTCCTCCCTTATCTTCCACAGTGCATCAGCAGCTTTCTGATGTGACTGAGCTGTTTCAACTAAGTCGAAGTTTTTGGTATAGGCATTTAATATCAACAAAGCAATGGAAATAACAGCTCCCACAATACTGGCAATTACCTCGTAAGACGAAATAATTGCCAAGAAACTTCCTGTGGTTAAGGCTGACAATATAATCTGCCAAACTTTGATTGTATTATTTTTCGACATAAGTCGGTGAACGATTTTATTATGACAAGTTAATGTATAAACTAATCGTCCATATGCTTCTCTAATTTGGGATTCCAGTTTATAACCTTGACTATCCAGGGAATTTCGTTCCATATATTTCCCTCCACTTTACCTTAGATGAGTAGGGCCGATCATTAGATTCATGATTAATAGCTTCTAGAGAAAGATTATAAGCTACAGAAGCTTTATTTTGAAAATTGCCGCCCTTCCAAACATAACGACCACTGCCCGGTGCTAACCAGTATAGCTTTTCTTTATCTAAATCCTTCAAAAATTTAAAGAAATCTCTACTCATATAATCATAGTAAAGAAAAGATTTATCTTTATGTTCCCAATCGCTCAAGAACCTATAAGCAAGCGTGTCAATTAAGATCCCACTTATAGGAACGCTACATTCGGCTTTCCAAGAGCGTGCCATTCTGCACAATCTTTTTAAATTTTTATTTGTAGTTTTATTTAAATTATACATGGCCTCAATTTCTTTTTTGGATCAGTAGATTTCCAGCTCCCCCCATTGTTGGTGTCTGGGTAAGTGTAGCTACCACCGTCATTGATAAATGCAGGAACAATTTCAAAACTGATTCCGTCCGAAAAGTTAATTGCAATCACTTGTCCATCCCCATTTAGATGCGATGTGCTATATGTCTTTTCCAATTCATTTTTTACTTCTTGCAATAAAGCAGATTGTCCATTACCAGTATAATCGTTAAATTTTTTATACGTTTGATAAGGTAATTGAACCATTACATCTATATCACTGGTCCATATTTTTGTTCCACGACCGTAAGAACCTACATAAAAACTATTTGCCGTCTCAGATGTACTTCCTCTATACGCTGTATTTATCCGTTTAGTTATTTGTTTATAGCGATATTGTATTTTGTTAACATTATCACTACTCATTCTTAGATTAGAACAAAATGTAGAAAAGTAATCACTTACAGACACTGGACATAACCTCCTGATTTGATATAACGATTAATGAACTTGAAATACAACTCACATGATATATCATTGTTGAAATTTTAAAATACATAGCTCACTGAAAAGGGCAGTAGATTACCAAAGTAATTATACATTTTTCACGATTCAATATACTCATTTTAGCATAAATTCCCAACTAAAAAAGAATATGAAGTTAATTTTTCAAATCAAATCGTTCGTAAAAGTCCACCTTTAAGAACACTCTATTATATAGAGGGAACAGCATCAAAAAATGTCATAGTACTTTTAACAGAACAGACCACGATGACTCTTATGATGATTTCGTCATTTGCAGAGGAGGCACGTTCATAGAGATATCTTCAATTTTGAAAAGTCCACTTACCTTCTCTGTTCCAAAACTCGTCCTTTTCTGGACACGGCATTGGGTGATTAGAAAAGGATCTTTTTTTATGTGTTACGTGTAATAAAACTCTGTACATTATTCTATGTTCACTAACCATTGGTTTTTTATCTTATGGTACAATTAATTTAACGAAAAAGACGAAAGAGTGATTGGATGTTAATTGGATATGCACGGGTCTCAACGGGATTACAAAATTTGGATTTACAGATGGATGCGTTAACTGCTTACGGCTGCGATAAAACATTTCACGATAAAATGAGTGGCACAAAAAAACAGCGTCCAGGTTTAGAAGAAGCGATTAACTATGCACGTGAAGGAGATACGATTGTTGTTTGGCGATTGGATCGGTTAGGAAGAAACATGCAGGATTTGATTCAACTTGTAAATGCCTTAAATGAACGGGGAGTTACCTTCCACAGTTTGCAGGAAAACTTGACGATGGATAAACGCAATGCAACTGGACAATTGATGTTCCACTTGTTCGCTGCATTTGCGGAATTCGAACGGAACTTGATTGAGGAACTTTCGGCTGCCGGACGGACAGCTGCCAGAGCAAGAGGGCGTCTCGGTGGACGACCGGAGAAGTTTGGCACAAAAGATATTGAAATGATGCGTTCGTTGATTCAAGGTGGGACACCGATTAAAGATGTGGCTGAAAGATGGGGCGTTTCTCGTACCACTATTTATCGTTACTTGGAAAAACAATAAACTTGCACTTTCTAAAATTAAAAGAGGCATAACATGGATTTTAAAATCCATGTTATGCCTCTTTTAGTTTTATATATATTGTTGTAAATTTTTCTCTTTATCGTTAGTAGTGATAATCTTCTATTACAAAAGTTAAAGTAATTACAACTTAACAGTAGAAATAAACCACAAGTGGTCTATTTTAAGATTGTACTTAAAAGCTTATTATCATTAATCAATTTCCCAGACTGATGAGTAATGTTATATTCATCAAAAAAATGCGATATACAAATATTTTTCAAAAGTTTATTGTAAATAAGAAGAATTAAATTGGTGCTTTGGATTTATTTTCAATTTTAGTTTTTCGGGATTTTTAAATTAAAATAGGAGGTTAATTTTATGAAAAAAAGGTTTTTGATTTTTTTACTTCTTCTCACTTTTACGTTTAGTTCAGTTTACGTTTTTCCCCACTCTCAAAGTGTTTCCGCAGCAAGTGCAAAGCTAGCATATGGTCCGAAAATTGTGGGTGGTATGAAACTATATGTTACCAATGTCCATCCTGGTTGGGCAGGCCCAAAATTCCCGAGTAATTCCACACCGCATACTAATGTTCATTTAGACAAAAAAGATTTAAGAGGCCAATGGAAACCATATTATAATTTTCATGTTGTTAGATACATTAAGAAGTCCAAAACATGTATTTACATCTACGAAACGAAGAAAAAGAAAACTGTTATAGATACGTGTAATTCCACTTCCAATTGGAACGACTTATCAAAAGTAGGAGCAAATGCAATGAAGTCTTTTGCAAAAAGTAGTCTTTCTTTTAATGATCAAACTAGTTTATTTTCAATATTCGCCATAGTTCCTGTAATTCTTTATAAGTTACTTACAGGTGGATATGCTGTAAGACCAGCTTCTGTTGATACAGAGATACTGGTAGAATATAATGAGTCGCTATATATCACTGAACCTCAACCACCTAATGATATATCCGGTTATGACCCTTCAGTAGAGATAGAGTCGGAAACTTTAGGCGGTACAGTCGTCAACAGTACACTTGGAGACGATATTACTAATATAACTGAACTTCCAATAGTAGAATACGAAGAACCAACTACTACCGTAACACCAACACCAGGAACTACATTAACTCCAACACCAACACCAATATATACACCTATATACACAGGTCCATACAAAGAAGATATGTAGAAATTGTATATTTTAAAAAAATAGTTTACAGCTCTCTTTACTTTTCATTTTAATTTCTAATTATAAAAAATGAATATTCACTAGTTAAAGAATTATAATATAGCAAATTATAATGGAGGTTATTTATGGAAAACTTTATTGTATTAGAAGACATTTCTTCTTCCTTTTCTACTTGGAATATGGTTTTAAAAGCCGCGCTCGAACACGCAGATAGTTTTTGTGTAGTTTTTCCGAATGGAGAATATGAGGAAGAAAATCCGTTACTTACAGGGAAATTAGAATTTGAACGTCTACAACTGAAAACAACTCAAAAACCTTGGAGTAATTTAGAGTGGGCAACTGAGTATACTAGTGAACTAAATGAGAGTTCAAAAGCATTTATTCGAAAATATATGTGTTTGACTCCTAGTAAATCAACAGGTACACTATGGAATTTTAGTTTACTTAAAAATGGTGTTGAATTATTGAATGTGCAAGATTTTGAAGTTTGTATCTTAAGTGCAAAAACAGAATTGATAGTTCATTTAAATAAACAAGACGGTGAATGGTTAGATAATTTTTAGTAGTTAAGATGTCCAGTGTTTATAATATAACGTCTGGAATTTTAACTCGAAGATGTTTTATTATATTTTCATATTTCTATTTTAATAAAATCTTCTAAATGATTATCGAATTCTTTAAAGTTCAATGCTATGTGCTGCAAGAAAAACTCTATTAAACATTGATAGTAAAGCAGACGAATAACATTTCGTCTGTTTTTTAATTCTGGCTAAAATTTTTAATAACTATAAATCCCTATTATTTAATGGAATTTTGTAGAATAAAAACAGATTATGGATTTTGCATAAACGTAAGCGTCCAATTATTTGACGCTTACTTATATACATGGTCAGTTTGAGCATTCTATTGAAAATAGGATTAAGTTTTCCCCTCTAATTAAGCCTATTTTTGATGAAGGAATTGACGTTGGAGAAGCAAGCTTCATTTTTTTGAAGAAAAAAGCATACAGTAAAATAGATGCTGATTATTTATTACGATTAAAGATAAGACAAGACTCCAAAGAATATTACTTGAATTTATTTTTGAAAAAAGACAAGTTGTCAAACGACTATATCCTCATCTCTTTCTTTCCTAGATTGAATAATGATTATGAAAAAACTCAAACCAGATTAACACTTTTGTATAGAAAGAAGGAAAACGGAGAGATTGCAGAAGAATTATATGTACATAAAAATTATACTCCGCCATCCTTGCCAGAGATAGAATCTTAGAAAAATAACAAGTACTAGAACAAAAAAAGAACGGCACTGAAGTTATTCGTTAACTTTAGTGCCATTCTTTTTTTGAAGTTTCTTCTATTATAATAGATTTGCTGCCTGTTCTTCGAGTGCTCTTACCAATTTATAAAAACTGGTCTTTTTAACTCCAGCCTGTTGCATGGCTTCCACTGCTGTCAGTTCTTTAGCTTTCCATTTTCTATATACCTCTTTGAATTCCTCTGAAACATAAACTGCGGGTCTGCCAAACTGAATACCATTTTGCAGTGCCAAATCGATTCCTTCACGCTGCCGTTTCCTGATGCGTTCCCGTTCTTCTTCTGCCATCCAGGAAAGAATCTGCAACACCAGATCCGCAATGAACGTTCCCATGCTGTCTTTGTATTGGGTCGTATCCAATAACGGCATATCCAACACCACAATATCCGCTTCAATATTTTTCGTGAGGTCATTCCACTCCTGAAGGATCTCTTCTTTGTTTCGGCCAAACCGATCCAGTGAGTGAATATATAAAATATCGCCTTTACGGATAATCCGTTTGAGCAACTGATAGTTCGCTCGCTCGAAACTCTTTCCGCTTTGTTTGTCCAAATAAATATCCCGATCAGTGATGCCCATTTTTTTCATAGCTTCCAACTGACGGCCTTCATTTTGGTCTTTGCTGCTGACGCGTATGTAACCAAATTTGCGATGTTCCATAATTCACCTCTATAAACGATTATTTCCTCTCATTATACCTGAAAACCGTTCGTAAAAGTGTGTGCAATTTCGTGAACGTTCGTAAAGTCATTTCATACATTTACGAACGTCATTTTCAGCCGTTTTCAGCCGTTTTCAAAGCGTTCGCAAAAGTGTACTTTTACGAACGGTTTAATAGAATAATCTATTTTTATATTCTCTCATGTCAAATTTTATTGACAAGAGAGAATATAAAATGATATCTTTATGTCAGTAAAAATAGACAAGTCTAAAAAGGAGGACATGAAATGAAACAAAGCATTTTTCTTTTAACTCAGTTAGACCAGTTAAAGAGCTTAAGCGATCCCTTACGGGTGGAGATGCTGCATTTACTAATCGAAAAACCTTACTCGGGCCAACAGCTTTCTCAGTTGTTAAATATTCCGCGTTCAAAAATACATTATCACTTAAAAGATTTAGAAAAAAATGAATTGATTTATCTGGTCAGTGAGTCAAAAAAACGAAATATGACAGAGAAACAATACCGATCGACCGCAAGAAGTTACATTCCTGCGAAAGAATTAATGCCTTTTCAAGCCATACAAAATGAAGGTGGAAAACTGATGGCTCTCACTGCGCTGGAACGGACCAAAGAACGAGTATTAAAAGCACCTGATACTGCCTTTATAACAGAAACGGAAAATCCGAAAGAATGGGGTAAAATTTCCAGCCAGCTAGAAGTGAAAATGACGGAGAAAAAATTCAAAGAATGGGTCATGAAATACCAGAATTTACTAGAAGAATTAACAGGGGTGGAAGAAGAGGGAGAAGATGGGGAGTGGTTCTATATTTCCACCTTCGGTTTCCGTATGAATGAACCTTTTTTCAATTCATCGGAAGATGGAGAAGAGCATGAATAGTAAGTTGTCTAAAATTAAAGAACGCTACCGACAAATTCCTTTTTTGGTGTGGTCTTTGCTTTTGGCCAATATTATCTTCAATACATTTCGTTTTATGTCCATGCCATTCATGGCCATTTATTTCAGCGAAAAACTGAACCTCACGCCTGCAGAAGTCGGGGTCTTGATCGGGATTTCCCCCCTCAGTTCTTTGGTATTCAGTGTTTTAGGTGGTAGGATTGCTGATAAGTTTGGGATACATAAAGTTTATCCTATCGCTTTGCTTATTCCAGCGGCGAGTTTGATCGGTTATATCGTCTTCGAAAATTATCTGGTTATCGCACTGTTTTCCGTCCTCGCCGGGATCGGTTGGACTGTTTATAATTCGACTAGTAATTCGATTCTTGCGCTGCATACCCCCAAAGCGCATACTGAAGTGGTTTTCGGTTATAACTACTGGGTTATCAATTTGGGCGGGGTTTTAGGGCCGTTGCTTGGTGTACTGGTCATTGAAATGGGGAGTTATGAAACGCCAATTATTTTGTTTTCGATTATTTTAGTCGTGTTGGCCGGATCAATGATTGGTTTATTCCGTATCAAAAAAGCAGATATCTCTATTCACTATGTAGAAGCAGAAAAAGAACTGGCAGGCTCCAGATCAATATTCACTTTGCTCACGAAAGACCGCGTACTGATCTGGCTGATGCTTAGTTATTTCTTTATCTTTTTCATCGAAGCGCAAGTCGATACGAACATTGCACAATATTTAAATGGCTCTTTTGAAGATGGCGTTCGCTTGTTTGGATTGCTGGTTGCCATGATGACCGGCTTGATTGTCGTCTTACAGCCGATTGTAACGCACGTTTTCAGTCGGTTTAGCAATGTGTGCTCCTTCATATTTGGTAACAGTCTTTACTTTCTTGGATTTTTAATTTTGTTGTTCTTAAACAATTTTACCTACGCATGGTTTGTTTCTTTTGCATTTATCACAATCGGAGAAATGATAGTCGCACCGAAAATGCAGGCAATCATGGCGAAAAGCGCTCCGACAAATTTGAAAGCCACGTATTTTTCTTTAATTGGCGCTGGAGGAAACTTCGCATATGCGATTGGACCTGGAATCGGAGGTCTGCTTTTAACCAATCTAAATATAAACTATCTGTTTCTGTTCCTATTATTTATAGTGTTTGCTCAATTCTTTGCATTGGTCCAAGCTAATAAATCTTATAACCTTAAAATTCCTGAGTCATTACACCCATCGACCATTAATGGGAAAGAAAAATCGTAAAGGTGGCAAGGAGTAAGTTTACATATCGCAGCTTATCGGAAGCTACGTGTATTTTAAAGGGGAAAAGAGGCTATAGCCAGCACATCTTTTCTCCTTTTTGTTCGTGAAAATGTACTTTTACGAATGCGTGGCTACACTTTACGTATATCTTGCAGATGGAAATTAATGTTATTATAAGAATATTAAATAAGTTACTTAAATAACAGTGCTTTTAGAAGACCCAATATATTTTATAGGAGGCCAAAATGAATAAAAAGTTAAAAGATTGGAAAGATCCAGCCATACTGTTGACTTCACTTGGCATTGCTGGCATCGGTGACTTTATTTACCTGGTCGCCATCAATATCATTGTTTATCAAATGACTGGTTCTGCTGCAGCAGTAGCCGGACTTTGGATCATTGGACCGATTGTCAACATCTTGACGAAGTTTTGGACTGGAAGCTTTATCGATTACCGCAGCAAGAAGAAAGTCATTATCGCAACTTATCTTTTACGGGCAGGATTTATCGCATTGATTCCCTATGCTCCCAACATCGTTGGCATTTACGTGATTCTCGTTTTCCTGAGTATCGCTAAGTCTTTTTTTGGTCCTTCTTCGACCACCTATACAACCATGCTAGTGCCGAAATTAAAGAGAAAACGTTTCAACTCCATTCGTTCGGTTACTTCTTCTGGTGCATTTATCGTCGGTCCCGCCATTGGCGGTACGTTAATTCTGCTTAGCTCGATTCAGGCCACCCTTTGGATCAATGCAATTTTCTTTGTGATTGCAGCACTGCTGCTTTTGGGACTTCCAGAGCAAGAAGAGATTGACCGTGAGACGATTCCTAAGATGACCGTTGCTCAAGTATGGAGTGATTTTACAGTGGTTAAGCAATTCCTTTCTGAAAACAAATACATCGCTATTATTTACTTGAGTTTTATTCTGGTCATGATTTTTTCGTTCGCCATGGATGCCCAGGAAGTCGTGTTTACCCAACGGGTAATCGGTCTTTCCGAAGTAGACTACAGCTTGTTAATCAGTATCACCGGCATTGGTTCAGTTAGTGGCGGCGTTCTGCTTACCATCTTTTCGTCAAAGTTCTCTTTACGGTTTATGATTGTGCTCGGTGTGGTGATGACGGCGGTCGGCTATGTCCTGTATGCTTTTTCTTGGTCATTCCTCACCATTACAGTCGGCTTCTTGATTTTAGGTTTTTTCAATGTCTTCATGAATACTGGCATGGCTACGTTTTACCAAAACAACATTCCGGTTGCGCTGATGGGAAGAGTCACCAGCATTTTTCAATTGGTGCAGAGTGTCGTACAAGTCCTATTCATCTTAGGAATCGGTATCTTGGCAGATGTAATTTCCCTGCGAGTCACTATTGTTGGACTGGCCAGCATTATGCTGCTGGCATCAATCGTCTTTTCCTATTTTGTATTGAAACCACAACAAGCTGCATTTTACCGAGAAGAGGAGGAAGAGGTCGAAAAGGAAGTGTTGGTTTAATGACTCTATAGACTCAATTCTTGTAGAAAGGAAGATGCCAGATGAGCGAATATGATTCGAATCCACGGAATGATTTAATTGGAGACATTTTAAAGGAATATACTAAAACAGGAGGAATGGATGATTTGCCCGGTACTGGAAAGCCTTTGTCAGCGGAATATTTTTCAGGAGATCTTTTTCAGCATTTTCAGCGCGTAGCAAATGAGGCAGGGCATAAACCCCATTGGCTGAAGCTCCAGCATGATATTCGGGATGGGATTCAAGATGCGATTCTTCAACTTAGCAAAGGAAAGAGAAGCGATGTGCAATTAAAGGTTGCGTTGCTCAACGATAAAATTCATGAATTTAACCAAATTTGTCCGATACCTCTTCAAAAAGGATCAGTGAGGATGGAAAATTTAGATGCGGCCATGGAACGTTGGAGATAATGGTTTAATTTCATATACAGGAATTGTGAGAGGATGCAAAAAAAAGAGGGGAAGAGGTGAACTGAACCCCAGGTGATAGACATTTAAAAAGTGATACATTAGTGGCTCAGTTCAAATTATGAGTTCGTTGTCTTTTTAGTTTGCAAAAGTGTACTTTTATGAATGCTTATATGTCTCTCCAATTTTAATACACCACCGGAACTTTTTTGATAGTGAGCAAATGGCCTTCAGACAAAAATAATTCTTCAGAAGACTTTATTTTATGTAAGAATACTTGTTTTTTCTCTAGGACTTTAAATGGCACTCTATTAGAATTAACCAGCTTGGCAACTTGAAAGCTACATCTTTTGTGATTCTCAGCTTTTTTGTGAATGTACTCAAACAGAATATCCACTTCTTCTTTTGTATTAATACCATTATCAATTTCAAGCTGGATAGGAAAGTCGAATCCTTTAATCCGTTCATTAGATCTTTCAAAATATAATTCATGTTCTTTATAGATTTCCGTGGTCAACTCGATATCGGAGGCAATGTAATAAAAATAGGTCATCAATAAATCTCCTTTCAATAATTAGAGATAGTAAGGGAGCATCCTTTTTAGAATGTTAGAACATATATAACATATTAGATCGTATTTTGAATAGACATGAGTTTACATATCATAAGTTATCGGAAGCTACTTATAGTGAAAAGGAGAGAAGAGGCTGTCCATTGCGCATCTTTTCTCCTTTTTTTTGCAAAAGTGCACTATTACAAACACTTCTGAAATGATTATTTAAATAAAACTAAATTCTTATTCTTGCGATTCGCGCCCCATTTAATGGATAGTTTATAAATTGTATTAGGTCCCATATACTTTCAACTAATGACTACTTTATTCTTCCCTTTATCTTTTGCTATATATAAGGATTTATCTACTAACTCCATCATAGAAGTAAGCGGCATTTTATCAGTGAAAATTCCCCCTCCAATCGATACGGTAAACTCAAGCAGGCAATCTTGATAGTGAATGGTCAATTGCTG
This sequence comes from Planococcus sp. PAMC 21323, assembly GCF_000785555.1. Lineage (NCBI taxonomy): Bacteria > Bacillati > Bacillota > Bacilli > Caryophanales > Caryophanaceae > Planococcus > Planococcus sp. PAMC 21323. The sequence goes on along the minus strand of NZ_CP009129.1, from coordinate 2,736,053 downwards.
AATAGATAGGAGTAACCTGTCAGCAATAAGTTTCACTTCAACTTGAGTGATGTCGGGCAATAAGATAGCAAATTCGTCTCCACCTATACGTGCTACAGTGTCCACAAGTCTTGTGCCTTCTTTAAGTTGATTTGCCAATTCTTTTAGTACATGGTCTCCTGCAGGGTGTCCATAAGTATCGTTAATGGCTTTGAAATTGTCTGTATCAATACATAACAAGGCCAAAAATCTACCATCATGACGCGCGCAATCTGATGCTTTAGCTAGTTGCTCCATAAAATAACGACGATTATATAGAGAGGTCAAAGGATCTTGTTCTGCCAATTCTTTTAATTGAAGTTCTAGAAGTTTCTGTTTGGTAATGTCTACATAGCGAATAACTACTCCTTCAATAAATCCCTCGGTTTGAAGAGGCGTAGCTTGCATCAAAAACCATCTTTTTATAGTAGGAGAGTGACAGGATTGTTCAAAATTAAAAGAGTCTTTCTGTCCTGTCAATATCGCTCGTAGCCCCTGATGCAGTAGAGGCTCATTCTCACATTGTTCTAAATAATTCATTCCAATACCATAACTCGCTAAAGTTTCGCCACTTCTTAATGCAAATTGAAGCCATTCATTATTTACAAAAAGAATAGAACCAGTTGCATCAATCAAACAAATTTGATCTCGCAAAGAATCCAGAATAGATTCCTCTATTCCTACTTCTGTTGATAGGATATTTTCGCAATCTTTCTTCAATATAACCATCATCTTTCTTTGATTTATATTTTTATTAAAGTGTTTAACTGAGCTAGTAATCGGAATTCTAAGAAATGCAAGTAATTCTGTCAAAGTTATGACATTTAGCATGACTTCTTCACTACTATATTCAACAACGAAAATTTCTCGTTTTAGATTAATTTATTTGCGGGCTTGCAGTTGCAAAGACGTGTTGTAATTGAGTACTTTTGGGGTGACCTAATTAAACGTCAGAAGAAAGTCCAGAATCTCTTTCTGGGTCATACGGTCAGAGCTGTTTCTTTTGAATAGGTGCGCCAGATATGGTCGTGACGATTTTTGTGTGTCATATATATTTTATATTTCAGTGTTGACAATAAAATATACTTTTCTACTATTGTTTTTGGAATGCGTACGATTTTCAACAGAATTATAAACTTATATGAACAGACGAATGCAAAAGTAGCTTATGGCTGCGATAAAATGAGTGGAACGAAAAAAAGGGGACCAGATTTAAAAGAAGCTATTAACTAGTCGTATGATAGCCACAAAAAAAGAACATCAAAATTAGTAATGCCTCCCGAAAGTTAGCGTTCAAACGTAACTTTTAGAAAACACTACTCGCTGATGTTCTTTATTTGAACCTTACTGACTTTTAATGAAAGGAAGAATGACTTTGCGATGTGTTGCATCGTTAACAAGTACGCGATTGATGTAAAAATTATCATCTGTCGGCACTATTGTTTGCGGTGCTAATATATACCCTGCTTCTAGTCCTTGATCCCGTAGTGCCTGAGCCGTAAAGTCATCAGTATTCCCATATGGATAAGCAAAGCTACGTACAGTTATTTCAAGCTCTTTTTCAATAACTTCAATACTTTTTTTCAAATCGCTTTTAAACGCCTCTCTATTTTCTGGAACAAGAAATATAGGGGTTTCGTTTTCAAATCGATGCATTTTATACGTATGAGATCCCACGCTGGCAAGTCCACTCTTTTCCATTTCTCTTATTTGATCCCATGTTGCCATTTTTAAGTTACTGAAGTCTTCATCTCCAACGCGTCCTGCAATGACAAACATGGTAAATGGAACATTTGCTTTTTTCAAAATCGGAAAGGCATTTTTGTAAACTGAGTGATCGATGTCATCAAAAGAAACCCATACACATTTCGATGGGAATTTTCCTGATTTTTTTGCTTGAAGTAACTCGTCTTCTGACAAGAAAACAGCTCCTGCATCGACTAACGACGTCAATTGTTCTTCAAATTCAGTACTTAACACGCTGTACTTAACCAATTCATCCGAGTTTAATAGCCACCTGCTTAATCGAACAGGCAAAGTATCCTCTAACACGCGGTGATAGTTTAAACCTAGGCAGCTCTCTTTGTTTAGCTCCTCTGGAAAAGACATCGCTGACTCATTTACTGTAAACACTTCTTCTTTGATATCATCTTTGAACAAAAAAAACGTGTATATTAAAGCTAGAATAATGATTAGTTTAATCGCTTTCTTCATTTATTTTTTCCTCTTCTAATGAGATAATTGGGTTTCTTTCAAAAACCACATAGTTACTTTGGAGTTTTTCAATGTTTTCGGCACTCATTAATTGCAATGAAATTAGATCACGCCCAGTCACTGATTCTGGGTAAGATCGACGGGTTAGTTTACCAAACCGTTTTTTATTATAAAGGCGATTAATAAACAATAATAAATAAATAACTATAAATATGACAAATCCAAATAAAATCACTGCTTGAACTTCACTGTTTGTTGTTTTGAATGCAGTATTCAGCGTTCTTGTCACAACATTACTAAATCCAGTAGTAGCTGATAAAATGAAAATCATCACAATAATCGTGTATACCCAAAAAAGCAAAGTAAAAAGTAGGTCGGTAACAAATCTAAAATTTGAGCGATTCCCACTAATGATCATGATTTCTTTAGACCTCGATCTGGACTCGACCATATTGCGAAACCTCCTTTGTAACGAGATTTAATGGCTCTTGGTAATGCGACAACGACTACCAGTGTGTTTACCATCCAGTAAATAGCCGGATACCATGCGGCCCAAAAATAATATCTCATCACACCGTTATGTCTAGAATCTATTACAAGAGAGATGAACAGTTGAATCATGCTAATAAATACAAGGAAAAAAGAAGTTAACGTCAACCAAAACAATAGGTCTTGAAATGCATTAGCTGAAAAAACAAGGACCAGTGTAATAAATAGCCAGCTAAAAGCCCAGATTGTACTAACACATTGCTCTAAAAAAATAAGCCACAGCCGTCTTTGTTTCCAGCTGAATAAGATGCGCCAATGACGTAAAACTACTTCCTGTCCTCCTTGCGCCCAGCGAATCCGCTGTTGCCAAATACCCGACAGTGTTTCCGGTACAAGCATCCAACAAATTGCACGAGGTTCATAGCGAACATCCCAAAATCGTTTTTGCAATTTCCAACTAACCGCAATGTCCTCTGTAATCATATCGCGGTCCCATAATCCAACATCTACTAATGCTTTTTTACGAAATGTCACAACAACTCCCGATACCGTCATTACTTTTCCTAACAATCTTTGTGTTCGTTTTATCGCGCCAATAATTGAAGCATATTCAACTAATTGCATACGGCTCAAAAGTGTATTTCGGTTCCGAATAGATGGACTTCCTGTAACAGCACCCACTCGTTCTCCGCTTACAAAAAATTGATGAATCATATAGTAAGGGGCTGTATCTGCTAAAAGGGCATCTGCATCAACGCAGACTAAATACTCAGCTTTAGAAGCAAATAAGCCAACTTGTAAAGCATTTGCTTTTCCTCGATTTTGTTCTAGTTGAATCACTCTTATTTCATTGTGTTCTTTTGATAATGCCTCTAAAAGAGAAGCAGTTTGATCGGTTGAACCGTCATTTATTAGAATAATTTCCTTTTTTGGATATGACAATCCAGATAGATTTTCTATTGTCTCCCTAATCGTATCTTCTTCGTTATAACAAGGAACGAGAATGCTGATCATCGGCCAGTCAAATCCATCTATGTCGATGTCACTTTGTTTCTTTTCTTTTGTTCTTAAAAAAAGAATAGATCCTGCCATCCAAAAAAGTGCCATTAAAAATGGGTACCAAAAAACAAAACTTGCGACCAAACCATATGGTCCTGAAAAGAAATCCATTTCAATATTCCTACTTTCGTGTTCTGTATTTATATAATGAATTTTTGTCAACAAAATAAATGTATTAATTTTATTAACTTCTTTTTTAAAAGGTCTATATACTTAGGAAGCAACTGAACTACTTAAACCAAAGACTTAAATATAGGAGGTTTTTATTTTGCAAAACCGTATTAAAAAAGAGCTCTTTAAATTATCGAAACATCTACATAGGGAAGCCACTCGGCCACGGTTGATTAGCGGTATTATATTAGATACTTCGAGACGTCATATGTCAGTTATGTTCTTAATGCGCGTTATCGATGAAATTCAAATAGGTGGTGGAGATTATCTTCAATTACATTTTTCGGATGCAGAGGGATACCGGTTATTCTCTGAAATCCTAGGTCAGACTTTGACAAAAACAAATGATCAATACCTCGTTAAAAGCGAAATTCTAGAACTCATCGCTTATGCAAATGATAGAGATGTGATGATCGTTCCAGATTTTGATGTTCCAAGCCACTCAAAGGCGTGGTTGAACCTGGTCAAAGAAAAATTCGATGAAAACTTTTATAAATCGATCGTGTCAGACTTTGATGAGGGTTTAGTTGACTATTTTGATAACCTTCAAGCAACAGCGCTCGTTAAACATTTGATCGAGGAAATAGCCTTTTTATTTAAGCAAGACAAATATAAAGGACACCAAATATTCTCAATAGGCGGTGACGAAGTGCCAGGGACAAATAACTTCCAGGAAGAGTATATAAGGTTTATCAATACAATTTCTGGTTATGTCGAGCAATACGGCTACAAACCAAGAATGTGGAACGATTCGTTAACTGAAGTTGGGTTACATGCATTAAATTCAAATGTAGAGATCGTCTATTGGCAAGAAAGCATGTTGACCCCAGAGGTTTTTATTGCACAAAATAGAGCACTTCACAATTCAAATTTTTACACATTAGTGTACAGTCCAAGTATTGACAGTATAAATACAGAAGCTATCACGGAACAAATTGACTACGTAAAGTCGTTTCATAAATCAACTGTATTTTGTTACAAAGATAATCCTTATGGCGAAGTTAACACGCGAGATGTCCTTAAAGGTACCGCATACACATTTTGGACTGAGCGTGGAATCGAACTAACAGATGAACAATTATTAGCTCAAATTTTGCCTTTAATAAAAAACTATTTAAACATAAGTCAAAACTAAACATACATTTAGGCACAGTAAATCCAAGACTCAAAGATTAGTAGAAAAGAACTTTTGAGATTAAAACAGCCTATTTTGAACAACAACTGCAGACAGTTCACACGGTAATAGACAAATGGACTCATCCTTAAAAACATAGACCCAAGGGCTTGTCATTAGAGATAATATGAGTTCTAAGCGCCTGCCCTTTTTAGTAGTCCAAGATCTTGGCCATATAAATTTCGTTGTGCAGTTTATTATTGATAATTATTGAGTTTTTGCGAATGCCTTCCGGTTCATACCCGACTTTTTCGAAAAGCTTCCGAGCTGGAGTGTTTTCTTCTGAAACAGTCAGCTCGAGACGATTGATGGCTTTTGTGATAGCCCATTCCTCTGCTTTTTGAAGTAGAGAAACAGCGATTCCTTTGCCATGTGCATGAGCTTGAACCCCCAGAAGTAAGGCAGCACGGTGCTTGGCTCGCTTGGCCTCATTTCCTATGACCATCAAATACCCGACATGCTCTCCATTTAAAATTGCGAGAAAGTGGATTGAATGATCGCTTTGATTCCACTCAATTATCTGCTTTCTCATTTTTTGTGTAGACAGTGCTCGTTCCTCTTCTCCATACAATAGAAAGTCCGATTCTCCTTCTATATTTTTCTGCAACTCTGCAAGAAAGCGGGCGTCATTATGTCCAGCTGGTCGAATGAGCAAGATATCCTCATTGGCATAATCCTTATTTCCGCCTTTTTTAGCCAAAAAATCTATTTTTTCGAAACTGACATGACGATTTGGTTTGAACTCCTTGACCGTATATCCGTTATCCAGCCAAGCATGGAAATACTTAGAAGGTGATTTGGTCTTTTTCCACCAACTTTGATTTAAGTGGGCACTATTGGGCAGGTTCTGCCCCATAATCTTTTCGATTTCAGTAAGGTGTAGCGTAAGAGTTGGTTTTGTTGCCATGGAAAAATAGTTTGCTAATGGAATGTATTTCTTTTCTAGCGCTATAGTCATTGATTTTAATTCCTTTCAATCGTTCTCATTTTTTATTAGTGAATTGCAGCATTCAGTAACTTCTTTTGCTTCATCACTTGAAAAAGCGGACTCACTTTTATCACTCGGTCAAACAATCGTTGTCTTTCTTCAAAACGAGAGTAGTGCTTCTAACAAATAAATCCTTCTTTGGCTAAGCCCGATTTTTTGAGCCTTTCACGACATTCAATTCTTCTGCGACAAAAACTCAGACAGGCACTCTTTTTTTAAATGTCTAGTGTTGATTTTCAATTACACTTTTAAAATGTTTGTATTTCAATAGACAACCTCCTGAAAAATAGCGAAATAAAGAATCAACGGTTGAGTTGTTTCTAGCTCAAACATTTCTATATTGCATCATTTGTATTTTTTTGTAAAAAATAATGGATGGCAAATAACTTTAGCAGAGAATTGGTGTTTACCTCGAAGGGAGGAAATTGCCAGGGGATTTCTCTATCTGTCGTAATGTACTGCATCCCCCTGTAATTCTAGAAACGCTTTAGAAGATACGGAAGTGCAAAGGGAGTTTGCAATTGCACTACCGACATAAACACTCTGCTGAGACTCCAGACTAATATCTCCTTGCATTTTTAGAATCTATCAAGAAAAGAACTTTAGTTTTTAAAAAACTCCATCCACCTAAATTGAGCCATATTGTTCATTTTAGCTTGAGTGCTACAAAGCTTATATACCCATTAATTTTAATTTTATTTATATTTTTTAAAATTAATACATCTTTTTACACTGTAATTTTCAGAAATATCTTTTTATAATTTTCTTATTGAGTTTAAATAAGCTATTTTTTATAATTTTATTGAATAAAATTGTGTAATTATAGTTCTTTATGCTTAAAAAGAAGAACTTCATTCTAACTTGATACTAAAAAAAGTTGTGAAGATAATTAAGAGCCATTTCATCTAGAAGAAGTTGCGGAGTGAAATAACGCGAATTATTTTTGTTGACAATCAAAAAAGTGCAGCCATCTCAAGAGGCTTGTAGGAGATCCATATGGTTATATGGACATACCGACCGAAGAAAGAGAACTCATAGATAAAAAAATCATATATGAATTGTCCTTATTGATAATTGCTACAAGCGCTGAGTCAATGGTTGTGTTGTAGTTTCTTCGAAATAAGACGTGGGGGAATGAATGGGAGTTAACATATTCAGGACTATCGGAAGTTTTTAAATATGTAGAGAAAAGAGAAGTTGCTCAAAGCGTACCTTTTTTCTATAAGTTCACTTTCCTACTAAACTCTTTTTTAATATGCGACAAAAAGTAACCAAAAACCTGAGATTAATAATGGTATAGTTATCTTAAAACATAAGGGAATTTTCGTATGTACAAACCAAGACTAATAGTGAGAAATAGTAAAACAAGCTTTTCTTAGAGAGTATAAAATATTTCATAAAAATGAACAAATAGAAAATAAAGAACTATACTCGTTGACTTAAACGATTCTATTGAACTCATAGGAACAAAGATTTTTTTATTCTTAATCCTTTGAATGCTATTTTGCATTCTCGAAGAATTACCGCATTTATACATATAATGATTAGTTTTTTAAGGAGTACATTAAATGAAAAGTATTTTTACTACTCGCAAAGTGAGCTTGGCAACGTTGTTATCTTTACTTATTTCCATCTCTGTGATATCAACTCTTTTGATTCTTACAATTTCGACGTATCATTCGAATAAAGAGTCCTTAACATCGACTTATTTAGCGCTTAATTACTCCAAAGCTGAAAAAATGAGTCATTCTGTCGACTCATTATTTATTTCGATGAGAACCCATTTAGAATCTACGGTAGAGTTTTTGGAAAGTAATGAGGAGATGACGGATCAAGAGCTCGAGGAGCATTTAGAGCTTTTAAGGGTGAGCAGTGGATATTTTAATTCCTTTTCGTGGATTGACGAAACAGGTATCATCCGAGTTAATAGTCCAGGAGGCATAGGGTTAGAAGGAACAACATTAACCTCTGGTGTTACAAAAGACGTGTTGGACGCACAAAGGCCTATGCTAACAAAACCTTATGTTGGACCTTCGAATCGGCTACTGATTTTAATGAGTCAACCCATTTATTCGAAAGATGGAACCTATAGAGGAATAATAGGAGGTACCATTTATCTTCAAAAAGAGAATGCTTTGAATCAGATTCTTGATAATGAAGCGAGTGATACTAGTGGTTCCCACTATTATGTCGTTGGCTCCAATGGAAGACTGCTATTTCATCCGCAAAGCCAGCGAATTGGCGAAAACTTTAATGAACATTCGTTGGTGCGTAAAATAGCAGCGGGACAAAGTGGAACAGATATTACTAAGAATGCCATGGGTATTTCAATGCTATCAGCTTATAGTTATGTGCCAGAAGCAGAATGGGGAATTGTGCAGCAGACCCCATATTCCTTTGTTGAGAATTTATTGAAAAGCGAGCTCCAACAATTACTGATGAGAGCCCTGGTGCCATTTCTATTTCTACTTCTATTATCAATCTTTATCGCACGAAAGTTAGCAGCACCTTTTAATCGGCTTGGCATCCTAGTAAATCGATTAGCTGAGGGAAAATCGATTATTCAATCTGAAAAAGAAATTCTTACAGAAGCTCATTGGAACCGGGAAGCGGACCTGTTAACAAAAAGTGTGAGTATGGCTTTTGAAACAATTGAACGAAACAATCAGCAACTCACCCACTCTGCACAGACTGATTCGTTGACAGGACTGCTGAATCGGAGGAGCCTGGATGAAGTTTTAAGTGTCTGGTCAACGGAAAGTCGGTTATTCTCTTTACTAGTGCTAGATATCGATTACTTCAAGACCGTTAATGATACGTATGGACATCAAGTAGGAGATAAAGTATTAAAAATGATTGCTGAAACACTTTGTGCAGTTATTCGTAAGAATGATTATTGTGCGGGGAAGAATTTGTTGTTCTTCTCCCTGATACGGATGCTTTAAGTGCTTTTAAGGTGGCAGAAAAGATTCGGGGGAAAGTTGAAAAAACCAGCTATATACCCAATAAAATTTTAACTGTGTCGATTGGAATTTCAGAATACCCAGCACAAACCAATTCGGTGACCGAAATTTTTGGATTTGCGGACTCCGCCTTATATAAATCAAAGGTCGAAGGAAGAAACCGTAGTTCGATTTCCGCTAATTAATCAAAGTTAAATGAATCGCAATTAGCTTATATATGAAGGTAAGAGACTCAAGTAAGAGTTGCTTTCTTTTTTAAAAAGTTGTACTTTTACGAAAAAGTTTAATAGTGAAAAGTTAACACATACCCATCGATCATTAAAATTTTAGAATGGTAAAACAGGTATATAAACTAGATAGGAAAGCAGATAAACGAAAAAAGATCTGAGTTTATTTATTAAATAGAACCCCCAGCAACCCTGTACTGACAGGATTGCTGGGGGTTTTCGATTGATATACAAAACAAGCTTGAAAAAATGTACGAAACAGGACTAAAGGTAACAAGTAAACATGGATTTAAATAAAATATAATCTAAAAGGAATTTGAAAAAAAACCGTCCAGAGAGTATAGTAAAGTGAAATTCAGTCAACAAAGGAGATGCATATGGCTAGAGCAACTAGAAAAATTGAGATTCTTCATGCTGCATCAAAAATCGTCAGTGAACGTGGTATTTTCAATTTGACGTTAGAAGCAGTGGCGATTGAAGCGGGAGTCAGTAAAGGTGGATTACTTTATCATTTTCCATCTAAAGAAGCATTAGTTAAGGGAATGGTTGAGCATTTAGCAGGAAATTACCGAGAAAAAATTGCTGCTTCTGTAGAAGAGTCAACACAAGAAAATGGAAAATGGATTAGTTCATACGCTGACGTGACATTTAACAATCCGTATCCAAATAAAGAAATGCATGCGGGACTGTTGGCTGCTAAAGCCGTAAATTCTGATTTATTGGATCCAATTCGAGATCTTTATAACGAATGGCAAGCTGCAATTGAGGATGATGGAATTGATCCTGTAAAAGCAACAATCATTCGTTTAGCAACAGATGGAATTTGGTTATCGGAGCTTTTTGATATCCATCATTTAGGAGAAGATAAGAAAAAAGAAATCTATTTGAAATTGAAAAATTGGATAAATGAGTAAGTAAAAACCGTGTCATTACACAAAATGACACGTTTTTTTTATTTTTTTTATAATTGCTTGAGCCCAGTGAGTGACTGGGCTGACGGCGGGATACGCTGAATATTCAGGCCATTTATAGTGGAAACCGCCTTGAAGGAGAACCGTCTGGATGGTACAGTTTAGAATATAGAAAAACAAATTAATTGGTTATATGGGATTAAAAGTGAGTTCCAAAAATAAAATGTCTAAAAAATGCAGGAGAGATTATATGACACAAAAAGTTTTATTAACAGCAGCAGTAACAGGTGCTGGTGACACAGTCGGCAAGAACAAATACGTTCCTGTCACTCCAAAAGAAATCGCAGATTCAGCCATTGAATCAGCAAAAGCAGGCGCAACGGTTGCGCACGTTCATGCACGTGATCCAAAAACAGGTGGCATTAGCCATGATTTAGATCACTATAAAGAAATCATCGAACGAATTCGTGAATCTGAAACCGATGTAATTATAAATATCACTTCAGGAGGGGGCGGAGACTTTATCCCTAATCTTTCAAATCCATCAACTGGTGGCGAAGGAACAGATATGCAAACACCTAAAGAAAGACACGAACCGGTGGGCAGTTTGCTTCCGGAAATGTGTACGTTAGACTGCGGAAGCGTCAACTTTGGGGATATGGTTTACATGAGTCCGACTGAATGGTTACGTGAACAAGCAAGATTGATACAAGAAAGTGGCGTAAAGCCTGAATTAGAGTGTTTTGATACAGGGCATTTACGTTTTGCAAAACAATTGATTGCTGAAGGTTTGATCGATGGCGATCCAATGTTTCAATTTTGTCTAGGTATCCCGTGGGGAGCTGAAGCAGATGAAGAAACGATGATGTATATGAAAAATCGTATTCCCGAAAACGCTCACTGGTCAGCATTTGGTATAGGTCGCATGCAAATGCCGATTTTGGAAATGGCTGCACAGCATGGTGGGAACGTTCGTGTAGGACTTGAAGACAATCTGTATTTAGGAAAAGGCGTTTTTGCAACAAATGAGCAATTGGTTGATCAAGCCGTAACTAAATTACATGCAGCGAATGTCGAAGTAATGACACCTCAGGAAGCGCGGATTCATTTTAACTTGCGAAACCCTTACGGAGGTGGAAAATAATGAGCGAGCATGTATCTCAGTTTAAAAAAGTAGCCGTAGTTGGTACGGGCGTAATCGGAAATGGTTGGATTGCCCGCTTTCTAGCTCAAGGCTTTGATGTGATTGCATTTGACCCTGCCGAAGGCGCACAAGAACGAACGCAAAAAGCTTTAGATCAAGCATGGCCATCTTTAGAAAAAATTGGATTAGCAGAAGGCGCAGATCGGAACCGACTGACCTTTATGCCAACAATTGAAGAAGCGGTTAGTGACGCTGATTTAATCCAAGAAAATGTACCGGAACGAGAAGACTTGAAAAAATCTGTATTGGCTAGCATTGACACATATGCGAAAGTAGATGCGATTATTGGGTCGAGTACATCAGGAATTATGCCGAGTGTGTTACAAGAAGGATTAAAACACCCAGAACGGTTGATCGTAGCTCATCCGTTCAATCCGGTATATATATTGCCGTTAGTTGAACTGGTAGCAGGGAGCAAAACGGATGCAAATATTGTAGAACGCGCTAAAAACTTCTACGCAAGTGTGGGTATGAAACCGTTAATCATTCAAAAAGAAATTGAAGGTCACTTGGCGGACCGGTTAATGGAAGCCTTATGGCGTGAAGCATTGCACCTAGTAAATGACGGGGTTGCTACTACAGAAGAAGTAGATGCTGCTATTATTTACGGAGCGGGTCTGCGTTGGGCTCAAATGGGACCGTTCCTAACATTCCACCTTGCTGGTGGCGAAAAAGGAATGCGCCATATGCTCGAGCAATTTGGACCAGCATTAAAATTGCCTTGGACCAAGCTCGAAGCGCCAGAATTAACAGATGAACTAAAAGAAAAAGTGATAACGGGCTGTGAAAGTCATGCAAATGACAGCACGATTGCCGAATTAGAAAACAAACGCAATGAATTCTTAGTAGAGTTACTGGATTTGGTCGAATCTTATTGGCCAGAAACAACAGCGGCAAAATAATTAGCAGTTGTGAATAATATGTATAAAGGAGATGAGCGGTATGGTGGAATCATCTTTTCTATATGAAGAAAAGGTTCAAAGTGAATGGGTTGATTACAATGGCCATATGAACGATGCGGCCTATGCAAAAGTATTTAGTCAAGCGACAGACAGCTTTATCGATTTTCTAGGATTGACTGAAGATGTTCGAAATCAGCTCAATTACACCATTTTCACTCTGGAAACACATTTATGTTATTTAAAAGAAGTCCACGAACAGGACAGCTTGGCAATCGAAGTAAGGTTGTTGGATAACGATGCCAAAAGATTGCATACCTTCCTGACAATGACTAACTCAGCTGGCGAATTGGTCGCTACAAGTGAGCAAATGTGGATGGGCATGGATTCTGCTCAAGGAAAACCAGCTCCATTTCCAGAAAAGGTAGCTACAATAATAGAAAGACTTGCACTAAAACAAAAAGAGTTGCCGATACCCAAACAAGCAGGTAGAAAAATCGGCTTTCGTTGATTATCAGTAACAAAATAATGAGGAGCATGTCGATGAAAAAGATAGAAGTGAATAACCTAACTAAAATTTTCGGCTCTAATCCACAACAGGGGTTAAAAAGACTTCTGAACGGTGAACAAAAAGAAGACATTTTAGCTGAAACTGGCATGACAGTAGGCGTTAACCAAGCATCTTTTTCAGTAGAAGCTGGTGAATTCTTCGTCATTATGGGATTGTCAGGGAGCGGTAAATCAACATTGATTCGTTTAGTAAATCGATTGATTGAGCCGACTTCAGGTGAAGTATTGATTGATGGGCAAAATATTGTTGAAATGGGCAAGAACGATTTAATTGAAACAAGACGTAAAAAACTAGGCATGGTATTTCAACAGTTTGGATTATTTCCACACCGAACGGTCTTGCAAAATGTTGCTTATGGCCTTGAAATTCAAGGAGTCAAAAAAGAAGAACGAAATAAGCGCGCTCAAAAGTCGATAGAGGATGTTGGCTTGCAAGGATACGAACAAAGTTATCCGAAAGAATTGAGTGGCGGAATGCAGCAACGTGTTGGATTAGCGCGAGCACTTGCTAATGATTCGGATATTCTGTTAATGGATGAAGCATTTAGTGCACTGGATCCATTGATTCGTAAAGAAATGCAAGACGAATTGCTAAATCTACAGAACAAATTAGGGAAAACAGTTTTGTTCATTACACATGACTTAGATGAAGCGTTGAAATTAGGAGACCGTATCGCGATTATGAAAAATGGTGAAATTGTTCAAGTAGGAACGGCCGATGAAATATTGGAAAACCCTGCAAATGAATATGTTTCGAACTTTGTTAAAGATGTGGATCGTTCGAAAGTTCTTATGGCTTCTCATGTTATGAAAAAGCCTGCGGTTCATATGATGGATAAGAGCGGAGCGTTAGCAGCTGTTCGCAAGATGGAAGAAGCAGGAGCTTCAAGTATCTTTGTAGTAGACAAAGAAAACAATTTCAAAGGATTACTAACAATTGATAATGCCATTAACGCTTATAAAAAAGAGTTGGCACTTGAAACGGTATTAATAGAAGATATTCATGAGATTGCTCCAGATACCCCTTTAAATGACCTCTTTGGTGTTGCTGTCGAAGCGAAATATCCACTGGCAGTAGTTGAGAACGGAAAATTACTCGGAATTGTATCACGGGTTTCTATTCTTTCCGGCTTAGTCTTAGGGAAAGAAGAGGTGACGACATCATGAACTATTTCACATTACCCATTGAAGATTGGACAAACCGATTTGTAGATGATTGGCTTTTGCCAGTTACAGGTGATTTTTTTGACAGCATTAGTGACAGTCTTCGAACGTTTGTTGATGGAGTAACAAATTTATTAATCGCAGCTCCTCCGGAATTACTTGTCCTAATTCTTGTCCTAATTGCTTGGAAGTTTTCAGGTAAAGGACTGGCGCTATTCGCATTAATAGGTAGCTTATATTTAGGATCTGTTGACCTATGGGAAGCAGCAATGCAGACAGTAGCCATTGTTATCGTTTCTACGCTAATATCGGTCATTATTGGTATTCCACTTGGGATATTAGCGGCCACCAATAAAACGATGGCTAGTATCGTCCGACCAATTTTGGACTTTATGCAGACATTGCCAAGTTTTGTGTATTTAATACCAGCGATTTTATTATTTGGCCTGGGGAATGTTCCAGCAGTAATCGCAACTTTTGTTTTTGCTACGCCACCAGCAGTTCGTATGACAACACTTGGAATTCTACAAGTTCCAGCAGATGTAGTAGAAGCATCAAAAGCGTTCGGATCAACGAAATGGCAGTTGCTTTATAAAGTTCAATTGCCACTGGCTATGCCTTCTATTATGGCCGGTATTAACCAAACAATGATGCTTGCCCTATCAATGGCAGTTATCGCATCTATGATTGGAGCTCCAGGATTGGGCTCAGTCGTTCTTGAAGGTATTTCGACCGTAAACGTTGGCCTTGGTCTAACAGGCGGTTTAGGTATTGTTGTTTTAGCGATTGTGATGGATCGAATTACTCAAGGATTAGTTTCAAAAAAATAAAACATAAAGGGGAAATGAATGATGAAAAAGTTTTTATTCTTAGCAATGATAGCATTGCTCGCAACAGTTTTAGTAGCATGTGGTTCTGATAACGAAGAGGCGAATGGAGACGCTGAAAAGGCTGAACAAAAAACAATCACTTTCGGTGTAACACCATGGACGAGTACGGTCCCACCAACTAAAGTTGCTGGATTAATCTTGAAAGACATGGGTTATGAAGTAGAAGAAACAAGTGCGGATGCAGGAAGTGTTTACACTGGTTTGTCTCGCGGCGATCTTGATGTATTTATGGATGCATGGGTACCGATGCACCAAAGTTATCTTGATAAATACGAAGATGATATTTCAAGTGTTTCAGTAAGTTACCCAGATGGTGAAACAGGTTGGACAGTTCCAGCTTATATGGAAGATATCAATTCAGTTGAAGACTTAAAAGGTCGCGAAGCTGAATTTGGTAACAAGTTTTACGGAATTGAAGCAGGAGCAGGAGCTACAATTGAAAGTAACGAAATTCTTGAAGCCTATGAATTTGATATGACTCAAGTAAATTCTTCAGAGGGTGGTATGTTAGCTCAAGCTCAAAAAATGATGGCAAGCGAAGAGCCAGTTGTCTTTTACGGCTGGAGACCACATACAATGTTTAATAAATATGACTTGAAAGTATTAACGAATGAAAAAGGATTTTTCGAAACGTCTTCAGTTGAAGTCATCACAAACAACGAATTAAAAGAAAATGCACCAGAAGCTTATGAGTTCTTAAGCAACTGGAGTATTACAATTGATGATGTGGAAGAAATGATTGTGAAAATTGAAGAAGGTGGAGATCCTGAAGAAGTTGCACAAGAATGGATCGACAACAATCAAGACAAAGTAGATGAAATGTTAGGTAAGTAATTAGGTTGAAAGTGTATTTCCCTTTGGTTATTCAAAGGGAAATACACTTTTTTTATGGAAATGGGTATAGAGTATATATAACAGGAATGAGGTGTATAAATGGAATTGATTAATACGCCTAATTTATTAGGCGAGAAAAACAAGCACGTTCAAAAAGTAGTAAGCTTTGAAAAAACTAAAGTAGTAAATATCCAACTACAAGTTGGAGAAAACATTCCAGAACACGATTCAGCCGCGGATGTGCTCATCATTGTGCGAAGTGGAAAGGTTTCATTTGAAGTTGAAGGAAATGTTGTTGAAGTGACGCCTGAAAACGTTCTTCATATGAATCCAAAAGAAAAGCATAGTTTAACGGCCATGGAACCGAGTGATTTACTTGTCCTACAAATTACGCCGTAAGAAAAGCTCACGCATCGTTAGCGTGAGCTTTTTGTATTGTTATTAGACTTTAGGTGAACAGGCACTTTCACTTTTCTTGTTGTCTAGCTCCGGCTGCCAGATTCTAGGGTCATAAGTCACTCCGGCTGTGTGGCTGAAAAAACGCCACTTCGCCAGAGCGTCTTATGCCCGTCGAATCTACATGGCAGCCTCCGCTTTTCTAGGTGTCTAGTTGCAAGTGCCTAGCTCCTCGGGACATAAGTCAACCCAGCTGCGTGGCAAAGGACGCCACACTGCTGGTCTGCCTTATGCCTGTCGGAGCTGAACAGGCACTTTCACTTTTCTATTCACCATTCAAAGTTTTCTGGGTATTCGGCTTTTATGGATATTTCGTGTATTGGTTTTTTGTGTGGAGAAGCGGCTGCGATTACTTGTTTGCGGAATGCTGTGTAATCTTGGTCTTGTACTGCGATTTTCATGGCAATTGTCGATAGGCTTTGTTCGCGTTGTTTCTTAGTCATGCCAATGTATTTTAGATTTAATAAGTCTACGTATTGAATAGCGTAATCATTTACTGTGCCCGGTTGGTTAAAAGCTCTTAAGATTGTCGCAAATTCTTCTTCGGAAACATGTCCTTGCAAGCAGTCAAGGACTAACGATTGAAAGCGAAGAATAACTGGTAAGTGAACGTCCCAAAACGGAAATTCTTTGTCTTTTTGATAAAAGGAAACGAAATCTTTTAGCGCGATTGCTGCGTAAATTATTTCTGGCCATAACACTTCGGTAGAAAAATAAATATTTTTATCAGGAGCGATTAATTCGTGTTGTTTCATTGTATGTTCGTGTAAACCATTGAAAACAAAGTCTATGTTGCGATCACCTTGAGCAGCATGACGGATTTCATAAGAAATGCCAAGAATTCTCATACGTGATCCTTCGTAACCATAATACTGATCTTCTTGACCAATCATTTTGTAGATTGCTAAGTTTAGCTCATCTAAATCAAAATAATCGCCGCTAATTTTAACACCTGTATGGTTAGGTGTGCTTTTCATGGTTAACATATTAATGTCCTCCTCAGCGTTTTGGTGTGTAATTGAGTTGATTAAATAGCTCGTTGCGTTCAGCTTCGGTCAAATCACGCCATTGTCCAACAGGCAAATCTTCTAAAACGATGTTGATAATGCGGACTCTTTGTAAATTCCGAACTTCGTACCCAAGTGCTGAACACATGCGACGAATTTGACGATTTAAACCTTGACGCAACGTGAGTTTGAATGTGTAATTAGATAACTTTTCAGCTTTAGCTGGAAGTGTTTTCGTACCGAGAATTTCAACACCTTCTTCCATTTTAGATAGGAAGGATTCAGTAATTGGCATATCTACTTTAACGATGTATTCCTTTTCGTGTTCGTTTTCAACCCTTAAAATTTCGTTGACGATATCACCATCATTAGTTAATAGGATCAGTCCTTCGGAATCTTTGTCCAAGCGTCCTATATGGAAGATGCGTTCAGGATGATTAACAAAATCGACGATATTTCCTTCGATATGACGTTCTGTTGTGCTTGTAATGCCTACCGGTTTATTTAATGCCAAGTAAACATATTGTTGCTTTGGTTGCTCGATAATTTTTCCATCGACTTTTACTTCATCATTAGATTCGACCTTGCTTCCAAGTTCGGCTAATTTTCCGTTGATCGTTACACGACCTGCTTCGATAAACTTATCAGCCCCACGTCGTGAAGTAATTCCTGTCTCACTTAAAAACTTATTGATTCGCATAATAAATTCCTCTCAGTTCCGTATTTCCTAGACTCGCTCTTATTATACATGAAGCGCAAGGAGGATAAAAAGTTTTGATGTTTTACAGTTGCAATTTTTAGATTAGTTTGACAATATAGAGAGGAAGCTGTTATTACTACGCAATGGGGTAAGTGGAATTATGTAAGCGTATACATAACAGCAATAAGAACTAAGGGGAGAGATAGGAATGGTCTATGCAGTACCTAATACAGAAGGTTCAAAAGTAAATTTTAAAGATAAGTATGAAAACTTTATAAATGGAGAATGGAAAGCACCCGTCAAAGGACAATATTTTGATAACGTTTCACCAGTTACAGGTAAGAAATTCACTGAAATTGCACGCTCAACTGCAGAAGATGTAGAACTAGCACTTGATGCAGCACATGCAGCTAAAGAGGCGTGGGGGAAAACGTCTGTTACTGAACGTGCAAATGCTTTATTGAAAATTGCAGATCGTATGGAACAGAACTTAGAAATGCTAGCAGTTGCGGAAACATGGGATAACGGTAAAGCAGTGCGTGAGACGCTTAATGCGGATTTACCACTAGCAATCGATCATTTCCGTTATTTTGCAGGGGCAATTCGAGCGCAAGAAGGGTCGCTAAGCCAGATTGACAACGATACTGTAGCATATCATTTCCACGAGCCACTTGGCGTTGTTGGTCAAATCATTCCTTGGAACTTCCCTATTTTAATGGCAGTTTGGAAACTAGCTCCAGCACTGGCTGCAGGAAATTGTGTTGTATTAAAACCAGCTGAGCAAACGCCGGCAAGTATTCTTGTATTAGCTGAGTTAATCGGCGATATTTTACCTCCAGGCGTATTAAATATTGTAAATGGCTTTGGTCTTGAAACAGGGAAACCACTTGCTTCGAGCCCGCGCATTAGCAAAATAGCATTTACAGGTGAAACGACTACTGGTCGTATGATCATGCAGTACGCATCTCAAAACTTAATCCCAGTTACTTTAGAATTAGGTGGGAAATCGCCAAACATCTTCTTTAAAGACGTAATGGATGCGGACGATGCTTTCCTAGATAAAGCAGTTGAAGGTTTTGTTATGTTCGCTTTAAACCAAGGTGAAGTATGTACATGTCCATCGCGTGCATTGATCCAAGAAGATATTTACGATGAATTTATGGAACGGGTATTAAAACGTGTTGCTGCTATTAAACTTGGAAACCCGCTTGACCCAGAAACGATGATGGGTGCACAAGCTTCTACAGAGCAAATGGAGAAAATTCAATCCTACTTGGATATCGGTAAACAAGAAGGTGCTGAAGTTCTTGCAGGCGGCGATCGCAACCATTTAGAAGGCGATCTAGCAGAAGGTTACTATATCCAGCCAACAGTCTTTAAAGGACATAATAAGATGCGTGTTTTCCAAGAAGAAATTTTTGGTCCAGTTGTTTCTGTAACAACATTTAAAACAAAAGAAGAAGCGCTTGAAATCGCTAACGATACGTTGTACGGATTGGGGTCAGGAATCTGGACACGTGATACGAATACAGCTTATCGCTTCGGGCGCGGCATCCAAGCAGGACGAGTATGGACAAACTGTTATCACCAATATCCAGCTCATGCAGCGTTTGGTGGATACAAAATGTCTGGCTTTGGTCGTGAAAACCATCTGATGATGCTTAATCACTACCAACAAACAAAAAATATGTTAGTTAGCTATAGCGAAGACAAGCAAGGATTCTTTTGATCTAACGTAGTCTAAAGACTACCAGAAAGTAGGGATAGCAATGGTCGAACGCGTAATTGCGACAGATGCTGCTATTGAATTGATCGAATTGCTGAAGGAAAAGCATGGTCCAGTCATGTTCCATCAATCCGGAGGATGCTGTGATGGTAGCTCCCCAATGTGTTATCCGAAAGGCGACTTATTTGTCGGAGAGCAAGACATTTTAATGGGAGTTATAGCAGACAGTGAATTCTATATGCACAAAAACCAATTTGACTATTGGAGTCATACACAATTGATTATTGACGTTGTGCCAGGACGCGGTGGAATGTTTTCACTCGAAGGAGTAGAAGGTAAGCGGTTTTTAACGAGATCGAGAGCTTTTACTGCCGAAGAAAATGAAGAATTGAAACAACAAGTTTAAACCGACCCGGATGCAGATGCATCCGGGTTTTTTTAATGGCATTCAATATAGAAAAATCTTTAAAAACCTTGATAGAACAAGGGGTGATGATAGAAAAAATGTTTGGAAAATGGTATAATTCCTACATGAAAGGTGGTCATCCCGTTGACGAATTTAGCAAACCGAGTTTCCCATGAACAAGCCAACCATGCAATTTCTTATGCTTCACATTCTTTAATTACTGAAGGATTTGATGTGACAAGTGAGGATGAGAATTTTGTTCGGTCGGTACTAACTGGTGAACGGACGGAAGCACAATTTCATCAGGCCATCAAAAGGAAGTTTAATGTCTAAATATCAACATACTTCAATGTATTGTTACCCTGGCACGGACGTGTTGATCAATTTGTTTGATGTGGAAGATGAAGAAAAGCTGAAAGATCTTGAAAAAGTCTATTCGTTGTTTCGTCTGGCAGAGCTGCAGTTAAAAAAGACAGCAGATCCCTTAGACGTTAAAGCTTACTTAGCCATTCATCAATCTATTCTTCAAGATGTCTATCCTTTTGCTGGAGAATTGAGACAGGAAATGATTTCTAAAGGATCTTCTTCTTTTGCTCATCCTAAACATATCGAAGCACAATTGCTGAAAATTTTTAGTGAATTAGCAGCTGAAAATTATTTAAAGAAGTTGTCACGAGAACAGTTAATTAGTAGGCTTGCTTATTTTTTGTCGGAACTAAATGCTTTGCATCCTTTCCGAGAAGGAAATGGGCGTAGTATTCGTGAATTTGCACGGCAGCTGCTATTAAATGCGGGTTACCAATTAGAGTGGGATAAAGCAATAGAACCTGCAGAGATTATTAATGCTTTTGTTGATTCATTCAATAAGGACAATAATCGTTTAGAAAGGCTATTATCTGAAGTTATTACGCCATGAAAAACGCCAGCTGCTCAAAGAGTGCTGGCATTTTCTATGTTTTGTGCTGTAGGATGTTCCTTGATCCATTCGATTCCAAATTCAATAAGCTCGTTCATATCGACGATTTGTGTTTCCGCTTGGCCTAAAACTCCTTTGGAAATGTTTCCGGTAAAATCTTTAGCGATTTCTGGAAAACGCTCTGAATCCATATCGACACAATCATAGGTTTGCCAAATGCGTTCCCCATTTTGCATCATAGCGGCTCCTTGTGGTGATGTCGACCGATTTTCTTGAACAAATTCAGCATAGTGAAGAGCGGTACACGAATCAAAACCAACACCAATCAGCAGGATTTTGACCTTGGCCTTCAGCATTTTTGCTAATGGTGATTTTTCACCGAAAGAATCATCAATGGGTTGCTCGCTCATCCAATCGCTGGCATGGTTTCCCCAAGCCATAAACGAATGAGAAGGGTGTGGGCTTCGGATGGTGTTAGGCTGTCGATGAAAGCATTCCGCAATTTTTCCCATACCACGCAGTCCACTTAAGTGAGGATCAAAAGCAGGGAGGTGCTCACGAATCGATTGGTGCCAATTTTCAGGAACTGGTGGCTGCATCCAGTTGATAGGGTCTGAGTTGTCCGCAGACTGTGCGGGCATAATGATTGTGCCCTTTTCTGTAATAGTTTCCATCAAGGCTTCAACGACCGCTTGTGCGCCTCCAGCGATCCATCCCATAGACTTTAAGGATGAATGAACCATCACTTGGTCTCCAGCCACGATGCCATGATTGTGAAGCTGATGCATCAATGTTGTTTTCGACTGAAACTCTGGGGTGTTTAAAATGTTCAATAACTCTGACATAAAGTATTCCTCCTCATTTCAATATATTATAAAGGAAAGGCTCTTGTTTTGGGGAAATTTCCGATAGCAGAGTGATTATAGAAAGGATTGATAACAATGGAAGCAAGACCAATGAAAGATTCAAGAACTATTCAGACAAAGCTCGTTCTTCCTCCCGATACAAATCATATGAATTCTATTTTTGGAGGCAAAGTGCTAGCGTATATAGATGAAATTGCAGGGATTACCGCAATGAAGCATGCACGTCGTCAAGTTGTTGTCACAGCATCAATTGACTCGGTGGATTTTTTGTCTTCAGCTAAAGTTGGAGATGTTTTAGAACTAGAAGCGAACGTGACTTCGACAGGACGCACTTCTATGGAAGTTTATGTTCGAGTGAAATCGAAAAACCTACAAACTGGTGAAGAAAAATTAACTACAGAATCATTCTTGACGATGGTCGCAATGGGAGATGACGGCAAGCCGACACCTGTGCCAGCTGTACTACCAGAATCAGTAGGTGAAAAATTATTTTTTGATACAGCGCCTGCAAGACGAGAATATCGAAAAATGCGCGTAAAGCCACCTAGACCATAAAAAAGTGCATGGAGTAAAATCCATGCACTTTTTCTTATACGGATTAAATTATGTCTCGTTCCCATCTACTTCCGAGTTAACATTTTCTAAAGCATTGCCTGTTTCGCTACTAATCACTGATAAACTGCCATCTGTTTCGAGTACAACCGCTTTTACTTTTTCGGTAGATCCAAATCCTGTATTTCGAATGGCTTGAAGAATTTCTATTTCCGTGATTCGTTCTTTGCGCATAGAACTTCTTAAGAAAGTTCCATCTAAATACAAGAGGCGTGGTTCTGATTTAATAAGATTGTTAAACCAATCGAAATGGATAGAAAAAATAGTCATTAAATATTGTAGTACGATAAGCAATCCAAAAGCAGTCATTCCTTCAAGTAAGCTTATGCTATTGTTGAGTAATATGGTAGCGAGCGTAGAGCCTAAAGCTACCGTAACTACTAGGTCAAAGGCATTCAATTTAGTTAACGTTCTTTTGCCTGAAACCCGAAGTAAAATAACAAGTCCTACATAAGCTAAAAAACCGACTGTAACAATCCGTATAAAACTGCTAAGCGTAATTTCGAACATATTTATCCTCCTTTTTTATATTTAATGAAATTGTCCACATGTTAATAAGTTTCTTTTCTGCAATAAAATTAATAAAATTCGAAAAACTTATCCACATAGCACACAAAATAGATAGATTTAATGTGTATAAGATGATAAAAATAGAGAGTTTTACTTATGGACAGCGGTTTTACACTCTTACACCGATTTCTTTTATAATTCCCTTTAAAGTTATCAACAAACAAAAAAGAGTAGCCCCCCGGCTACTCTTTTTGTTGTTATATTGAAATATTTTTATTTTTTAGCTAATAATTCTTCGAAATAAGCGCTGAATTCTTTAGAACGTTTCAAGATAGTGCTTGAAGATACGCCAAATTTTTCACTCAAGTCTTTTGAAGATAGCATCGGGCCTTTTACCAATTCATGATCCTGCAAGAATCTCCAATATCCTGATACAAGAGCTTCAGGTTTTTGGACAGTTGGTTGTTGGCTTACTAGATAACTATTTAAAATACTTGTGATATTGTCAATAGTTTCTTCATCAAAATCAGCTTTCTCAATATGCTTATCAAGTTCAGCCATAACAGCGTCATGTTCTGGAGAAAGTTTGATGCTTTCTTCTACACTGCCTGTCGAATATTTAACGATTTTCTCAACAATGGTTAAGTAGTTATCGCGTAAATAGCTTTCGTCTTGTGAAGCATTTTCAGCAGCAATTTGCTCTTTTAATTGTTCGAAGAATGGAGTAAACTCTCCAACAACTGTTAAATAGCCGTTCAAGAATAGAACGCCTTTTTCACCAACACGTGAATCTGGAAGTAGAATTGCTAATAAGCCTTGTCCATTTTCCATATCAGTTGGCGGTTGATCGACCATTTCAAGAGTTTCACCAGTGAAAACATCTGTGAATTGAGCCTTCTCTGTATCTCCTTTAACATATTGTCCAAGGAATACTTTTACGTCTTTCCAATTTTCAAGTACTTCTTTTGTTGTTGGACGTTGAGCAAGTTCAACTTGCTTATCAAGAAATTCTTCCCATAGTTCAGGTTTTTTCATGAACAAGAAGTTTTCAATAACAAATGCTTGTGCATCGTTTTCAGCCATTGATTTCATCAAATGGGGCTGCCATTCTTGTTGTAACTCACGGAATTCAGTAATATGTGTCTGATTTGGGTTTTCCGAGAAGAACTGTTGACGTACTTTGAATAGTTCTTCATTAACCAAATCGTTGATAGATACAGTTTCTTGTTTTCCGTGACATTTTTTGTATTTCTTGCCACTACCGCATGGGCATGGATCATTTCTTCCTACCATTCTAATCACCTACATTTTTTATTGAGTGTAACATAAAATTGCGAAGGGCTCAAAAGTCTGACGATTCAGACCTTGTAGTTCCAATACGCAGAACGAAAATAATACACTAGAAAAAGTTTAACACATCCGAAGATCTAGTCGTACTTTCAACGCAATCCCATATAGTAGGCACAAAGCACAAGCCGTATTATAATAAAGATATTAAAGGATAATAGGGGGAGACAAGGTGTATAAAGATCCTGTAAAAGAATCTATGTCCTGGATGCGGGTCATCATAACTACGGTGCTTATTGTCCTACTATCACGGCATTTTCTGTTTGAACCAGTAGCCGTTCATGGAGAATCGATGATGCCTACATTTGAAGAAAATGACAAAGTCGTCTTAGCAAAAATTTATTCAATAGAAAATTTTGATATGATTGTTTTTACTGCACCAAATGGCGTTAATTTTATTAAGCGAGTAATTGGTATTCCAGGAGATGTTATCTCCATGAACGATGATCAGTTGTATATAAATGGAGAAAATGTAGTCGAGCCTTATTTAGAAAAAAACTTAAAAGCAGCAAAGCGAATGGGAATGCTACGACTAACAGAGGATTTAAAAGAATTTACTGTACCCGCGGAATCTTATTATGTGTTGGGAGATAATCGCTTGAACAGTACCGATTCTCGAGTTTTAGGATTTATTTCTGAAAAGAGTATTGTAGGGGAAGTGAAAGTTCGAATTTCCCCGTTTGAACATATCGGTATTGTCGAATAAACCCATTCTATTTATCTCATAGATAACAAAAGACAGCTTCCTCTAAAAACGGGAAGCTGTCTTTTGCTGTTTAAAATAACTCGAGTTTCTCAATTCGTTTTAATGCTTCAACAATACGGCTTTCATCAACAAGCAATCCAACACGGATAAAGCCTTCACCACCATCTCCAAAACCACTGCCGGCAGCGACTGCGATATCAGCTTTTTCAAGAAGGTAATCAGCAAATCCAACACTCGTAAAACCTGTTGGAATAGGTAACCAAGCAAAGAACGAGCCTTGTGGAGCTGTTATTTCCCACCCAATACGGGCGCACTCTGTGACAAGTACATTTCTACGTTTTTCATAGAGAGTTACTAAATCATCCACGCATTGCTGATCGGCGTTTAAAGCTTCTGCTGCAGCAAGTTGCACAGCGGGGAATAACCCAGCAAATAAATGATCTTGAATTAAGTTTAGCGCTTCAATCATTTTCGAATGCCCAACAGCAAACCCAATACGCCAGCCAGCCATATTGTAAGTTTTCGATAAAGTATACATTTCAATGCCCACTTCTTTTGCGCCTTCAGATTGTAAGAAACTAACAGGTTTTTTGCCTTCAAAACCAACAGCACCATAAGCAAAGTCATGAACAATAGCAATATTATTTTCTTTTGCAAAAGCAATAGTTTCATCAAAAAATTCTTTGGTGGCTACTGCACCAGTAGGGTTGTTTGGGTAATTTAAATACATTAATTTTGCACGGGAGCAAATATCTTCAGATAACTCTTCATAATTTGGCAAATAGCCTTTTTGCGGATTTAATTTCATCAGTTCAAAATCAATATTTGCTAAAGGGGCGCCAGATAAATAATCAGGATAGCCCGGGTTTGGTAACAATAAGAGGTCCTCAGGATTTAGCAATGCTAATGGCAATTCCACTAAACCAATTTTGGTTCCACACATAATTGCGACTTCTAAATCAGGGTCTATCTCGACGCCATATTCGCGGTTATAGAAATCTGCTGCAGCTTGTCGCAAAGTTGAAATTCCACGAAAGGGTGAGTACTTATGTGTTTTGGGATCTGTCACTGCAGTTTGCAATGCTTTAACGATATGGCCGGGTGTCGGCTGATCAGGGTTGCCTTGTCCAAGGTTAATGACATCGCGTCCTTCCGCGACGGCTTTGCTAGTTTTTGCAACGAGGGATGCAAAAAATTGAGTGGGTAAATTTTGTAAACGGTTAGAAAAGTCCATATAATTCTCCTCATTTTCGAAATAATTGCACTTCTACTCCGAATCTTATAGAATTTAGGTTATCTTGTCTACTGGAGGAGAGAATATGAAGGTTGCATGTGTTCAGATGGATATTGTATTTGGGGAACCAGAAAAGAACTACCAGCAAGTATTGAACTATTTAGCGGAAGCTGCTGAAAATGGGGCAGATACCATTGTTCTACCCGAAATGTGGAATACAGGTTATGCGTTAACAGAGCTTGATACGTTAGCGGACAGTACAAACCGAACAGTGGAGATGTTAAAAAGCTTCGCAAAAGAAAAGTCAGTAAACATTGTTGGAGGTTCTGTTTCAACAGAGAAAAATAATGGTTTTTATAATACGATGTATGTCGTCGATAAAAAAGGTGAGCTTGTTTCTGAATATGACAAAGCGCATCGTTTTGGATTAATGGATGAACACATTCATTTAGAAGAAGGAGATACTCTCGGTACATTTAAATTGGATAATGTCGTTTATGGTGGGGTTATTTGCTATGATATTCGTTTTCCTGAGTGGATTCGTGCACAGGCGTTAAACGATGCGAAGCTTATATTCGTATCTGCAGAATGGCCAGAAGCTCGAATCGATCATTGGCGTATTCTGTTGCAAGCACGTGCAATTGAAAACCAATGCTTTATCGTTGCAGTTAACCGTATTGGCAGTGACCCCAAAAACGAATTTGGTGGCAGCACGATGGTTATAGCTCCTTGGGGAGAAATTCGATTAGACATGAAAAAAGAAGAAGGCATAGGGTATGCGGAAATTGATTTACAAGAAGTTGAAGAAGTCCGCAAACGAATCCCGGTCTTTGACGATCGTCGAGAAAAATTATACGAAACATTCAAAATTTAATTGACACTTTGAAAACATGTCTGTAATATAAAATCCAATCTAATAAACTAACTTATCAAGAGAGACCGAGGGGTAGGCCCTATGACGTCCGGCAACCCCCAATTGGGAAGGTGCCAAGTCCTGCGGAATGTGAAAGCGTTCCGGAAGATAAGTCGAGAAAATAAACTTTTCGATGCCTCTTTCTTGATGAAAGAGGCATCTTTTTGTTGCTAGGGGGAAGCTATGATACATATTGAGAACTTAACGAAAACGTACATAACGAAACACGGCACCGTTACTGGAGTAGATCAGGTTTCACTTAGAGTCAGAAAAGGTGAGATTTTTGGGATTGTTGGATATTCAGGAGCTGGGAAAAGTTCACTGATTCGCTGTATCAACTTGCTTGAGCGACCAAGCTCTGGCAGTGTCGTAGTCGATGGCAAAGACTTAACTAAGTTGAGCAGCAATCAATTAAGAAAAGCACGATTGAAAATCGGTATGATCTTCCAACATTTTTATTTGATTAGTCAAAAGACGGTTTATGACAATATCGCTTTTGCACTTCGGGCGGCTGGTACACCTTCTAAAGAGATTAAAACACGTGTAGAAGAACTGCTAGAAATGGTTGGCTTGTCTGATAAACGAGACGTTTACCCGGCACAGTTGAGTGGAGGTCAAAAACAGCGAGTTGGCATCGCACGGGCATTAGCAAATAATCCAGCAGTCTTGTTATGTGACGAAGCAACATCAGCACTCGATCCTAATACGACTTTATCCATTTTGCGTCTTTTGAAAGAAATTAATCGGAAATTGAACATCACCATTGTGTTAATCACTCACGAGATGAATGTTGTAAAAGAAATTTGTGATCGAATGGCTATTATGCAAGGCGGACGAGTCATTGAAGAAGGACAAGTATACGATATTTTTGCAGATCCTCAAAAGGAGCTAACGAAAGAATTTATTTCTAGTGTCGTATCCTTTAATGTTCCAATACATATTTTGAAAGAATTTAAAGGAACTTTAGTGAAAGTGCTATTTAAAGGTGGTGTAGCAGGCGAAGGCGTTATTTCCGATATGTTGCAGAACTTTTCGGTAAAAGGCAACTTTTTACACGGAGCTATCGAGTATATTCAAGAACGACCACTTGGCGTCTTTATTATGGAGTTGAAAGGCGCTGAAATGGAAGTTATGGAGGCATTGCGGTATTTAGAAAATAGAGCGGCAATCGTGGAGGTGATATCGAGTGGGAATTGAATGGGGACGAATTATTGAATTATGGCCAGAAATACAAACAGCATTTTTCCAAACATTGATGATGATCGGCATCTCGCTATCGGTGTCACTGATTATTGGATTGCCACTTGGCATTTTATTGTTTATAACAGATCGAGGTTTGTTCCTAGAAAATCGTCCAGTAAATTCAGTGGTGGGCTTTATTGTAAACATTGTACGCTCCATTCCTTTTATCATTTTGTTAGTGGCACTTATTCCGCTAACGAAATTAATCACAGGAACAACAATTGGTCCAGTTGCCGCAAGCGTTTCTTTATCTGTTGCAGCTATTCCTTTTTTTGCTCGAATTGTAGAAAACTCACTTCGTGAAATTGACAAAGGTGTAATTGAGGCAGCGATTGCAGTAGGTGCTACACCATGGATGATCATTAAAGACGTGTTACTTCCTGAAGCAAAATCAAGTATCGTACAAGGGATTACGTTAACCATCATTAGCTTAGTCGCCTATTCAGCTATGGCTGGTGTTGTAGGTGGCGGAGGTATAGGCGATTTAGCCATTCGCTTTGGTTATTATCGATACGATAACACCATCATGATTGTCACGGTCGTTATTTTGATCGTACTGGTTCAAGTAATTCAACAAGCAGGAGACTATACAGCGAAAGCGATAGATAAACGATAAGGGGAGAATGACATGAAAAAATTTGGATTAATTGTAGCAGCAAGTGCATTGGCTTTAGCAGCATGCGGTAGTGAAGAAAACGAAACAACAGAAGAACCTTCAAAAGATATTAAACTAGGAGCTACAGCAGGGCCTTATAGCGATATGTTAAAACAAGCCATCGTTCCTGGTCTTGAAGAAAAAGGTTATACAGTTGAACTAGTAGAATTCAGCGATTACATTCAGCCAAACATCGCACTTGATGGCGGCGATATTGATGCTAACCTGTTCCAGCACAGCATTTACTTAGAGAATTTTTCAAAAGAAAACAATATGGATTTGTCGGGCTTAATTGTTGTGCCAACAGCACCAATGGGCATTTATTCAAATCAATTTGATACGTTAGAAGATATCGAAGACGGCGCAACTATCGCCATTCCCAACGATCCAGTTAACGCAGCGCGTGCTTTACAGATTCTCGAAGATCAAGGTCTAGTCGAAGTAGACCCAGAAGTAGATGATTTAAAAATTTCAGAAAGAGATGTTATTACAAACAAAAAAAATCTCGTGTTCCAACCAATCGAAGCTGGACAATTGCCACGTGCAGTTGAAGGATCTGACTTGTCTGCGGTTCCTGGAAACTTTGCATTAGCAGCTGAAATGGATTTATTGGATGCATTAGCACTTGAAAATATGCCTGATCAATACCGTAATTTAGTAGCGGTTAAAGCAGAAAATGAAGATAGTGAATTAGCGAACGATATAATCGGAATTGTAGAATCAGAAGAGTTTGAAAAGGTAATTGATGAAAATTTTGAGGGTTTTGGTAAACCTCAATGGATGACTGAGAAAAAATAGTCGTATTTAAATAGAAGAAAGCCGCTCCAGATTTTCTGGAGCGGCTTTCTTCTATTATTTATATCGTTTTAAGAAACGATTTTCACCATATGATGGAAAGGTTCCCCGATAATTGTCCATGGTTCTGAAATAGTAAAACCAAGGCGTTTATAAAGACGGATAGCTCCTTCTTTATCGATATCAACGTTAAGAGAAAGCTTGCCACCTCCGTCAGATGATACAAGTTTTTCTGCATAATCAAGTAATGTTGAGCCAATTCCTTTTCCTTGATATGCCGAATCGACCGAAACAGTATCGATATACCATTCGTCAGTATGGGCTTCAGGTTCGATTTTGCGCTCATGTCCCTGCTTTTTCAACTGTTTGATTAAGTAACGATCTAATGCCTCAGCTTGATTTCCGTGATAGAAGACTAAAATGCCCGCAATTCCACCATCTAAAGTTGCTACATATGTATATCGGTAACTATGACGTGTATTTTCTCCGCGAACCATTTCTTCGACTTTTTTCCGTACCGCTTCGGGTTCTTTTTGTGCCGTCATGTGATTCGCAATGTCACCAATTGCATTAATAATGAGTGGCGCCACTTTTTCAGCATCACTTGGTCGTGCTTGTCGTATACTGATTTCCAAGGTGGAAACCTCCTTTTACTTGATTAAAAACAGCTATGCCTGAAATAATGAAGAGTACAATAAAGTGAATTCGTGTTATGTAGTCTTCTAATGTTACTCAGAATTCGCTCAACTACTAGTATATCAATGAAGAATGCTTTTTACATAAAGGAGAGTTTTACATGAAAAACAAGAAATACGTCCTCACATATGGAGACGCGTTTGTGGACTATATTGCCGCAGATACTACTAACAAATCGTTTAATCGTCATCTCGGTGGAGCTACAGTAAATGTAGCTGCAGGTATTAGCCGTTTAGGTGTACCTTCTAGTTTTGTCACAATCACAGGGGAAGACGAGACCTCTACTTTTGTGCGTAATGAATTACTAAGTGAAGGTGTTGATTTAACACATGCGATTATGATTCCGGAAAAAAGAGTCAGTGGCGTTTACATTCATTTGACGCCAGAGTTTGATCGCGTGTTTGCTTCCTATGTAAATGAAACTCCGGACCTTCAAGTGACAGGTGTACAATTGAGCACGGAATCTTTTGAGCAAGCGTGTGCATTTCATTTTTGTTCGGGAACTCTTTTTCACCCAGAGGCGAGAGCGACTACGCAAAAGGCTATTGAACTAGCCAAAGAGCATCGTGTTATTTGTTCCTACGACGTCAATATTCGGCCGTTGCGCTGGGAAAGTGAAGAGTATTGTCGTGAAACTGTCATGAAATTTTTACCTGTGGCTGATATCATTAAGCTGACAACAGAAGAGCTTGCTTTTTTAATGAAGACAGAATCACTTGAAGAGGGAATCGAACGACTGTCCGGCAATGCGATTCCACTGGTTTTTGTAACAGATGGGGAGAATGGTACGTATGCAGTTTTTCAAGGCCAAACGATTCATGTGCCAGTTGTTCCCGTCCAACCTGTAGATACGACAGGAGCAGGAGATGCATTTATGGCAGGAATTCTTCGTCACGTCTATTTGTATGGTTTGCCTACCACACAACAGGAAGTCATGGAATGTGCCAACTTTGGCAATCAAATGGGAGCACTTTGTGCAACAAAAGCAGGTGCATTAACAGCGATGCCGCGTATTGAAGAATTGAATAAAAATAGAAACAAAGGGAGAGAGATGTAATGGCATTGCATAGTTTTCATTTAACGGCGAATTGGCCAGGTCTACGAAATGATGTAGGAGAAATTAGCACGGGTAATTTAAAAACGCAAATCTCGATTCCACCAGAAATGGATGGACCAGGAGTCGGTACGAACCCTGATGAGATGCTATTGGGTGCTGCGGCCACATGCTACATCATCACGCTTGCTGCAATGCTAGAGCGCAGCAAATTGGAAAAGCAATCGCTGACGATGGAGTCAGAAGGAATTGTCGAAGTTGAAAAAGGTGTCATAACGTATAAGCGTATTATTCACAAACCCAAATTGGTGTTAAACAGCGATGCTTCAGAGAAGGATTTGGCGGTCGCACAAAAACTAGCAGAAAAAGCCGAAAGCTCATGTATGATTACACGTGCGATTAAAGGCAATGTGGAAATTGAACTGCAAGCAGATATTCGGAAAGAAAACTAACGCATGACCATTTACTTCATCCCTTAACTAGTGGATGAAGTTTTTTGTTGGTATTGTCTTGAAAAGGAGCATTTTCTTCACATGAAGTATGATAGACTACAAATATTAAAAATTCAGTATCTTGTAGGAGTATCGATTATGAGGAATTTATCGCTTCAAACAAAAATTATATTACTAAGTATGTCATTGATATTATTTGTTACGGTTTTTTTTGGTGGCATTGTTATTTATAACGAAGTTGGTGATACCAAAGGTAATGTAGGAACACGTGCACTTGAAACCGCAATAGGTATTTCGGTTATGCCTAGCGTTGTAGAGGCGATGGACGATGACAATCCAGAAGAAACCATCCAACCAATAGCTGAGTATATGAGAAAGCAGGTGGGTGCAGAATTTATCGTAGTAGGTAATAAAAACGGAATTCGTTATTCCCACCCTTCACCAGAGAAAATTGGTAAAGTGATGGTAGGTGGCGACAATGATCGTGCATTATCAAATGCTGAATTTTATACCTCTGAAGCGGAGGGTTCACTAGGACCGAGTTTACGAGGAAAAGCTCCAATTTTTGATAGTAATGGAAATGTGGTTGGGCTAGTTTCAGTCGGCTATCTACTAGAAGATGTGCAGCAAATCATCATTCAAAAAAGTATAGAGCTTTTAAAGTTTGTTTTATTGGCTTTAGTAATTGGTGTAGTTGGAAGTATTCTATTAGCTAAAAATATTAGAAAAGAAACAATGGGACTGGAACCAAGGGAAATAGCCGCGATGTTTCGTGATCGGGAAGCGTTACTTTCTTCAATAGTAGAGGGAGTAGTAGCTATTGATAACCAAGGGAAAATTACTGAAATCAACCAATCTGCGGAAAACATGCTTGGGCTCACACAGGCCGTTATCAATTCGGATATTGCCGAGGTTCTACCTCATTCCCGAATGAAAGAAGCGTTGCAAAAGGATAAAGTTATGCGCAATGAAGAAATGCTAATTGGCGATAAAGTACTGATTATCAACCGTACACAAATTATGCATGAAAATGAAATTGTAGGTGCAGTTTCAACTTTCCGTGAAAAAACAGATATTCAAGAAGTGTTGGAAACTTTATCGGAGATTCGGCAATACTCAGAAGGATTACGCGCTCAAACCCATGAGTATTCTAATAAGTTATATGCAATTTCAGGATTGCTGCAACTTGGACAAAAAGATGAAGCGATTGAGTTGATCCAACAAGAAACAAAGATTCATGAAAATCAGACGAAATATATGCTGGACCATATTAAGGATAAAAAAGTGCAAGCTATCTTACTTGGGAAAATGGGGAAGGCATCTGAAAATAAAGTAGAACTACTCATTGATGAAAATAGCTCTTTAGAAGAACTTCCAGAACACTTTGATATTGCCAAACTGATTCACATTTTAGGGAACTTGATAGACAACGCAATTGAAGAAGTAGTGCAAAGACCCGTTAAAGAAGTTTCTTTTTTTGTTACTGATTTAGGCCGTGATTTGGTCATTGAGGTAGAAGATACAGGTCGTGGAATTCCAGCAGAACACATGGAAAAACTATTTAAGTTAGGATTTTCAACAAAAGTTGGAAAAAAAGACCGAGGGTACGGATTGGCAATTGTGCAGCAAGCAGTTGAAAAATTACAAGGGACCATAGAAGTCAATTCAGAGTTGGAAAAAGGCACTGTATTCACTGTCTTTTTACCAAAATAAGAAAGTGAGGGAAAGTTAATGATCCAAGTATATATTGCTGAAGACGATTTTCGAGTAGCGAACATTCATGAGCAATTTCTTAAGAAAATACCCGAAGCACAATTACTCGGCAAAGCCAGTAATTGTCAGGAAACCTTAAAAGCAGTACAAGAACACAAAATCGATTTGATTATATTAGATAATTATATGCCTGATGGCTTAGGGATCGACTTGATTGATGATATACGTTCTTTAAGTCCACAAACAGATGTTATATTAGTATCCGCTGAAAACGATAAAAGCTATATTGAACAAGCTATAGGCAAAGGAGTAAAAGGTATAATCATCAAGCCAGCAACATTAGAAAGATTCGTGTCGACAATTGTTAAATACATAGAAAACAAAAAAACCCTTCAAAACACCCCCGACATCGACCAACAATTTCTGGATAATTATTTTGGCGTGGAACTTGTTCAAAAACCGACTATTGGTGCAAAAGGGATTGACCCTCTTACTTTACAAAAAGTAAGAGAAATCTTAACAGGCAATCCATCTGGCATCACTGCTGAAAAAATGGGCGAACAAATGGGTGCTTCACGAACGACAGCTCGCCGGTACTTAGAACACCTTGTGACGATCGAAGAATGCTACGCGGAATTAGCATACGGAATTGTAGGACGACCAGAGCGACATTATTATATGAAAAAAGACTGATGTTATACATCAGTCTCAGCTCGTAGACAAAAGAATTATTATGTTAGTTAACGCATTAATAGTCATCTTATCCTATATACTGGATCCTTCGCTCCATGCGGACGCTTTCCGCGGACGAAGTGCTGAGCCTCCTCGTCGCAAGCTCCTGCGGGGTCTCATCACTCCGTTTTTCCGCAGGAAAGGCATTGTCCGAAACCTGTGAGGGCAAGCCTTTGCGACGAAGCTAGCGCAGCGATGCAGGAGCACATCTTTGCCCTTCGCCGCATTGCGCTTCGGATCCTTGTGTGATTACTCATTAATCCTCTTGAAAAGTGGAATCGCTGGTTATTCTCTCTAATTGGAGCTATATGCTAACAACCGTTCTGGCCACGAAGACTCCTATGGGACAGCGAAAGCTGAAGACCCCGCAGGAACGCAAGTGACGAGGAGGCTGAAGCTGAGCCCATGGAAAGCGCAGTGGCTGGAACGGTTGTGGTTATACACAACTATACATTTTCAATAGACTGTAGATAGAAGAGGTATTGGAATAAATTTATTCCAATACCTCTTCTTTATTTGTTTCGTCTATAAAAAAGACACTAGTGCTGGCGCGTCTACGGGGTATACGAAGCAAGAAGACAGGCGGTTTCCCTGGCTTCTTGCGGGAGTCATCCCCAAAGTGACCAGCACGGTTTTGAGACTTCATAAACTTGTGTATGTGGACAACCCAGACTCACACTTACTTTTCTTTTGTACGCTCTTCATCTATAAAAAATCCTCAAAATTCTTCGACTCGTCTATAAAAAAGACACCAGCACGGGTTAAGGCCATCTTAAACTGCATATGTAAATTTTTTCGACAGTAAAGACTGATGCTATTCATCAGTCTTTTTTGAGTGAACTTTATGAACAAAAAGAACTTAAAACTCTTTAAATAGCTTATTTTGCAAACGGTTACATTCTGAAAATTCAAAGTTATACTCAAGTTACTTAAAAAACGAGGAGGAAATCAGATGAAAAAAACAATGCTTACGACAATTTTAGCGGCAAGCACTTTAGTATTTGCTGGATGTAACTCAGAAGAATCCACGAATGAAACTACAGGTGAAAGTGGTGCATTCGAACCTACAAAAAATATAGAAATGGTAGCCCCGGCTGGAGCTGGCGGTGGCTGGGATACGACAGCTCGTGAAGTGGCAAGAGTTTTTGGGGAAACCGGAATTATTGAAAAGAATATGACCGTAATTAATAAAGAAGGTGGCGGTGGAGCCATTGCTTGGGCATATATTCATGGACAAGACGACAGTCCTTATAATTTATTTGTTTCTTCTCCTCCATTAATGTTCGTACCGTTAAATGGCCAGTCTGAATATGGTCATGAAGACTTTACGCCATTAGCAAATATGATTGCCGATTATGGCGCATTTGCAGTTAGCGCAGATAGTGAATGGGAAGACTTGAATGATTTGTTTGATCAAATGAAAGAAGATCCTGAGAGTGTAACAGTTGTAGGAACATCCTCACCAGGAAGCATGGACCACATGCAGTTTGTTCGTATTGCGAAAGCGGCAGGCGTGGATCCAAAAAAGATCAAATATGTATCTGACCAAGATGGTGGAGCATTAACATCAGTATTAAACGGCTCAGTGGATGTGTTTTCTACGGGTGTCGGTGAAGTAGTTGAACAAGTACGTGCTGGGAACATTAAAGTTCTTGGTGTGACAGCTGAAGAACGAATGGAAGGCGAAATTCTTTCAGACTTCCCAACAGCTATTGAACAAGGAATTGATGAAAGCTTTATTAACTGGCGCGGATTTTTCGGACCGCCAAACATGGATCCGGCGGCAGTGGAATACTACGAAGCTAAGTTCCAAGAGTTGAGTGAATCTGAAGAATTTGCTGAAGTCCGTAAAAAGTATGGTTGGAACGAGATGTTCTTAAGTTCAGAAGAATATGAAGAATTTTTGGATAATGAATACAAAGAAATCGAAGTGTTGTTAGAGGAAATTGGTTTAGGAAACTAAAGAAAGGAGAAACCGAATAAGCATTATTCGGTTTCTTTCTTTTCAGTATAAAGGAGGCGTTTTACATGTCATTAACGATCAATCGAAAAATAGCCCTAATCCTATTTGTCATAGCAGCCATTTACCTATTTTTAAGCTTTCAATTGCCAAATTATCCTTATGCACCAATTGATGCTGATGTTATACCAAAAGGATTAGGCATCTTAATGATCCTTTTATCTATTGCGCTCTTTTTTTCGAAAGCCATTGAAACTGAGGCGGAAAAAGAGAAACGTAATATTCCTAAAAAAGAACTACTTGTGCTACTAGCTGTTTTTGCCATGATTTTTCTTTACATTTTGTTATTTGAAATCATTGGATTTGTCATTATGACTGCAGTTTTTATCTTTTTCTGTTCATGGTTTTTAGGTTATACCAAGTGGAAATCAAATATTATTGTTTCAATTTTATTTCCTTTAGGAATGTATGCAATTTTTGTTTTTGCTTTAGGAATTTCGTTACCTAAAGGCATTTTACCAATCTAGGAGGTGTGGACTTTATGAATGCTTTTGATGGAATGATAACGGGTTTTCAAGTTGCTTTAAGTTGGGAAGGTATTTTGTTTGTTTTAATCGGAGTTATTGTCGGTACGCTGATTGGTATGATGCCAGGTCTTGGACCCATTAGCGCCATAGCCATTATGATTCCGATTACATATGGAATGGACCCAGCGCCTGCACTTGTCATGATGGCAGGAGTTTATTATGGAGCTGTGTTTGGGGGATCGACTTCTTCAATTCTTTTAAATGCACCTGGGATATCAGGAACTGTTGCAACGGCTTTTGACGGTTATCCAATGGCACAGCAAGGTAAAGCCGGAAAAGCACTGGCGATTGCTGCGATTGCTTCATTTTTCGGGGGAACCGTATCCGTTATTATGCTGATGTTGTTAGCCCCTGCATTATCAAGTGTAGCTATCTCATTTGGCCCACCTGCTTATTTTGCATTAATGCTCATGGGGTTAACAGCCATATCGAGTTTGTCTGAAGGCTCTACAATCAAAGCGATGATTGCTGCAGTTGCTGGTGTAATGGTCGTCACTATCGGGATTGACCCACAAACAGGGACTCAACGATTTACTTTTGGGAATGTGAATTTATTTGATGGATTTGACTTTTTAATTATTGCACTTGGCTTATTCGCCATCGCAGAAGTTTGCATGTTAGTACTCAATCGTAAAAATCGCAGCTTGAGTGATGATCAAAAGCTCGGTAGTTTAAAAGTGACGCGAGCAGATTTGAAAGAAATGAGCGGTCCTATGACGCGTCAGTCTTTTGTTGGCTTTATCCTCGGCGTATTACCAGGTGCAGGTGCAACAATCGCTTCATTTATTAGTTATATCTTTGAAAAACGGATTTCAAAAAATCCAGAGGAATTTGGAAAAGGATCTATTAAAGGATTAGCTGCACCAGAAAGTTCGAACAATGCCGCAACGAGTGGTGCATTTGTGCCATTATTGAGCCTTGGTATTCCAGGTTCTGGAACGACAGCAGTTATGCTAGGAGCGTTTCTTGTGTTAGGTGTTCAACCAGGACCATTATTAATGACCGATCGTCCAGAAATTTTTTGGGGAATTATTGCCAGTATGTATTTAGGGAATATTTTTCTATTAATCTTGAACTTACCGTTGATTCCTTACTTAGCCAAAATACTGAGCATTCCGAGACCATTATTAATATCATTGGTGATCATGTTTAGTTTGATCGGTGTGTATTCTATTAGTTTCAATGTATTTGATCTTTACATGCTTCTTGTTTTTGGTGCACTTGGTTTTGCTATGCGCGTATTTTCTTTTCCAGCACCACCATTTATCCTAGCGTTTATCCTTGGAGGAATGATGGAGCAGGCATTCAGACAGTCTATGACGATTTCAAATGGAAGTTTAGCAATCTTTGTTAACAGTCCATTGCCATTATCATTAATCCTGATTGCTTTCTTGTCACTAGTTATTCCAGGTCTTTTAAAATGGAGAACACGTCGCAAACTAGCTAAAATGTAAGGAGGGACAATGTGGTCTTTTCTAAAATTCGATTTTGGAGCTTATTTTTTCTGTTGAGTTTGGCTATTATCTTCTACATGTATACCGATATAGCGTCTACTTATTCACTGCAACAGCAATTAACGCTACTCTTATTGAGTATTGCTATCTATTTTTGGACACTTAGTTCTCTGCCTATTGCAGTATCGAGTTTTGTGCTGATTGGACTGATGTTGTTGTTCGGTGTAGTAGATGAGCCTGAAGAAGCTTTTACGGGATTTCTTTCGAGTGCCCTTTACTTTATTTTAGTGTTGTCTCTTATTTCAGCTGCTTTAGTAAGTGCAGGGATAGATCGGGTGTTTGCGCATATTATTCTAAAATTTAGCAGAGGTGGATTTCGAACAATCTTGTTCGGATTACCTCTGCTCATTTTGTGGATGCCCATTTTCTTGCCTTCAGCGGTTGCTCGGTTTCGTATACTTGAACCAATTATTGAAGAGTTAAATACTCGGTTCGGCTTTGGACAAGAAAGTTTATTTCGTAAATACTGCATGTACTTAATAGGTATGTTAAATCAAAATTCGACAATGGTTGTTTTTACCGGTGGCGGATTTCCAATCCTGGCTGCACAATTATTGAAGGACTTCGCAGATACTGAAATTTCGTGGATCGGGTGGTTTTTGCGTATTGCTCCGCCTTTATGGATTGCCATGCTAATTATTAGTTTTAGCGTCTGGTTTTACTTTAAGAAACATAGCGATTCTTTAGAACCTGTTAATACGGAGGTTTCTATAGAAGGAGATGAAAAGCTTCCACCTCGATTTTGGTGGATTATCTTGCCTTTTGGAATTATGATTATTAGTTGGATTGTTTTAGATCATCAACAAGTGCCATTAATTTTAGCACCGCTCTTATTAGTAGGATATTATGGGATGCCAGTAAATGGGCTAATCACTAATAAAACGGTAAGAAACTATGATTGGGAGA
Organism: Planococcus sp. PAMC 21323; assembly: GCF_000785555.1. Taxonomy (NCBI): domain Bacteria; kingdom Bacillati; phylum Bacillota; class Bacilli; order Caryophanales; family Caryophanaceae; genus Planococcus; species Planococcus sp. PAMC 21323. The sequence continues at coordinate 2,696,573 of NZ_CP009129.1, read as the reverse complement.
GCTTTTTGCTTATAGGTTCATCTTTTTCACTCGGTTACATAATTGAAAAGAATGGGACGGCTTTAGTGTTAGCCGAACAATTGATGAATTTTTTGCCAGAAGGACTTGGGGAGTTTGGCAATCTTGTTTTTATTGCGGGTTTTATTTTTTTGTTGCGCTTCTTATTCGTTGTGCCCTCAACATCAATGATTATTATTTTTCCTATTATTATGAACTATGCGCAGATTCTTGACTTGTCCATACTAGCGAGTGCATTTTTAGTGATTATGATTATTGGTGGTGTTACGATTCTACCCATTCACTCCCCAACAACATTTTTAGCTTTTCAAAAAAATGCTTTCTCACTTAAAGAACAACTTATAATTGGTAGTTATTCGAGTTTTGTTATCATGACAATCGCAATTACTTGGGCAGTATTTATTTGGTGAGTAAAAGAACAGCGATAAAGAAACCTCAAGGTTACTCATATGTTTAACGCATTTTATACGGGGTAGGGTACTTGTAGAGTGAAAAAATCATGAGGAGGAACCAAGATATGTTCAATTACACAGTAGATACATCAAAAACAGTGAGTGAAGCCGTTGAAGCCTTAGAGGAAAACTTAAAGGCAGAGAAGTTCGGTGTTCTTTGGAATTTTGATTTAACTGCAAAACTTCAAGAAAAGGGCGAAGACTTTGATACTCCATATACAATTTTAGAAGTTTGCAATCCACAAGAAGCAAATCGTGTACTATCGGAAAACTTGATGATTGGCTATTTCCTTCCATGTAAGATCGTTGTTTATAAAGAAAGCGACGGAGTAAAAATTGGAATGCCGAAGCCGACTGCTTTGATTGGCATGGTAGAAGATCAAAACATTAAATCGATCGCTGAAGACATCGAGCAACGCTTAATCAAATGTATTGATCAATCTGCATAAAAAGATATAAATATGTAAACGCGGGCTGGTCTTTATTTCAAAGGGACTTTCAATCATAATCTAATGTGTTGACTACATACCCTAAGGGGTATAAAATGAGGGGTAAGTAAGATATCCTTTATTTTATTAATAGGAGGCATCATTGATATGAAATACGATAAACTTGTTGAAAATCGATTGAAAAGAATAGAAGGCCAGTTACGCGGTGTTATTAAAATGGTTGAGAGCGAAGGAGAATGCAGAGACGTCGTTATGCAACTTTCAGCAGTAAGAAGCGCAGTAGATCGTGCTATTGGTGTTATTGTTAGCGACAATCTTGAAACTTGTGTTCGCGAAAGCATCGAAAAAGGCGAGAGCACTGAAAGTATGGTCAAAGAAGCTGTAGATTTACTAGTTAAAAGCCGATAATGAATATTAGGGTTGACTTATAAAAATATATGCTTTAACATACCCTGTAGGGTATCAAGAAAGTGCGGCGCCACTATAAAACGTTATTTTTTTTGGAGAAAATAAATACCCCTACGGGTAATTTAAATGGAGGCAATACAATGGCACAAGAGCAAAAGAAAACAACGATCGTATTATTCAGCGGTGACTATGATAAGGCAATGGCAGCTTACATTATTGCTAACGGTGCTGCGGCATACGATCACGAAGTAACAATCTTCCATACTTTCTGGGGATTAAATGCATTACGAAAAGAAAATCCACCTGCTTTGAAAAAAGGTCGCTTAGAAGCAATGTTTGGGAAAATGATGCCAAGAGGCGCAGATAAACTTGGTTTATCAAATATGCAGTTTGGTGGAATGGGTCCTAAAATGATCAAACAAGTAATGAAAAAGCATAATGCATTATCATTGCCACAATTAATCGAAATGGCAGAAGAGCAAGATGTAAAAATGATTGCTTGTACAATGACAATGGATCTCCTTGGTTTGCAACAAGAAGAACTATTGGACGGAATTGAGTATGCAGGAGTTGCAGCTTACCTTGGTGATGCGGAAGATGGCCACGTTAACCTATTCATTTAATTAAATTTAAAGAAGAAGGGAAGATGAAATATGGAATGGATTACATGGCTCATAGTTGGAGCAGCTGTTCTTTGGTTGGTTTATCGATTTACTACACCTACAAAAGGAGTTCAATCGATTTCTACAGAAGAAATGAAATCACAACTTGGTAAGAAAGATAAGCAATATATCGATGTAAGAACGCCAGGTGAATTCAAAGGAAATCATATTAAAGGCTTTAAAAACATTCCATTGAATGAATTACCGAAACGCATGAATGAGCTAGCAAAAGACAAAGAAACATTAGTCATCTGTCAAAGTGGCATGCGTAGTAGCAAAGCAAGCCAAATATTAAAAAAGAACGGCTTTACAGCAATTACAAATATTAGAGGCGGAATGAGCAGTTACCGCAGATAAAAGGAGAAGATTTATCATGAAAACTATGACAACTCAAGAAGTTCAAGAATTACTGGAAAGTAACCAATCCATCAATTTGATTGATGTTCGTGAAACAGACGAAGTTGCAGCAGGTAAAATTCCTAGCGCGATTAATATTCCTTTAGGATCATTGGAATCACGCATAAGTGAACTTGATAAATCTCAAGAATATATTATGGTTTGTCGTTCAGGTGGTCGCAGTGGACAAGCAACTAGTTTCCTTGAAAACCAAGGCTATAAAGTTACGAATATGGACGGCGGAATGTTGAATTGGAATGGCGAAACAAACTAATAAGCTGCTGAAAAACAGGCGGAATATCAAGGAGGAAATTTAATGGTACAAATTGACTTAACATTAGATGCAAAGGGATTGGCATGTCCAATGCCAATCGTAAAAGCAAAGAAAACGATGAAAAATATGGATTCAGGTAAAGTACTTGAAATTCAAGCAACAGACAAAGGCTCAACAGCTGATTTCCAGGCTTGGGCAAAAAGCTCAGGACATCAATACATCGGCACTGAAGCTGAAGGAGATGTGTTACGTCATTTCCTACGTAAAGATGGTGCAGGATCTCCTGAAGAAACTATTACAATCCCTGAAATCGCATTATCTGATTTTGCTCAAAAAGTTGAAAAAGATGAAAATCTAACAATTTTAGATGTTCGCGAACAAGATGAATTTGAAGAAGCTCATATTCCAGGTGCAGTTCATATCGCCTTAGGTGAAGTGGAAACACGCATGGATGAGTTGAAAAAAGAAGAGACCATTTTTATCATTTGTCATTCTGGTCGCAGAAGTGGAATTGCTGGAGATTTGATGGCTAAAAAAGGCTTTGACAAACTTTATAACGTAGTACCTGGCATGAGAGACTGGACAGGGAAGACTGTATAAAAATTTTAATCAAATATATACCCCTGGAGGTAATTTTGTATGACGGTAACAGCAATGACAGCAAGTGAAGTAGCAAAAAAGGTTGTAAATAACCAATCATTATTCATCTTAGATGTACGAAATGGTGATGCCTTCGCAGATTGGAAAATTGAAGGTGGCAATATCCAGTATTTGAATATACCTTATTTCGATTTATTGGACGGCGTCGAAGAAGTGGTTTCAGAATTGCCGACAGACAGAGATATTTTAGTCGTCTGTGCAAAAGAAGGATCTTCTATTATGGTAGCGGAAATGCTGTCAGAAGAAGGTGTTCAAACAGCTTATCTTGAAGGTGGTATGAAAGCCTGGAGTGAGCATCTGGAACCAGTAAAAGTCGGTGAATTGAGCAACGGCGGAGAATTATATCAATTTGTACGTCTTGGTAAGGGATGCCTGTCTTATATGGTAATCTCTGAAGGAGAAGCCGCTGTAGTCGATGCAACTCGCATGGCAACCATCTTCTTGGACTTCGCGCAAGAAAAAGGCGCAACAATCAAACACGTATTTGATACACACTTACACGCCGATCATATTTCTGGCGGTCGTGCAATTGCAGAAGCAACAGGTGCAACATATTACTTGCCGTCAAAAGATGCAGAAGGAGTCGTATTTGAATACGCGGCTTTAGAAAACGGTCTAGAAGTGGCAATAGGCAACTCGAAACTTGAAATTGAAGCACTTTACTCACCAGGTCACACAATCGGCTCTACTTCGTTTATCGTAGATAGCAAGTACTTGTTGACTGGAGATATTCTATTCATTGATTCAATCGGACGTCCGGATCTTGCAGGTCTTGCTGAGGACTGGGTAGGCGATTTGAGAGAATCACTTTATTCACGTTATCCGGATCTAGCAAATGACCTTATTGTTCTTCCCGCTCATTTCATGATTATTGATGAATTAAATGAAGACGGTAGCGTGGCTAAAAAATTAGGTGATTTGTTTAAAGAAAACCACGGGTTGAACATTTCGGATGAGCAAGAATTCCGTGACATGGTGACAAAAAACTTGCCGCCGCAACCAAATGCATACGAAGATATTCGCAAAACAAACATGGGTCAGATCACACCAGATGAAGAAATACAGCGCGAAATGGAAATTGGACCTAATCGCTGCGCAGTACGTTAAGTAAAAAAAATTACAAACAACTCAAAGGAGAGATATTGATGAACTCAACTAAAGTATTAGATGCAAAAGGATTAGCATGTCCAATGCCAATCGTAAAAACAAGAAAAGAAATGAAAACAATGGAGAGTGGCGAAGTTCTTGAAATTTTAGCTACTGATAAAGGCGCACAAGCTGATTTAGCTGCATGGGCAAAATCAGGTGGACACGAACTAATGGAATCACAAGTAGAGGGCGACGTCTTTAAATTCTGGATTAAGAAAGGCTAATAGATGGATTAAAGGGTATCGGTACGGTACCCTTTTCCCTTTTAGAAAGGTGATGTAAAATGAGCATAGATTTTATCATTGTTATATTTCTCATCGGCTTTGTTGGTTCTTTTATTTCCGGAATGGTAGGAATCGGCGGCTCGATTATCAAATACCCGATGTTGCTTTATATACCAGTAATGCTGGGTTTCACAGCATTTAGTGCCCACGAAGTATCAGGTATTAGTGCCATCCAAGTCTTTTTCGCAACGATCGCCGGAGTTTGGGCATATCGTGGTAGCGGCTATTTAAATAAAACATTAATCGCTTATATGGGTGGTGCTATTTTAGTCGGTAGCTTTATCGGTGGCTACGGGTCAACCATGTTGTCTGAGCAAGCGATTAATATTGTCTATGCTGTATTAGCAACAATTGCTGTAGTGATGATGTTCATGCCTAAAAAAGGCGTGGATGATATTCCGCTTGATCAAGTTACATTCAATAAATGGCTAGCCGCAGGATTAGCGTTTGCGGTCGGAATTGCAGCAGGAATTGTAGGCGCAGCGGGTGCCTTTATCTTGGTACCAATTATGCTCATTGTATTGAAAATCCCAACGCGGATGACAATTGCAACTTCCCTTGCTATTACGTTCTTGTCATCAATCGGTGCGACCGTCGGAAAAATTATTACAGACCAGATTTTGTACGGTCCGGCATCTATTATGATTGTGGCAAGTATTATTGCAGCGCCACTTGGAGCTAAGCTCGGACAAAAAATGAATACGAAATATCTTCAATGGATTTTGGCCTTATTGATTTTGGGTACAGCTATTAAAATCTGGACAGATATTCTTTAATGTAAAAGAGGACGCCTTTTAAAGGCGTCCTCTTTTTTTTATATTTCAGCGCTTTTTCTACTTATAATTTCGATTCGATCGGACGGATAAGTGTAGTTTCCTGTTCGCTCAATTTGAGCGACTTCATACATTGCTAATGCTACTGATTTAGCTTCGACAGGTTTGTATTTTTCCATTTTCCCTTTCAAAAAGCGACTGAAAAGGGGGCTTAGCGACGAAGCTGCTTTTTCGCCTAAGCGAAATTCTTTGCGCTCACCTAATAGTAAAGAAGGCTGGAAAATATGGAGCGCAGTCAATCCTAGTTTCTTTAGACGCAATTGAAGTTGACCTTTCGTACGGCTATAAAAAACTTTGGAAGTAGAGTCAGCGCCTAATGCTGTAATGACTAAAAAGTTTTTTGCTTGTTGTGACGCTGCTAATTCAGCCATTTTAAGGGGATAGTTATAATCTACTTTTTTGAATGCTTCTTGTGATCCCGCTTTTTTAATGGTTGTGCCGAGACAGCAATAAACATCATCTACATCAAAATGTTGAACATACTCGTCTAGTTTATCGAAATCAGTCGTAATTTGTTCCAGTTTCTCATGAGTGATTTCGAGCGGGTGACGAACCAATATTTTAATATGGCTATAGTGTGAGCTGGTTAATAGGATATGGAGCATTTCGTTGCCAACCAGTCCACCGGCTCCTGCTAGTAAAGCAGTTTTGTTATTCATTATGAACGACTCCTTTGTCAGTGTCTCTTTAGGTTAAAATCTACTATACCTCATTTTTTAGAAAAATGTCTTTTTGCTTTGATTCTTCTATTGTAGGGGTACAATAAGAGTAAGGTCAAAAGGAAAGGGAGACGCACATGAAACCAGTGATACTCGCTGAAAAACCGAGCCAGGCCAAAGCCTATGCTGAGGCGTTCAAGTCAACGAAACGCGATGGCTTTATTGAAATTGCACCAGATCCGATTTTTCCGGAAGGCGCTTATATCACTTGGGGAATTGGCCATCTTGTGGAGTTAAAAGAACCAAAGGCTTATGATCCTAAGTGGGGAAAATGGTCGTTAGCTGCGTTGCCAATTTTGCCGAGCAATTATCAATTTCAAATAGCGCGAGGCAAAGCACAGCAATTTGGCATTATTAAAAAGTTAATATTTCAAACCGATACGGTCATCAACGCATGTGATGTTGATCGGGAAGGATCTAATATATTTTATAGTATTTACTACCATACAGGTGCCAAGAACAAAAAAATTAAACGCTTGTGGATTAATTCATTAGAAGCAGATGAAGTTAGAAAAGGTTTTCAAGAGTTGCGGGATAACCAGCAAGACTTGTTATTGTATCAAGAAGCAAAAGCGCGTCAAATTAGCGATTGGCTTGTTGGCATGAATGGATCTCGTTTGTATTCGTTATTGCTTCAAGAAAAGGGCATACGCGAAGTATTCGCTATTGGTCGTGTTCAGACGCCTACTGTTTTTTTGATTTATCAGCGCGAAAAAGAAATTGAAGCATTTGTGCCAGAACCTTTTTATGAAATTGAGAGTCTATTTGTTGCAGAAAAAGGTCGCTACAAAGGCAAAGTAAAGTTGCGAGCAAAAGAGCGTAAAGAAGCAGAGGAATTGCTTGCTAAGCATGCAATTGGAGCTAAAGAGGAGGGCGTTGTGACACAAGTCAAAACGGCTGAAAAACGAACGCCGCCTCCTCAACTTCATTCGTTATCTACTTTGCAGGCAGCAGCCAATCGCAAGTGGAAATATAGTCCGGCGAAAGTGTTATCTGTGATGCAAGGTCTTTATGAGAAAAAATTGGTTAGTTACCCGAGAACCGATACACAACATATTACGCCTGGTGAATTTAGTTATTTGGCAGGGCAAGTAGAGAAGTACCAGCAAATCATCCATGCGCCATTTCCAATCGCATCAAAAACGCCTAAAAAGCGTTTTGTAGACAGTTCTAAAGTTCAAGAGCATTATGCCATCATTCCGACTAAAACGATACCGACAGCGCGCAAAATTGAAGGATTAGCAAAAGATGAGCGTAATTTGTATGAGGAAGTGTTGCGCACAACACTCGCGATGTTCCACAAAGATTATCGTTATGCTGAAACGAAAGTAACGACAGAAGTTAAAGGCTTACCTTTTTTGACGACCGGGAAAACGGAGCTTGAAAAAGGGTGGAAAGAGCTATTTGCTGTTGCTAAAGAAGCAAAGCAAGAGCCTTCGTTGCCGGAATTGCATGAGCAAGAGCGCGTAATGAGTACCATTGATATAAAAGAAAGCATGACGACGCCACCAAAACCTTATACAGAAGGACAATTAATCGCAATGATGAAGACTTGCGGGAAGTTTGTTGAAGACGTAGAAGACACAGAGATTTTGAAAGAAATCGAAGGTCTTGGTACTGAGGCGACAAGAAGTGGCATTATTGAAACCATCAAGCGCCATGAATATATTTCGGTTACGAAAAATATTGTTTCGATTACGGGAAAAGGGCGTATTTTATGTCAATCGATCGAGGGTAACTTATTGTCTAGTCCATCTATGACAGCAAAATGGGAAACCTATTTAAAGAAAATTGGGCGCGGAGAAGGTTCAGCTGAAGTTTTCTTAGCTACCATCGGAAAATTTATTCAGAAGTTGCTCGATGAAGTTCCGGCTCAAATGCAGAAAAATGGATTGCCAGCACAACTAGCAACGCCTGACGCAAAAGACGAAATCGCGCTTTGCCCAAGGTGCAAAACAGGGATGATTGTGTCACGAAGAGGTTCTTATAATTGTACGGAATACGCAAATGGTTGCAAGCAGTCTTTTCCGGCAACATTCCTTAAAAAGCGATTAACAGCCAAGCAAATCGAATATTTGTGTACGAAAGGCAAGACACCTGTCATTAAAGGTTTTGTTTCAAAAAATGGCAAGAAATTTAATGCGAAACTTGTTTTGGAAGAAGGAAAGTTGAAAATGGAATTCTAAAATTCAGAAGCTGGTTTAGTTGAACTAGCACACGTATTTCTTCGATAATCAATGAAGCAGTAAACTAACCGATCTGGAAGAAAGGGAGTTTCACATGAACTATAACTTTGACGAAATGATTAATAGAAGAGGCACTTACTCTTTGAAATGGGACGGCGAAGAATTGATTAAACAATTCGGGCTGACAGAAAGATACGATGAAGATACCATTCCGTTATTTACAGCGGATATGGATTTACCAGTACCGCAACCATTAGTCGACGCATTGCACAAAACAGTTGATCACCGAATCTATGGCTATTCTGTTTTTCCCGAAGAATACTTTAATGCGATTCAAACTTGGATGAAAAAACGACATGACTGGACTATAGAAAAAGAGCATATTGTTTACAGTCCTGGAACTATTCATGCGTTGAACATTGCTGTTAAAGCATTTACGAATGCAGAAGACGGCATCATGATTCAACGACCTGTCTATCCACCTTTTACTTCTGTCATTGAAGGGAATAATCGACACGTCGTCAACAATGCATTGACAAAAGATGACGCTGGCTACTATTCAATCGATTTTGAGGATTTTGAAACTAAAGCAAAAGACGACAACACCAAGATGTTTATCCTTTGCAACCCACACAATCCGACAGGAAGAAATTTTAACGAAAAAGAACTCCAAAAGATGGCTGCTATTTGTCATGAACACAATGTCTTAATTGTGGCGGATGAAATTCATGGAGATTTGCTTCGTCGTGGCGAAAAATTTGTGCCAATGGCGAAAGTAGCGGCGCACAATGATCATATCATTACATGCACAGCTATCAATAAAACCTTTAATGTGGCTGGGCTTCATTGCACCAATGTCGTTATTTCTGATGAAGAGTTGCGTACGAAATTCTCTACTGAAATGGGCATGCAATTAGCATCACCATTTGCGATTGCAGCATTAATCGCTGTTTATACGGAAGGCGAAGATTGGTTAGAGCAGCTAAAAGACTATGTTGATGGCACGATGACTTATATAAAGGAATTTCTAGCAGAAAAGATGCCACAAGTTAAAGTAGAGATACCAGAAGGTACGTACATTATGTGGTTAGACTTTAGTGAGTACGGCATCTCGGCAAAAGAGATTCACGACCGGATTTATAATAAAGCTAATGTCTTGTTAGAAGATGGTGATATGTTCGGTGAAGAAGGCGAGTTTTATCAACGAATTTGCACGCCTTCACCACGACCACTTATTCAAGAAGCTTTAGAGAGAATTGCGAAAGAATTTGAAGATATTTCGAAAAAGTAATGAACCAAACAAGGGGCAAGCTCAAAAAATGAGTTTGCCCCTTGTTTGATTAAATTTCATACTTTCCTTTTAACGGAACGAATAAGACTTTGTTTAAAGACGTCGTGTGAAGTTGTCCTTTACTATCTTTTTCGATTAACAGTAATTCTTGGTCAACAGATGTACCAACTGGAATGACCATCTTCCCTCCGTTATTTAATTGCTCAAGCAATTCCTTTGGCACTTTAGAAGCGGCTGCGGTTACCATAATTCGATCGAATGGAGCTTGTTCTTGCCAGCCTTCGCTGCCATCACCCAACTTAAAGTGGACATTTTTGATCGTTAACCGAGCTAATCGTTCTTTCGCACGGTTGTGTAATTCTTCAATTCGTTCAATGGTAAAGACAGAATCTGCGAAAGCAGCTAGTAATGTAGTTTGAAAACCTGAACCTGTTCCTAGCTCAAGCACTTTATGACCTGGTTGAAGATCGAGTGCTAAGGTCATTTCAAGAACGAGTGATGGCTGTGAGATGGTTTGTTCAAATCCGATGGGCAGGGCATGGTCGAATGACGCAAGATCTTTATTGGAATCCATGAAATAGCTGCGATCCATTTCTCTGAAATAAGCAATAATCTCTTTTCTGCGATTTTCCATTATTTCTACCTACTTTCTTTTTCTACGCAAATACATAGCAAAGCAGTGCTTAAATCATGCATTTTCTAAGACGTCTTGTTACAGTAATTTTAAGTGGAAGACAGCAAGCTGTATAGTATTTGCTACTAGATTTTTGGGGGAGGAGATTGTCATGATGATAAATCAACAAATGACTATCGAGACAATCGAAAAAGGGATTTATTCAAATCAAGAAAATTGGGAAAACGCGACTTTTGGAATGGGATGTTTTTGGGGGCCAGAAGCGCGGTTTGGTAGTATGTCGGGGATTATGCGAACGCGTGTCGGATTTGCAGGTGGAACATCATTGGTGCCGACTTACCGAAAGATGGGCGACCACACAGAAACAATCCAAATCGAATTTGATCCACAGGTGGTTAGCTATACAGATATTCTGAGAGAGTTTTGGCGAAACCATTACCCGAATCGAGATAATTACAAAGGAAGACAGTATATTTCTTTACTTCATTATCACAACGATGAACAAAGACAAATGATAGAAGCGATTCGAAAAGAAATGGAAGTAGAACTAGGTGAAATGATAGAAACGGAAATTGCTCCTTTTACTCAGTTTACTCTAGCTGAAGAGCGCCATCAAAAATATTATTTAAAACGCTACCCGAAGGCGATTGACCAGCTTACAGCACTTTATCCAAACAGCGAAATGCTAGTAGACTCAATATTTGCGGCTCGATTAAACGGCTTCGTAAAAGGTTTTGGTACAAAAGATAGTATGCGAAAAGAGATAAATCAGTGGAGTATTGGAGAAGCTGAGAAAGCTTCTCTAACAAATATTTTTTTATCATTGAAATGGTAAGGGGTATAGAAAGGAGGGTTCATCGATGGATCAAACTACAATGATTATGGCTTTAGTGCCACTTTTTATTATTCAATTTGCTTTAATGATTTTCGCTTTAGTAGATTTAGTGAAGAATCCTAATCCAAATGGACCAAAGTGGATGTGGGGGATTATTATTGTCATCATCAATATTCTCGGACCTATTCTTTACTTTGTAATTGGGAGGAGAAATTATTGAATATAGTAGAAGTAGAGAAATTAACGAAATGCTATGGCGAAGAAAACGCTGTTAAAGATTTTTCTTTCATACTTGAAGCAGGGACTTCTACTGCATTGATTGGTCCAAACGGAGCCGGGAAGACAACAAGTTTGTCGATGTTGGCTAATTTGTTAACCCCGACGAGTGGTAATATCACGATGGAAAAAGATTTGTCGATTGGCTTTCTTCCTCAATATCCCCAGTTCTTTCCTTGGCTGACAGCAATTGAATTTACAGAATTGGCGGCTAAACTAAGTGGGATTGAAGCAAAAAAAGCAAGGTTGCAAGCAGTGAAAACTTTGGAATTTGTAGGACTTGAAACTTCCTTAACAAAAAAGATAGGAAGTTTTTCCGGAGGTATGAAGCAACGTTTAGGTCTTGCGCAGGCAATTGTTCATCAGCCGAAATTACTTTTATTAGATGAGCCAATATCGGCATTAGATCCAACAGGACGTAGAGAAATTATGAACTTGTTAAAGTCATTACAACAAGACACGACCATTTTATATTCAACTCATATTTTAAATGATGCGGAAGAAATGACGGATCAGCTATTGTTTATGAAAGATGGATTTTTGATTGAGCAAGGTTCTTTAGAGAAAGTTAAGGAAAAGCATGCCGACCCTTCTATCCGGATAAAATTCGGAAACCATACACAAGCGTTAGAGTTTATGAGCAATCAGCTATGGGCACATGAGGTCAAAACAAATCTTATTTTGATACCGGTTTCTGAAGCAGGACCAACTATGCAGCAAGTTCTCCATGCTTTATCTATTGCCGAGCAAGATGTTAGAGGGGTCGAATTTCAAGAGGCTTCTTTAGAGGAAATCTTTCTGAAGGTGGTTGCTGATCGATGAACCAGTTTTATATGCTACTGAAAAAAGAATGGCTAGAAAATACACGTAATTATAAAATATACTGGATACCTGCAATTTTTATCTTTTTAGGCATACTTGAACCTACTATAAATTATTTTCTTCCACAAATTTTGGAGTCTTCTGGAGGATTACCAGAAGGTGCGGTATTGGAACTGCCAGTACCTAACCCGGAACAAATACTAGCGGCAATCATGGAGCAATTCCAAACGATTGGAGTTGCCGTGCTGATTTTAGCTTATATGGGAACTATAGCCGGAGAACGGAAAAGTGGAACTGCCACTTTACTATATGTTCGACCACTGTCATTTAGAGCTTATTTTTTAAGCAAATGGGCGATGGCATCTACTATTTCTTTAGTCAGTATCTGGCTTGGTTTTCTGTCAGGCTATTATTACACATTTTTATTTTTTGGAGAAGTTGAATGGGTCAAAATCGTTCAATTGGTAGGAACGTATAGTATTTGGGTGTTATTCATTATGACACTTGTACTGGTCGCAAGTGCACTTGCGCCGAATAGCGGATTTGCTGCAGCAATAGCATTTGCTACGTATTTGCTCCTGCAATTAGTTGATGGTTTATTTGGACTAAACTGGACGCTCTCCCCCGTGAAGATCCCTCAATATGGTATAGAGTGGTTAACAGGCGCACCTGATAGGGGAAGTCTATGGGGAGCTATTGGCATAGCTGTTTTGATTATGGTTCTTTTATTTGCTGTTGGAAGTTGGATAGCAAAAAGAAATAAAGCAAAGACTAAAGTTTAGTTGGAAGCTTTATGATGAGTTGGTTTACGCTTTACTTCTAATGAGCTGTTAAAATAACATAAAGGAGCTGTTAGATATTCTGCATCATGTTGAACTTAACGTTTCACACTTGGGAGAAGCCAAATCTTTTTACAGTAAACTATTGCCACCACTAGGCTATTCGTTGTTTCAAGAATGGGAAGAGGGAGTTAGTTACAAGGCAGGCGCTACTTATCTTGTTTTTGTACAAACAGAAGAAAAGTTTTTACAGGTTCCGTACCACCGTAAAGAAACAGGATTAAATCACTTAGCATTTCACGCGAAATCACGTGAGCATGTAGACGAAATGACTTTGAAAGTAGAACAACTAGGAGCAAGAATTTTATATAAAGAACTCCATCCTTATGCGGGAGGTCCTGAATATTATGCAGTTTTCTTTGAAGGACCCGATCGTTTAAAATTAGAAATTGTCGCACCGACTAGAACAGATCTTCATGTCTAATGTTTATGTGATGCGGTCAACAAAATTAAAATAGAATAGAGGCAAATCGCATATGAAGAAAATCATACTCGTTATTTTGTTCGCACTAGTCTTATGGGGTGGCGTTTGGAGCAGTAATAAGTGGATAGAGACCACTGAATATACGATAGTATCTGAAGCGGTGCCAGCTGCTTTTGACGGGGCTAAAATTGTTCAAATATCTGATTTACACAATGCGACTTTTGGAAAAAATCAATCTAATTTAATAGAGGAAATACAGTCTGTCAAACCAGATGCTATTTTTTTGACAGGAGACTTTATCGATAGTAACCGCTTTGATTTGTCAGCTAGCTTAGTAATAATAGATGAACTGGTAAAAATGAATAAAGTATACTATGTCACCGGAAATCATGAAATAGCTTCTAATCAAGTAGAAGAAATTGCGGCTGCTTTGCAAGAACGCGGTGTTACTGTTTTAGCAAACGAATCAGTGGAATGGGAAAAGGATGGGGACACGATTCAGATTGCGGGAATTGATGATCCATTGAGCGAACCTACAAAGCACGAAGATGAGGTTATGCATGATTCTCTTGAATCTGCTCGTTTGACCGATGACTTTACTTTGTTATTGGTACATCGTCCTGAATACTTATCTACTTATGCCGAATTTGGAGTTGATGTTGTTTTCGCTGGACATGCTCACGGCGGGCAAGTGCGTATTCCGGGTATTGGCGGGTTGTATGCATCTGGACAAGGATGGTTTCCAAAAGTAACAGAAGGAGTTTTTGAGGAAGATCAATCGCAAATGGTCGTTAGTCGTGGGTTGGGGAATAGTACTTTTCCCATTCGAATTTTCAATCGTCCCGAAGTTGTTGTTGTGACATTGAAAAAAGAATAGAGATAGTTATCAAATAAAAACTAGGGGGGGCTTCTCGAATGATTAAAAAAAGAGAAGTAACATTGCATCGTTATTCTTCGAAACGATTGCTCGGCTATGATTTGCCGACACATCAATTAGAGTTTACAAGGCTGCCTACAGAAATTATTGAAAAAGATGCAAAAGATCCGCTAAAGCATTTTATTATCATTCGAGCACGGGGAGAAGACGCGGGTTTTTTCGAATTGGATGAATCAGATGATCGAAAAAAATACTCGAACAATCCAAAAGCATTACTGCTCCGAGGATTTTCGGTAAATCCTAAATATCAGGGAAGAGGAATCGCGACAGGATCTATTTATGCGCTTCCCGAGTTTTTAGAAATGGAGTTTCCCGAGTTTGACCAGGTAGTATTAGGAGTCAATGCTCGCAATATCCCTGCACAGCGCTTATACCATAAAGCGGGGTTTGAAGATACGGGTAGGCGAATCATGCGTTCTAAAGGCGAGCACATTGTCATGTCCTTACACACCCAAAAAGCCAAGTGAGAAGAAACTCTCACTTGGCTTTTTGAGTTGGCGTAATCAATTCAGTTGGCAAATCTTCGCAGGTGGATGTCTACTTTACTCAAAATAAAGGTGTTTGTGTAAGCTGCAGCCGGGATTAAACAGCGAAGAGCAGTTTGGGCAGGTGGATGCACACGACAAATACTCCGTGATGGATAATTCAGACCCGCATGTGCCACACAACACTGCCTTTTCCGAAAACCGCTCTTTCGGCCATACTTGATGCTCACCACAACCTGTAGCTTGGTGACATTCAAAGCAAGGGAAATATGATTGGCAGCAAAAAAACTTTATCGCAATCCGGTCAATAGGGGAGTGGTAGTGGATGCAACGAGTTTCCGCATCTACTTCAATCCCTATTACTCGTTGATAGTGAGTCATGTCCTATCCAAGCCTCCTTTTCAAATTTAATGGAAATCGTTACGGCAGAAAAGCATTTGTTGGAAATAATCAGTTTGATTTATATGGTTCAGTTTCTTTCTATGCTACTATTAAATAGACGAAACTACGAATCTAATTCTTCGGGGCAAGGTGAAATTCCTTACCGGCGGTGAGCAGGAAACTGCAAGTCCGTGACCCGGTTGGACGATGGCAAGCATAGGCCACTATGTTTGGAGCGTTCAAGCGGTGGAGCTGGTGAAACTCCGGCACCGACAGTTAAAGTCTGGATGGGAGAAGAATGTAGAGATCGGCTTCGTTATGTGCCTCTTCTTTTCAATGTGTTGAAATTGAAAGGAGGAATTTGTATGACCAAACACCTTTATCAGGGAGTAGTCTCTGGAAATACTAGTCAACGGTCTTTAAACCTGCTCATTTCCTCTGTGGAAAACGAGCTTTTTCAAGGTACGAAAAATAGCCATTCAACTGGCTATCTTGATAAAGAAGCAGGGCACATTAAGTTATGGATTCAAACTCTTCTGCAAAAATCTTTCCTCACCACCTATACGCCCCATGGTGGAAAGCACCCGAAAACTCGTAAGACAAAAATTGAATACGCTTTAGCGAACAGAATGGAGGAGTGTGCCTAAATGTTTACAGGTATTGTTGAAGAACTTGGACATGTTGCCTCAGTTCGCTCTAAGCCACAAGCAATGGAGTTAACCATTTCCTGTGCGCTAATTTTAGAAGACGTTAAGCGCGGAGACAGTATATCCATTAACGGCGTTTGTTTAACTGTATCAACATTCACTTCTCGTACCTTTACCGTTGACGTGATTCCCGAAACGGTCAAATCTTCAACGATGATTGGGTTGAAAGCAGGTTCTCGGGTAAATTTAGAACGCGCTATGCCAGCTAACGGACGTTTCGGTGGCCATTTTGTTAGTGGTCATATTGATGGCGTCGGCGTTATCCGTTCTGTGAAAAAAGAAGCGAATGCAATCACGAAAACAATAGAGCTTGAGCCTCAGCTGATGAAGTATATGATGCTAAAAGGATCAATCGCAGTAGACGGTACTTCTTTGACAATTTTTGCACTTGGTCATAATACCGTGACAATTTCTCTTATACCGACAACGCAAGAAGATTCGCTATTAGGAGAAAAAGGGATTGGTGAAAAGGTCAATATCGAATGTGATCTACTAGCAAAGTATACTGAGCGAATTCAAACAGCAGAACCGAAAATCAGTAGAAGCTGGTTAGCAGAAAACGGATTTTAAAAGGAGGCGCAAAACAAATGTTTTATACGGTAGAAAAAGCTATCGAAGATTTAAAGAATGGTAAAGCCATCATCGTAATTGATGATGAAGACCGAGAAAATGAAGGTGATTTTGTTGCATTGGCAGAATTCGCTTCCCCTGAAATCGTCAATTTGATGGCGACTGAAGGAAGAGGATTAATCTGCGTACCAATTGCAAAATCAATCGCTCAAAACTTACAGATTGGTCTTATGACGGACCACAATACAGATGAATATGGAACTGCTTTTACAATCAGTGTAGATCATAAAGACACAACCACAGGAATTAGTGCGTTTGAACGTTCTCACACGATTACTAGCTTAGTGAAATCGGATGCTCAAGCAACTGATTTTAAACGTCCGGGTCATATCTTTCCTTTGATCGCAAAAGATGGAGGCGTTTTAGAACGGACGGGACACACTGAAGCAGCAGTAGATTTAGCAAAGCTTGCAGGTTCGCCTCCAGCAGGAGTTATCTGTGAAATTATGAATGCTGATGGAACGATGGCGCGAGTAAACGATTTGTTGCATGTGGCGGAACGACTTGGTTTAGGTATATTGACGATTAAAGATTTAGTAACGTACCAACAAGAACAGCAAAACTTGACTACTTATTAATCTACTAGAGGAGATGGATTGCATGACTGTACATTTTGAAGGATATTTAAACGGTGAAGGATTACGAATTGGTATAGTTGTTGGACGTTTTAATGAATTTATTACAAGTAAATTATTAAGTGGTGCAGAAGACGCTTTAAAACGCCACGGTGTTGCAGAAGATGATGTATCGATTGCTTGGGTACCTGGAGCTTTCGAAATTCCGCTTGTCGCGAAAAAGATGGCAGTGAGTGGGGATTATGATGCCATCGTTACTTTAGGAACAGTTATCAGAGGCGCAACTCCTCATTTTGATTATGTTTGTAGCGAAGTTGCTAAAGGCGTATCAAGAGCAAGTGACCATGCAGATATCCCAGTGATCTTTGGTGTATTGACTACAGATTCAATTGAACAAGCAATTGAACGTGCAGGAACAAAAGCAGGCAACAAAGGCTGGGAATCAGCAGCAGGCGCTATTGAAATGGCGAACTTGATGAAAAAATTATAAATGATTACTCCTGAGCTTATGCTCGGGAGTTTTTTTGAGGTTAGAAAATGTGATTTGGGGAATGTGTGATATAACAGGCGTAGCTTAGGATAAAATAGTTGTAAAGTATTAATGAATAGGTGGAGAATTATGAACAAAACCATTTATCTAATTAGACATTGCCAAGCGACTGGTCAGGCACCAGATGCACAGTTAACAGGGATAGGAAATAAACAGGCAGAGGATTTGGCTGAATTTATGCAGCAAGGACAAGTCAAATATATTGTTTCGAGTCCGTTCACGCGCGCCATTCAGTCTATTGAGCCGATAGCTAAGCAATTGAATTTGTCGATTACAATAGACGACCGCTTAGCTGAACGCATATTAAGTTCTGAAGATTTACCAGATTGGATGGAGAAACTAAAAGCGTCCTTTACTGATGATGAATTGAAATTTAGTGGAGGCGAATCGGGTAAAGAAGCAACAACCCGTGCAATGGCAGCATTTAATGATATGAAAGACGGAACCGCTGCGGTGACTCATGGAAACTTGCTCGGGTTACTATTAAAACAATTTGATCCGCAATATGATTTTTTAGCATGGAAAAAACTGACCAATCCAGATGTTTTTAAAGTGACAATAAGTGACGAGAATACTTCTGTAGTCCGTTTGTGGAAATAATTACATAGAAAAACTGACAGCAATTTGGCTGTCAGTTTGTTTAATCGAAATTATTCAAGTGTATTTCCTT
Organism: Planococcus sp. PAMC 21323; assembly: GCF_000785555.1. NCBI lineage: Bacteria > Bacillati > Bacillota > Bacilli > Caryophanales > Caryophanaceae > Planococcus > Planococcus sp. PAMC 21323. Next base: position 2,678,027 of record NZ_CP009129.1, on the reverse strand, counting down.
CACTTGGAATTGGGTTATTTTTAAGTATACCTGCAAAATGATACGTGTTATAAGCAAGTCGTCTGATCGCTTTTTTTGTAAACTCATTATCTTTTTTCGTATCCATATATGATGGACCAGGTCCTGCTTCACCGACCCAATAAGCATCAACATTTGGTGGTACAACAAATCCAATATGAGAAAGTGCATAAAGAACAGAAGCTGCTGCATGTTTGGCACCATCTTCATTTCCGGTGATTGCCACACCGCCAACTTTGTTGTAGAAAATAGACTGTCCTTTATCGTTCGTCACGCTACTGCTCGCGTAAAGACGTTCGATTGTTTGCGTTGCTAACGAACTTTTTTCACCAAGCCACAAAGGAGTACCGATAATCACAATGTCTGCGGCCATTACTTTTTCAAAAACTTGAGGCCACTCATCACCTTCACCCATGTCTGGTTGAACACCATGGGCAATCGCGTGATCGGCTAAACGAACAACTTCAGATTCTACACCTAATTGATTATAGTGAACTTGAACGTCTTTTATAAACTCGTCCGTGTGGGAAGGTTCTTTTGAACTTTTTAATGAAGTGTTGATAAAAAGTGCTTTTATTGCTTGCATCGAATCGCTCCCTTTAGTTAGTCAGGTTCAATGACAAAACCAATACTTTGACTGCTTTATTTATGACCTGCTGACAGGTTGAATAACACTATACCTTTCTTTATTCCCTTTTAAATTGAATATATGCAACATTCAAATATATTTTTCGTCTGTAGAAAAGAGGTGCTCCGAATGAAAAAAGCAGATTTTATGCCATATGTCTTTATTTATCTCTTATTATTAATAAAAGTAAGTGCTTTTCGTGTGCTTATTTTTAATGAAAAATCAGTATGGAACATTCTCCTAATCGAATTTCCGATGTGGGCATTACTGCTGACAATTGTTTTAGTAATCGCTCGTAAGAAAATATGGCGCGCAGTCTGGCTATTTAATTTTTTGGTTTCTGTTATCTTTTTCACAATCACGTTATATATGCGCTATTACTCGACGATTCCGTCTTATTACGATTTGCAACAATTGACGCAGTCTAGTTCGGTTGGTGGTACTATTACCATGCTGTCGAATCCTTGGGATTTTTTATTTTTCCTCGATGCTGTGCTGCTATTGTTTTTAGTACGGCGCTGGAAAAAACCAGCAAAGCTTTTTGCGATCAAGTACGTAGCTGTTGGAATCGTGACGATTTGTGCAATCACAACAGTCTATGCTCTTCAGCAGTCAATTATTGATGTTTCGTATTTTGCGAAAGAGCATGGGTATTTGCAGTCGCAAGTAGCTCAAGTGTATAAGCGGTCAACAGATAGCGCTCATGCTTCTTCGAGTAAATTAACGGAAAGAGAATTAGAAGAACTGAAAGGCAATACATTTGTAGAAGTTCGTGATCATGATAGTTTTGGAGTTGCTGAAGGACGTCATTTGTTCGTTATACAAGTCGAATCGCTGCAAAATTTCGTCATAGGAAAAACCGTAAATAACCAAGAAATCACCCCAAATCTCAATCAATTGCTAAGTGAAAGTGCTTATTTCTCGAATGTATTTCAGCAAATAGGGGCTGGGACGACTTCTGATGCGGAGTGGATAGTAAATACCGGACTTTACCCACAAGGCATGATTCCAACATCAAATAGTCTTTCAGGAAAAGAGGCGCCATCATTAGCTAGAGCCTTAAAAGAAAATGCTTACGGATCAGCTACATATCATGCCGATGACGTAACATTTTGGAACCGTGACGTGCTTTATCCTGTTATTGGCTACGAGGAGGTATTTTCGAGTGAAGACATTCCGAGCATTAAAGAAGTTGGCTTTGGACCTGCAGATGAAGTGCTATTCGATTTTGTAGTAGGTGAATTGCCACGACAGCTCGAGACGTATGAGCAGATTTACGCCAATATTGTCACAGTCACTAGCCATACACCATTCGAAATGCCAGACACTATGCAATATTTAGATCTTCCATCTGAATATGAAGAAATGTATATCGGCAATTATTTGCAATCTATTCGTTATGTAGACGAGCAAATAGGCTCGTTCATCCAAGAATTAAAAGACCAAGGGATTTATGATGAATCGTTGATCGTTATTTTAGGAGATCATTCCGGAATGCATGGGAGCCTAGTAACAGAAGAAGATCGTCAATTATTAAGTGGTTTTTTAGGACATGAGTATTCATTAAAAGATCAGTTCACCATTCCTTTGCTATTTACAGGAGGCAATCTTTTTGACGAAATAGAAATGACGCGTCTTGGTGGTCAAATAGATATTATGCCGACGGTGCTAGCTTTGCTCGGAGTCGATTATGATCATCCAATGATGGGGCATAACCTATTTCAGTATAAAAAGAATCTGTTAGGTATGCGCTATTATTTACCAGGTGGCTCATATATTCAATCCGAACAATTTTATAAAGCATCGGGAGCTAAATTATCGGATGTTTTATACGATTTAGAAACGATGGAAATACGCAGTAAAAATAGTGAAGCTAAAAAACACATGAAAGATACAGAAACCTTAATGAACTATGCAGATACGTTATTGAAAGTTTATACAGAGTAAGAATTCCCATAATTCAAGAAAAGCTGTTAAAGTGAATAATAAGTAAGTATGGATGAGGGGGCATATCAGTCATGGTGAACGAATTTGAAAAAGAAGTCATGCAAGCGATGGATAAGATGTTTGAAAAAGAAATGAAAAAAGTGAACGATTCCCTTGAACAGGAACTTTTGATTTCTTTAATTGGTGAAGTAAATGCCGGGAAATCTTCTACCATCAATAAAATCATTGGAGAAGATATTGCCAGTACAAATCCAATGCCAGGAGAAACGATCAGCGTAGATCCTTATAATATTCGAGGGTTGGAAAACATTAAGTTTATGGATACTCCCGGATTAAATGACCCAAATGACGAGAATCCTAAAAAAACGTTGGAGTTTGTTCAAAAGTCCGATGTCGTGTTGTTTTTCCTTAACGCTGCAGGAACAGTGTTTTCTGAAAGCGAAAAAGAAAAGTTTAATGAAATTGAAAAACACAATAAAGATATTTTGATTGTCTTAAATAAAATCGATGCCGCAGAAGATATTCCGTCTATCATCAAGTTTATAAAAGGACATACTGCCAATAAATATAAAGTTATTCCAATTTCATCAAAAACAGAAGAAAACTTGGATAACTTAAAGAAGGAAATTCTTTTTTTGCTCGAAAAGAAGGGTAAAGACCTGCTCTTCGCCAAAAGCATAAAAGAAAAATCCTCTGCTGCGAATCGTTGGATTATTGGCGCAGGTGTTTCAGCTGGTGTAATTGGCGCATCACCAATCCCAGGTTCTGACGTATTGCCACTTACCACCTTACAGGCAGGCTTAATCATTAAATTATCCAACCTTTACGACAAGCCATTAACTAAAAAAGCGGCGAAAGACATGATTGTTGTGACTGCTACGAAAACAATCGGTCATACCATTTATCGCCAGGCATTAAAATTTATTCCGGGGGCAGGCTCGATTATTGGTGGAACTGTTGCCTCATCCATGACATTAGCACTTGGTTACGGCGTGAAATATGCGTATGAAAACAATATCGAAATTGATTACGACATGATTGGTTCGTTGTTCGAGAAATTAAAAAGCCGTGAGAAAAAAACATAAAGACTGTCTAGCCGCTCTTCTTTTTAGAAGAGTGGCTTTCAATTTTCTTGCGTCTTTTGGATTTGTCATTTAACTTTAAGAGAAAGATAGCCGGAGGTGCGGGATGAGAATATTGGTCGTAGAAGACAATCCGAGTGTCAGTTCCATGTTGGAGCTGTTTTTTTCAAAAGAAGGAATAAACGGAGATTTTGCAGCAGATGGGCTGGAAGGTTACCGGAAATATAAAGAAGGCGGTCACGATTTACTGATTCTGGACTGGATGCTTCCAGGAATGGACGGCATTGCGTTATGTCGCAAAATACGAGAAGAAGGAAATGCTGTACCAATTATCATGTTAACAGCAAAAGATAGTGAATCTGATCAAGTGATTGGCTTTGAAATGGGTGCAGACGACTACGTGACAAAGCCATTTAGTCCATTAACATTGATGGCACGTATAAAAGCTGTAACGAGAAGAGTTCAAAAAGCGGAACCTGTGTCTGACTTAATTCAAACCGTTCATTTTACTGTGAATAAAGAAACACGTGATATTTTGAAGGATGGACAAGAAGTGGTTAGCTTAACCCCAAAGGAATTCGATTTGTTAGTATTTTTTCTGCAACACCCAAAGCAAGTATTCAGCCGAGAACAATTACTAGAACAAGTATGGGGTTATCAATTTTATGGTGATGAACGAACGGTAGATGTTCACATAAAACGATTGCGCAAAAAAATAAATGGCGGAGATAAGCTGTTCCATACAGTATGGGGAGTTGGCTATAAATTTGAAGAACACGCGGATTAAGTACTTTTATCAGCTAATCGCTAGCCATATGAGTATTTTACTAATTGCTTTTCTATTTTTAAGTATTTTATTTGTTCGCTTTGTGGACGACTTTGCTTATGCTGAAAAGGCAGAAGAACTAGAAAAATACGGTGAGCAAATAATCGAAGAACTTGAACAAGCACGTCCCGGGACAAATCTACAAGCTTACGTTTCAATTTTAAAAGCGCAGAATATCAGTTTTATCGTTTTTGATCAGCAAAGTCGCATTTTGTATCCAGTATCGGGCTCTTTCCCACCTGTAGAGTTGACTCCAGAAGAATGGAATGTCATTGAACAAGGAGAAACATTGACTGTTAACCGAGACGTCGAACGATTTGAATTGACTGTTACATTTGTGGCGATGCCCTATTTTGAAAATGGACAATTGGCTGGAGGTGTTTTACTGGCTTCTCCAATTAGCGGTGTTAGCGAAATGATTGCCGAGTTAAATAAAACTTTAGTCACGGCGGTTTTGATTGCGTTAGCGATCGCATTACTCTTGAGTTTAGGTTTATCTAAAATGCATGTTAGTCGAATTGAACGTATGCGAAAAGCAACCTCTATGATTAGTAAAGGTCATTACGATGTGAATTTACCAGAGTCGAATTTCGATGAATTTGGTGACTTGGCCCATGACTTTAATAAAATGGCAGCCAAGCTTCAGCAGTCTAATGAAGAAATCGATAGACTTGAAAACCGAAGACGGCAATTTATGGCGGATGTTTCACATGAAATGCGAACTCCCTTGACGACCATCGCGGGAATTATGGAAGGTTTGCTTAATAATATGATTGAAGAAGGACAACGAGAAAAAGGCATTCGTTTAGCAAGTGAAGAAACAAAGCGTTTGATGCGACTAGTAAATGAAAACTTAGATTATGAAAAAATCAGATCTAATCAAGTTACTTTAACGAAAGAAGAAATTGAAGCGGATGAACTTTTAGAGATTATTCAAGAACAGCTTTACTTGCAAGCAAAAGAAAAAGGCAATCAAATTGTGCTCCATACGAATCCAGGAGATGTTATTTATGGAGATATGGATCGCTTGATTCAAATTCTGATGAATATTGTTAAGAATGCGATTCAGTTTACTGAGAATGGCATCATTACGATCTCGACTGTTACTGAAGCAGAGAAGATGATGATAACGGTAGAAGATAACGGAGCAGGAATTGATGTAAAGGAAATTGATCTGGTATGGCGCCGTTTTTATAAAGCAGACTTGTCGCGTGGAAGTGGTCAATTCGGACTCGGTTTATCCATTGTCAAGCAATTGGTTACGCTTCATGATGGAGAAATACAGGTTGAAAGCAAAAAAGGGCAAGGAACGAAATTCATTATTCAATTGCCACATAAAAAATGAGCTAGAGGGAATATCCTTTAGCTCATTTTTTATTGAAAAACCTTTCTTTGTTAAAACTCTAGTCATAGTTTATTCATATTTGCTTGTTAAGCTAGTAATAATGAATAGGAAAAGAGGAAGTAAAAATGAAAAAAATGATTTATATTTCGATTGGGGTATTAGCAGCAACTGCTATTTTTATACTAGCTGCGTTTAATGGTGACGAAACTGTCGCAAAAGTAGGAGACCGGGAAATAACAAAAGATGCATTATATGAAAAGTTAGTAGCTACTTCAGGAGCGGCGACACTTGATGTAATGATTTCCAATGAAGTGGTAGATCAAGAAGCAGAAAAAGCTAAGGTCGAAGTAACGCAAGAAGAAATTGATGCGGAAATGGCGGTTTATGAAGAACAATACGGCGGGGCAGAAGGACTTGAAGAAGCGCTTGCCTCGAGCGGGATGTCGACAGCAGATTTGGAAGAGGAAATGAAAATCTACTTGAAGGTTGAAAAGATCATTGGTCCAGATATCGAGATAACCGATGAGCAAATGAGTACTTATTTTGAAGAAAATAAAGAAGCGTTCGAACAAAGTTCAAAAGTAGAAGCGAATCACATCTTAGTAGAAACTCAAGCAGAGGCAGACGAAGTAAAAGCGAAATTAGATGATGGAAGTGATTTTTCTGAACTCGCAGCTGAATATTCAATAGATGAAAGCAACGCTGAAAATGGCGGAGCATTAGGTGAATTTGGAGCTGGTGAAATGGCGCCTGAATTTGAGGAAGCTGCTTTTAGTATGGAAGTAGATGAAATAAGTGAACCTGTGGAAACAGATTACGGTTTTCATATTATTCAAGTAACTAGTAAAACAGAAGCAAAAGAAGCGACTTTAGAAGATAGCAAAGAACAAATAAAAGAAATATTATTTGATGAAGCATTAAACACAAAATACGCGGAATGGTTAGCAGAAAAAATAGAGTCATATAATATTGTAAATAAATTAACAGAGTAAGGAGGACGTAAAGATGGGCTATTATAATTCTTCAGAATCTAAAACAAATAAAAAAGGTTACTTTGCATCAAGTTTTACAGGGTTGATTGCTGGGGCGTTATTAGTAGGTGTTATTTTACCAAGTGTGACGGATGGGGAAGTTGAAGAGTCTGCGACAACTTCAACAAACCAAGCGGTTAGTGGATTGCAAACAACATCAACAGTGGTTACTTCAGATGTCACTCAAATTGTAGAAGAAACTTCTAGTGCTGTGGTGGGTGTTTCTAATTTACAAGTTGCGCAGCAAAATCCGTTTGCTTCACAAACAGGCGAGCAAAAAGAGTCTCAAGAAGCGGGTGTAGGATCGGGCGTTATTTATAAAAAAGATGGGGATATTGCGTATATTGTCACCAATAATCATGTAGTAGAAGGTGCACAAGATGTGATGGTCACACTGGCAGATGGCACCGAACTTGATGCAGAAGTGCTTGGAACGGATATTTGGACGGACCTTGCTGTGTTGAAAGTCCCTGGAGAAAGTATAGAGACAGTTGCGGAATTTGGAGATTCATCAGTCCTACAAGCAGGTGAACCCGTTATTGCAATCGGAAATCCATTAGGTCTGCAATTTTCAGGATCTGTCACAACAGGCGTGATTTCAGGAACCGAACGTTTAGTGCCACTTGATATTAACCAAGATGGGGTAGAAGACTGGCAGTCAGAAGTTCTTCAAACCGATGCAGCGATTAGCCCCGGAAATAGCGGCGGCGCGTTGATCAACGCAAAAGGACAATTGATTGGGATAAATTCGATGAAAATTTCGCAAGATGCTGTAGAAGGAATTGGCCTAGCGATTCCGATCAATACTGCGATTCCAGTTATATCAGATTTAGAAGCTGAGGGAGCTGTACACCGCCCATCGATGGGAGTTGCGATAATAGATTTAGCTGAAGTTCCAGCACAATATCGCAGCGGGGAATTAAACTTGCCTACAGATATTGAGGGAGGCATCGTGATTCAATCAGTAGCCGATGACTCAGGAGCTGCCTCTGCTGGGATGGAAGCGTATGATGTTATCGTCGAGCTAGACGGCGAACCGGTAAATTCCGTTTTAGAACTTCGACAGTATTTGTATAATGAAACCAAAGTCGGAGACGTATTAAAAGTGAAGGCTTATAGAAATGGTGAGCTTCAGAATTTCGAACTAACATTAACCGAAAATAATTAACATATAAAAAGGCTTTCCGTATGTCGGAAAGCCTTTTTATAATGAGTATACGTCATAATATAATCAGTCTAAAATTCCGAACCAATCAGTACCAAATCCAAAGCCGACAATAACAAGAACAATAACTACAAAAATAATCATACCAAGTTGTAAAGGTTTATAACCGGTCACGCGGGGCTCTTGAAGGCCTTCTTTCTCGTCGGACGGACGTTGTTCGGCTTCTGCTTTTGTTGCTTCCATATACTCTTCTTCATGATCTTCGTTGTTATTTTTGTTCATATAAGTTCCTCCTCGAATTCAGTACTATGCTTTACTTTAGGGTATTGGTCATTTAGTGAATTTTTCTTCTGATTGAAGTGTGCGTTTAGTTAGTTTTTGAGCTAGTTCTCTACCGAATAACTCAGAAGATTGCGGGTCTCGTCCTGTCAGAACTTGCTTACTACCCCAAACAACATAGGCATCATGATCTTTTTCTTGGTGATAAATTCCGATTTTATTTAATTCGTCTTCTAAACTAAAAGGCAATAACTCGACAACTTCTTTTGGTTCCTTGTTATTAGGATAGCCAGTTACTTTTAAGCCTTCTAACAAACTACGTCCTTCTTTTGTTTTTGTATAAACAAGTGGTGCAGGTCCGTGACAAACAGCAGAAACAATGCCCCCTGTTTCGTAAACTACATTAATCACAGCATGCAAATCTTCGTTATGTGCTAAATCAAACATGGCTCCATGCCCACCAACAATCATAATCGCATCGTAATCACTAGCTCTAACATTAACAATCGGCATTGTTTTATCTGCAATACCTGATTCATATTGTTTTTTGTATATGCCTTCCGGATCATACTCAGCACTAATACTGATAGGATCAACAATCGGTTTCCCCCCATCAATAGAAGCCAGTTCCACCATATGTCCCTCTTTTTCTAATTCGAGTGCAGGTGCAAAAAGCTCTTCTGCCCACCAACCAGTCACGTAATTATGTTCTTCATTTATGTAGCCACTTGATAATACTGCTAAGACTTTTGCCATTATATCTTCCTCCTGTTTGAAAATACTTGTTCTTTATTTACCCTGAGAAAAGATCCTGAAACGTTTAAGTAGAGGAGTCTTTGGATTTCGCTTCTCGGTTATGCTAGGATTAATTTTATGAAACGAAAGATGAGGTGGACTGCTTGAAAGAGTTAAATCATGAGGTACAAGTAACTTTGCTCGAAGCGATGTTAGACGGCAGTAAAGTCGGAACAATTGTGACAGATCCGTCGCAACCAGACAATCCGATTATTTATACAAATAAAACTCTTATTGAAATGTCTGGCTATACAAAAGAAGAGATGATTGGAAATAATTGTCGCTTTCTTCAAGGCCCAGATACAGCAAAAGAAGACGTCGATAAAATCAGGAAAGCCATTGCCAACAAAGAGAAAGTAGTTGTGACATTGCGGAATTATCGTAAAGATGGTTCGCCATTTTGGAACCGTCTTGCCATTGAGCCAATTTACATTGAAGATAAGCTGTATTTTATCGGAACTCAAACAGATATTACTCTTGAGCGTTCGCAGCAAGAAGCAATTATGGCCAATGAAAACGAAATTGAAAAGTTAATGTTGCCAATCTTATCTGTACAAGAAAATGTGGCGACGGTTGCGCTTGTCGGGACGATGAACTTTCATCGCTTTGAAACGCTGAAAGTGAAGATATGTGAATACGTTCAAGAAAATCGCATCGAATATGTCATTATCGATATTACCGGGTTATCTTGGAATGAAGAATCACCCCTTTATTGGTTTAAACAAATTTACGACGCACTTCGAATTATGGGAAGCAAACTTTATATAACAGGTATAACCGTAGCTGCAGCACAACAATTTTCGAATGATTTGAGTCGTGATGAGAACTTAGTTACATTTTCAACAATTGAAAAAGCATTGAACTTTATTGACAAAGAAGAAAAGAGCAAAAAGAGCATAAGATAAATAAACAAGACAGACTCGGCATTTGCCGAGTCTGTCTTGTTTTCAAGAACTTATAAAGTCTCCGCCATTAATGTGTATAGCTTGTCCAGTAACATAAGTAGAATCTTTAGAAGCCAAATATACGTAAGCGGGGGCTAATTCGGAAGGTTGACCACGTCGCTCCATCAACGTGTCTTGGCCCTGCTTTTCGACTTTTTCTGCCCCAAAAGTTGAAGGGATTAGTGGCGTCCAAATAGGCCCAGGTGCAACTGAATTTACGCGAATACCTTGATGTGCAAGATTAGCAGACAGAGATCGCGTAAAACTCGTGATTGCTCCTTTAGTTGATGAATAATCAATTAAACCAGGTGAACCTTGATAAGCTGTTACAGAAGAAGTGTTAATGATGCTGTCTCCTTTTTCAAGATGGGGAAGAGCAGCTTGAGTTAAATAGAACATACTAAAAATATTAGTAGAGAATGTTTCCATCAATTGATCCGGACTAATGGCTAAAAAATCTTCTTGTGGAAATTGTTTGCCAGCATTATTTACTAAAATATTTAATTGCCCAAATTCAGCAATAACATCTACAATCAACTGATGGCAATTTTCTACGTCGCTAATATCTGTAGCAAATTTAACTCCTTTAGCTCCGTAAGATTCAATAGCTCGGAGAGTTTTATCGGCATCTTCGTGTTCGTCTAAATAAGCAATTGCGATATTAGCGCCTTCTTTCGCATAAGCTACGGCTACTGCGCGGCCAATGCCACTATCTCCACCTGTGATAAGCGCAACTTTACCATCAAGCTTGCCGGAACCGATATACTCTTTGTCATCATAAATTGGTTCCGGTTGCATTTGTTCTTCTGATCCGGGTTGTGTGGATTGCTCTTGTGCATCGACTTGCGCATCTATTTTTTCAAATTTATCGTTTGTCATTACAAAATCTCCTCTAAGTTTAATAAGGGTCATCTAACTATTCCCATCTTTTATAGTCCAAGCATCGTAAAGATAAACTAAACGACAGGATTCAAAGAAAACGATAATCGCTACTTCAGCTAAGGAATTATCGGTTTTTTTAACCTATTTATTATTCTGTAGTAATAACTCCACAAGCTACCCGGTCACCTGAGTCACCGGAAGGATCGGTTTTTTGGTCATCTTCTCCGGCATGAATCACTAAAGCAGTTCCACCTTCTTTAAGCAACGAATTTTCTTCACCAATTTTAAGTGTGACGTTTTCAGCTTTAAATTCTTGAGAAACAGTTCCGTCTTCACTTACTTCAATATTTGGTAAGTCGCCAGCATGTGGACCATCCGAATTTTCTAAACCATGCATTGAATTTTCAGGGTTAAAATGATCGCCAGCTGATTTAAAATCAGGAGTTTCGCACATGCCTTCTTGGTGGAAATGTATACCGTGCATACCTTCCTCTAAGTTTTCAGCTTGAAGTGCAACTGTCACGCCATCTTCTTCATCAGTTAGTTGAGCAGTGCCTATTGCATCCCCATCATTGTTCATTAAATCGATCGTCACCATTGCGATTTCGTCACCACCAGCGGGTGCACTTTCTGTGGTTTCTTGGTTGTCTGTCCCGTCGTCACTGGTCGTTTCTGTTGCCCCATCAGATTCGGTAGGGGGTTCATCTGTGTTGTCATTTCCGCAAGCTGCTAGAAATACAAAAAAGGTCAATAGTAAAACGAATAAAAACCAACGCTTCATCTGAATTCCTCCCTTAAACTTGTGTTATTCTTCCTTACACGTTAAATCAGTAAAATAAACACAATTAGTTAAAACCATTTCTTTTGTAGGAGGATAATTTCCAGATAAGGTCAATCTTTCCTAATAAAAATTAAATAAAATGCTCCTATTTTGACTGGTTAGGAAAGTCAAAGTAGGAGCATTTTTATTAGCGTTATAACGAATTATCGCGTTTTTTTCTTTTGCGGAAAACCAACACTAAGCCAAGAAGCAAGGATGCGATGCTCAAAATAGCTGTTGATTTAAAAAATGGCGGCCAGTAAGATAGTGAAATTTTATTGTCCCCGGCCTCCAATGGAATTGCCATAAAGGCAAAGTCAGCTTTCAACACATCTACTTTTTGACCATTTACTTTTGCTTGCCACCCTTGTTCATAAGGAATGGATAGCTTTAAGAAATCCTCTTCCGCAGTGTTATCATAATCCATACGAACATGACTGCCGTCAATTGACAAATTACTAGACAAATCTGGCCTAGCAGCTTGGTCACGTAACGACTGATAAGAAGCCGAGTATACTTGAATTTTCGTTATTTCATACTCACCTTTTGGCAAGCGAATTTCAATAGATTCTTCGGCCGGAATACGAATGGTTAAGTCATCTACAAATGTTTTGTAGATTGATTGATTGGATTTCCTTGTCGTTTGGTAATCATTTACTTCGAGTAGAAAGCCTTGATCTTCTGCGTTTGTTACTAAGTGGAAAGAAACGAACAAATCACCACCAGGTTTAGGTGGATTTTTCAAGCTTAAGGTTAAGCCACCGGTTCTTTCAACTACTTTTAAAACGCCATCATTGAACATAGCACCAGTTGCAGCTATGTCAAAATCACGAATATTTTCATTTGATTTTGGCAAAGGATCGCCATCCTGATTGCGATCTAATACAACTCCAGTCATCATCGCCTGCTCGCGCATAAGCGGAGACAACTCGGCAAATTGTTGTTCTTCGTATACGTTCGAAGTAGCCCGAGCAAATGGTAAGACATACTTGTTTTCGTAGATAATATATTTTTTAGAAGCATGGATTTCGTTAAAACCATACGGGATATTGGTATCTCCACGAGAACGAATAATGTATTTTCCTTGAAGCATGCTATACAAGTTTGCGCGATTGCCAAGTGTCGCATACCGGCTGACACTTTCACGGCCCATATCAATTTCAAGATCATACAAGTAAAAGTACAATAAGTTTTTATTTAAGATACTGGAATAGGCACTAAATCCTCGGAAATCTTGAACGATTGGCGTATTGTTGCGAACGCCTTCCATCCAGTCAATACGATAAAGTTCGTCATTTTCTCTAGCATGGATATAATCGAGCAACTCATTGATCTCAGGGTCGTCGTACTCAACACCTGTCATCAACTCTTTGCTAACTTGAGAAATGTTTCCTTGGTCTAGAATTTTTTCGGTTTGATAAAGATTAGCAAATAACAGCGTCCAAATTACTAAAGATGCCATCAACATTCTTTTGATGAAGGTTTTATGAAATAGTGCGTATAGCAATACTAGTAAGAGCGTAATTACTAAAGCGCTAATTGCCAATGTTGAAGATGGCACATCCATTTCAAAATATTCATCTTTTCGTGTGTAAAGCCAAAAGCTCAAAATTGCCAGCATAGCCGGAATGACGAAACGTCTCCATGTGAATTTGTCCAAATGATCAAAAGCAACGGCGACAGCTCCACCCATAACTAATGACAAAAAGTATTCCCAACGATATTGTGGAGCAGAAAAGCCGTTAAAGGCGCTGCCAATCATTGGACTATTGTGCATAATGATTGCAACAATTCCTAGAAGTGCAAACAAGCGGAAAGTTTTATCGCGATATAAAAACCAGCTAAACAACACGACGACAAAAAATGCAGGCAGAACAATGATAGAGCTGCTGAACAAAATATTGTCGATGGTTTCTTCTATCCACAAAATTTCTTGTTTGAAATCCGGTCTATGATTATTCAAATAAGCATAGACTGCTGGTATAAACGATACTGCGCTGATGCCAGCACCAATAGATCCAGCGACAACAAAGCTTCCAATGTTTTTCATTTTACTTTTTTCATTTGCTGCTAACGGAATAAACAAACGGAACAAAATATAAATGGCTGTTAACAGTAGATTGATATAGGCAAAATAGAAATTATCAATCATAGAGATTGCAACGGCAATTATAAACCATCCAGGCTTTTGCTCGCGGAAAATTTTTTCAACGCCAAGTAAAAGAATAGGCAGCCATAAAAAAGCATCTGCAAAAAATTCCCAGTACGTAACGTGGCGGAAGTACATGCCAGAAATGCCGTACAGTGACGCACCTACTAATGCGGCAGGTCTAGATATTTTCATATACATAAATAAGCGAGTGGTAATAAATAAAACAGCAGCTAAACGAATGATGCTAACAAAAACAGCGGCGTTTGCCCAAAACAACACATCAGTAGTTTGAATAATGTGCAAGGTTTTTAGCATAGATACGATTACTACTGTAATAAAGAATACGATGGAGGTAGAGAAATAATAAGATAGTTCACTAAACGTGCCAGCTCCTAAGCCAAAATCAAATGAATAGAAATATTCGCCTTGTGTATATTGCTCATAGAGAAGTTGCTTGAAAGGCATCATTTGTGAAAGGCCATCATTAATTCCTACCATAAAGTGCTCGTTAGACCATTGTTGAAGAAAAACGATATGTCCAACCGCAGACAAGAGTAAACTGATGGTCATGAGAATGATAATAGGGCGTAACTTTTGCATAGAGTCACCGTCTTTTTGCTTATTTTGGTGAGGGTGTATCTTTAAGAATTTTGCTCGATACGATAAAAGTTATTGGAACTGTGAATAAGACCGCAGCAAAAGGTGCAATATTGCTGTTAAGTTTTAAAAACTCAACGAAAATAAAAATGAGTATAGTCGAAACTGACATATTCACTACCTGTGTTAATGGAAAATACAAATATTTTTTTAGCGTTGGCTTAATGCGATACGTGACATAACAGTTTAAGAAAAATGAAATATTTAAACTGATTAAAAAGCCAACAAGATGCGCTAAAAGATAAGGTAAGTTGAAAAGATTATGAAGTATTAAGTAAATTGAATAGTAACTCAAGGTATTAAGGACACCGACAAATATAAAACGAGTAAATTCGGTATTAAGCGCTTTAAGATTCATGGTATTCATCCGCATTGCTGACATCCACTAAAAAGTGTGGACGTTGCTTTGTTTCATTATAGATTCGTCCGATGTATTCACCAATAACACCAAGACTGATCAACTGAATGCCACCAAGGAGTAAAATCGCTGTGATTGTCGTAAAGTAGCCTGGAGCCCCAATGCCCTCTCTCATAATATTGTAGAGCGTAAAGAAAATATATAGAAGAGACAAGAATAAGACTAAGAAGCCTGTATAAAAGCAAACGCGCAATGGCTTCATATTAAATGAAATGATGCCATCGATGCCATAATTGACGAGATTGCTAAATGACCATTTGGAATCGCCGTCTGTACGCAACACATTTTCATAGTTAATAGTCTTTTTACTAAGGCCAATCCATGAGAATAGACCTTTAGAAAATCGGTTGCTTTCACTTAATGCCAAAATAGCATTAATGGCTTTGCGACTTAATAAACGGAAGTCTCCTTCGCCGTCCTGCAAATCTACATCCGTAATCGAGTTAATGAGTTTGTAGTAAAGAGAAGAAAACAGAGAACGTACTTTAGAATCTCCTGTGCGTGATCGTTTAGCTACGACTTGGTTAAAGCCATCTTCGTAGCCTTGAATCATTTCCCCAATTAAGGTAGGGGGATGTTGCAAGTCACTATCCATTACAATGGCTGCATCTCCTTGAATCCGTTTTAAGCCGGCAAGCATCGCGGACTCTTTTCCGAAATTACGTGTTAACGAAATGTATTTTATGTGTTCGTGCGTTTCAGCTAATTTTAAAATTTCTTGTAAAGTGTTATCACTACTGCCATCATCAATGAACATGATTTCATATCGATAAGGAAGCGACTCTAGTTCCTGCATCAATTTTTCATACATTGCTGCAATATTGGCTTCTTCGTTATAAGCCGGAACAACGATTGAGATAAGCTTCATTTGTGTTTCCCCTCTCTTACTAGTGAATATTTCTTTATTAACTCACATTACCCATGCTAATAATAAAGTAAGCATAAGAAAATGAAACTTCCTAGCTTTATATACGTATTAGTATACGTCAGGTGTTTTAAGAAAACATTTGTCTGAAAATTCGGCGTGTTTTTGTATCCATGGGAGTTTCAACACTGAAATTTCGAGTAAGCTTTATTCGTTGAATTTTACATGTTAGACCAATACCATTAAAATAGAATACATAATGATGAATGGAGAGTGTTAGGAATGGCGATTAATCTTGTAAAAGGTCAAAAAATCGATTTAACAAAAGGACGTTCATCGCTTTCGAGCATTATGGTTGGCTTAGGCTGGGATCCAGTTGCAACCAAAAAAAGTGGAGGCTTTTTAAGTAGCCTATTAGGTGGAGCAAGTGGCGGAGCTGACGTCGACTGCGACGCATCAGTTCTATTGCTTGATGAAAACGGCAAGTTAACTGCGAAAGAAAACTTAATCTATTTCGGCAATAAAAAAAGCAAAGACGGTAGCGTAGTCCATTCAGGGGATAACTTAACTGGTGAAGGCGACGGCGATGATGAAATGATCAATATTGATTTAAAACGAATCTCACCATCAATTCACCGTTTGGTTTTTGTTGTTAACATTTATAATGCACAGAAAAAGAAACAAGATTTCGGTATGATTGAAAATGCATTTATTCGTTTAGTAGACAATCAGTCGAAAGAAGAACTAGTACATTATAATCTTACAGAAAACTATGCTGGCAAAATGTCATTAATCACAGGCGAACTTTATCGTCAAGGAACTGAATGGAAGTTCTCTGCTATCGGTGAAGGTGCATCAGAACCTGATATTGGATCAATTGCAAACAAATATTCTTAAGGAGTGTTGGAGTAATGGCAATTAATTTATCAAAAGGTCAAAAAGTAGATTTAACTAAAAGTAACCCGGGCTTATCAAAAGTAGTTGTTGGTTTAGGCTGGGACACAAATAAATACGATGGCGGACAAGACTTCGACTTGGATTCTTCAGTCTTCCTATTAAATGGCGAAGGAAAAACAGCTTCAGAAGCTGATTTCGTCTTCTATAATAATACGACTGGCGCAGCCGGTGCCGTAGAACATACGGGCGATAACAAAACAGGTGAAGGTGATGGGGATGACGAACAAGTAAACGTAAACTTATCGGCTATTCCTGCATCTATCGAAAAAGCAACTTTTGCCATTACGATTCATGATGCTGAAGCACGCGGTCAAAATTTTGGCCAAGTAAGCAACTCATATGTACGTATTGTAAACGGTGATACAAATGAAGAATTGATCCGCTATGACCTCGGTGAAGATTTCTCAATCGAAACAGCAGTAGTTGTTGGTGAACTTTATCGTCACGGTGGAGAGTGGAAATTTAATGCCATTGGCAGCGGTTATCAAGGTGGCTTAGAGTCGCTTGTAAAGGACTTCGGCTTAAACAGCTGAGTAACGATGGAAAAGCAAGGAGACTGTCTCCTTGCTTTTTCTCCATTCATACAGGAATGGACAATTTGAAAGGGCTGTTACGGCAGCATGCCGGGAGGGATCACGCATGAGACATTTTAACGGATTAACCGATTCTGATTTAAAGACTTTTTTTAAATATTCCCCGGCAGAATTTAACCGTGATACAAAACGGGAAACATTAAGTTTAGCACTGGGTGCAGCGCTTTATACACCAGGATCTAGAATAGATTTCGCTCAAAAGATTTTGAATGGTAGCTATAGTAAAGGCGCGTTTGCTGGCTTAACTACATTGATTGTCTGCCTAGAAGATGCAGTAGCTGACACGGAACTAGAGCAAGCGGAAAAGAACACAGTAAGTGAATTTAAAAAACTTGAAAAAGCAAATGCTGATCAATTGGCAGCAGGACCAATTTTATTTTTACGAATTCGTACACCTGAACAATTGGATAAATTGATTGAAAATGCCGGAACTGCTTTAAGTGTTGTAACAGGAATTGTCTTTCCGAAATGTACACCTGAATCTTTGCCGTCTTTTTTCGAAGCACTCGATCGTGCCAGTAAAGCGGCTGGTAGAAAGCTGTATGCCTTGCCTTTACTCGAAACAAAAGAAGTGTTGTATAGTGAAACTCGTGAACAAACTTTAGCGGAATTATATAAAATTATACAGTCAGAAGCCGATCGGATATTAACAGTACGGGTTGGAGCAACTGATTTTTCAAGTCTTTATGGCTTGCGACGACCAGCAGAGCGAACGATTTACGATGTTCATATCATTCGAGATTGTTTGATCGCCATACTAAACCAGTTTGGTCGTTCAGAAGATGGGTTTACCGTTTCGGGTCCTGTTTATGAACATTTTTCGGTCAGAGAAAAGCTTTGGCTTTCTTCAAAACCCGAACAAACCCTTTGGGAAGAAGTTCAATTGGATATTTTAAATGGATTTAAAGGAAAAACCTGTATTCATCCGTCTCAAATAGCAATTGTTAATGCCGGGCATATCATATCCTTCGAAGCTTATGAAGACGCCAAATTAATCCTAGGTGAAAGTAAAGGAAGAAATGGTGTTCTACAAAGTCCTAAACGCAATAAAATGAACGAAGTAAAACCGCATTTGAGCTGGGCTGAAAATATAATCGCTCAAGCGGAAGTCTATGGGGTGCTGAATGAAAACTATCAACCAATCGACGTCCTCAATCATCTCAGGGCGAACCAATTATCAAATCAATACTGAATTATGGGATAACTTAACGATGAATATTTCAATTACAGATACGTATAAAGGGCTTTCTCCAGAAGCGCTTTTTTCTGTAGCTTTGCGCGTTAATAAAAAACGCCAATTCCTATTTGTTAGTAAGCTAATTGCCAAACATCTAGCTGTAGATCCATCTTTAGCACTTGGAACAGGAACTTTATTAGCTTCTTTATTAATGGAAAGAGCAGGTCTTAAAGGACATCCTGATACAGCACTTTTTGTGGAAATGATTGAAAGCGGAAAAGCTAATCGAGAACTTAGCAACCGATCACTTGAGTTCAAAAAAGCGCTGCCACAAAAAACAGTTTTTATCGGGATGGCAGAAACTGCGACAGGACTTGGTCATTCAGTTTTTCAACATTTTGAGAAAGCTGCGTATCTTCATACAACCCGTGAAGAAATTATTGGCATGACCCCATCTTTTGTCTTTGAAGAAGAACATTCCCACGCAACTTCCCATAAAGTATATGCGCCTTCAGGAATGCTTGAAGAAGCTGAAACCATTGTGCTCATTGACGATGAAATTTCAACGGGCAATACTTTGTTGAATTTGGTTTGTGCATTAGATGATCAATTTCCTGGGAAAAACTATGTGTCGCTGTCGATTCTCGATTGGCGAAATGCTAGCCAACAAGAAAAAATCGAAAACGCAATAAAAGGTCGGGACATAAGCTTGAAAATCTTATCGTTAATGTCTGGTGAGTTTGAATTGGTGCACAGCAAGGCGCCTGAAGAACCTAAAGAAACAATATTAAATGGTACAGGTAAAAAAGCTCCAGCTATCGAATTGAGCGGGAAAAAATTATCGGTTGTTTCGAAAACAAACCAACAATATATTTCGCATACGGGCCGCTTTGGTCTTACAAGTAAAGAACATGATAAAATTACTGAATGGGTAGAAACTGCAGTAGCCCAAATTACTAAAAGAAGCGATAAAGCTTTAGTCATTGGCGTAGGCGAGAATATGTATTTGCCAATCCGTTTTGCTTTAGCGTTAGGTGGCAATTCACGCGTGCAGACAACAACACGCAGTCCGATTTTTGCTGCAAAAACAACAGGCTATCCAATTCAAGAAAAAGCTGAGTTTGTTTTACCAGATGCAGAGGGAATAAGCCAATTCATCTACAACCTGAACGACTTGGATATTGATCAAATATATTTACTTGCTGAATCGGTTATTGATGTATCTGAATGGCAGCCGTTACTTGCTTATTTAGAAGAAAAAGCACCAGTAGAATGGATCTCTTTAACAACTACCAAAAGGAGTGAAGAAATCGAATGATAGCTACCGGTTTAGTAAAAACGAGTTATCCGAAAGAAGATATCACTTTCCTATTGAAAGATGTAAGTGAAGTATTTACTGAAAGTACATTAGAAGAGCGTGAAAAAGCGGTTCAAACAGGTGCGCATTATGCGGAAAGATTACCAATGGAGTATCGTCCATCTGATGAATATACAAAGCTATACCACGAAACAGTCGTAAAAACGAAAAATCAATTAGCTTATTTAGTAGGACTCGTGACACGTCGCATTTTTATGAATGCAGGAACAGATGATATTGTGCTTGTATCTTTAGCGCGCGCAGGTAGTCCAATCGGTGTCTTAATTCGTCGTTACGCTGAACAAGTGCTGAATATGAAATGGCCGCATTACAGTGTCTCCATTTTACGTGATAAAGGAATTGACGAAAAAGCGATCGATTCAATTCGTGCTGCACATCCGACAAGTCGGATTCAATTTGTAGATGGATGGACTGGTAAAGGTGCAATTCAAAAAGAATTGACCAAGGCTGTAAATTATTTAAATGAAACTAAGAGCTTAGATCTTCATGATGATATGGCCGTACTAGCAGATCCCGGTGCGTGTGCAGTATTATTCGGTACACGCGAAGATTTTCTTATTCCTAGCGCATGTTTAAATGCGACCGTATCGGGACTTGTGAGCCGGACGATTTTAAACAAATTGTACATCGGTGAAAATGATTTTCACGGTGCGAAATTTTATGGTGAATTGTTAGAAGAGGATTTATCCAATGATTTTGTCGATCAGATTACAGCTTGCTTTATAGATGTGCGAGAAAGAGTTGAAAAAGATGCTGTCTCAACACCAGTTACAGCAAAAAGAACGTGGCAAGGCATGAAAGAAGTCGAAGAAATTGGCCAACAGATGTATCGTGAAACCGACTACCATTTGATTAAGCCAGGCGTTGGCGAAACCACGCGTGTTTTGTTGCGTAGAAGTCCATGGAAAGTGCTCGTAAATAGTTTGGAAAATCCAGACGTGCATCATATTTTGATGTTAGCAAAAGAAAAAGACGTGCCGGTCGAAGTGGTTCCAGATTTGTTTTATCGGGCAATTGGCTTGATCCGGTCAGGTAAAGAAATATGACGGTATTATTCGCAAGTGATTTAGATCAAACCTTAATTTATTCTCGGAACTCCATGGGAATGGACGTTACAGAAGACGAATTAATTGAAGTTGAGCGTTACGAAGGAAAACCATTGTCGTATATGACAAAATCCAGTCAATCTGCGCTATGGAATATAGGACACTCAGCTTTTTTCCTTCCGGTGACAACGCGCACACAAGCTCAATACGAGCGAGTAACCGGTATTTTTGAAGGACAGCAACCACCACTTTTTGCGGTTATTTCTAATGGTGCGGTTATTTTAGAAAATGGTCAGCCGATTAAAGAATGGTCCGATAAAATTCGCCAAACATGCACAGATCGTAAAACGGTTATAAAGGAATTACTGCCGGAAATTGAGCGGCATTTTTCAGAGGAATGGGTACTAAAAGTTAGAGAAGCAGACGATTGGTTTGTTTATTTGATCATAGACCGTGCTCGTTTTCCTGAAGATAAGCTAGATTTTTATACTCAAACTTTCAAGAAGCTTGGATGGGGATTATCACTTCAAGGTAGAAAACTTTATTTTATGCCAGAAAGTATTACGAAAGCTGGTGCAATGGAGTATATTAAGGAACGTATAGGTGCTAGTTATGTCGTTGCTGCTGGAGATTCTTTGTTAGACCTTGATTTGTTGGAAAGTGCCGATTATGGCATGCTTGCAGCTCATGGTGAAGCAGCAAAAAATGCAGCTCGCATTTCAGCACATATTCATAAGACAGAAAATTACGGTATTAAAGCAGGCGAGGAAATTTTAGCTCGTGTTGCTGAAATAGCATTGCAACGCCAGTAAGCAACAAAGCAAGGAGAGATTCCGATGGTTCAGTTGAATCCAATCCCCGCTAAAACCTGGGATCCGGAGAAAATCGGGGAATGGCTGAAAAAACCGATAGTGGATCACAGCGAAACTAAAATTGAAGATAATAGCATCACGTATCCCCAATTGCTTGGACAAATCACGGGTATGACACTTGATGAGGATGAATATTTTGCATCTATCTATGACGTTATAGAAGCGTCAGAAGGTCGGTTGATTCGTCTTTCAGACAAGATGAACAAGCATATTGAACAAGATCGTTTGCGGACACTTCAAGATTTATTTGAAATGAATAAAAAAGAAAAAGGTTTGTCACCAAATCGGATGGCAGCTTTTCTTGACGGAAAAGGACTACTTCCTAAGTTAAAAGATCCTGAGCTCAACAGACGTTTGCGAATTGTGTTGATTGATATTCTGAAAGCGTTTCAAGCACAATCAGGTGGAGATACGACTCACTCATCTTTCCGCCGCGTAACGACAGACTTGGTAAAGTGGATGTTTAATCATCTAGAGCCTGAAATTGAAAAGTTAGAGCTAGAAAAAGGCTTGCCTGGATTTTTGTGGTATGGCAGTGCTTCCGAAAGTGAAACTTGGTTTTTAAAGCTATCAGCTGCTTTTGGCTTTCATGTGATCGTCTATGACCCAAAAGGGGAACGTTGGTTTGAGAAAGCTGTTGGAAGTGAAGGTCTTCATAATCATAGTTTCCAAGTAAATTCGAATTCACTCTTACCTTTTCCAGAAGAAAAACCAAAACGGGTAGGGACGGTCGCTTATCGTGCTACGCAAGAAGTAGATCGATTGTTGCATCACGATGATTCAGGACTTTATAAACCTTTCCAATTCAAGTCTTATTTGACGCAATCTGTTCGGTTGAAGACAACCATGGATGAAGCGTTTATGCTTGCTAAAGAACGTGCAATGGTTCGCCCATCGTTTTCAGTAGGGAGCGGGCGTGTCAACATTCCTGTCGTTTTTTCTAAAGTAATGGGCATCGAAAAGGATCGAAAACGTTTCTGGGATAATGTTCACAACTTGACCGAACGCGAAGACACAAAATTGATTCGAAGCTTTCCATTTATTGAAGAACGAAAAGGCAATCAGCAATTTCATTACCGTGCAGCGCTTGGGAAAGCAGGGAAACTTGATCCTGAAAAAATGAAAGCCGCCAACTGGTGGAAATACAGTAAATTGCCAGACGGTGTTCAGACTGCGATTGCTGCTGCAATTGCCAGACATGTAGAAAAACCAATCTTGCAGTCTCAAAGCAGTGAATCGTTTGAAGATTTGCAGCTATATGCTTTCTCACAATCGATGTCGATTCCAGATTCGGTCATTCAATTGATTCAGTTGTTCGACTATCCGCAATTTGTACCAACGATGTTGTTTTACAACGAAGAAAAAGATGGTGAGTTGAGTCGTGCGGATGCCAATGCAATTGCATTAATTCATATATTTGGGCTTGATGTGATTGTGATAAATCCTCAAGGACATCAAGACATTGAAAGATGGATTGATGTAGAATCATTTGATACGCATTGGCTCGATGAACGGAGTTTTAACGAGCCCTACCGAGAACCTTCGGTCGTCAAGAAAATTTTTAAAAAATGGCTATAGCCAATAAGGAGTGAAAGCGGATGACTAACATGCCAGATCAAATCGAACAACAAGAATTGGTGATGAAAGATGAAAACCAATTAAAAGTTCAACTGAAAAAAGACCCTGAAGTTCTTCAATTAGCTGCAAAAATCGATCCGAAAAACCAAATAGCATTGCTAGAGTTTGGCCGAGAGCCAGCTAATGAAATTTCCGCTTTTACTGGAAAAGTATTAAATTCAGTTCAAGCAAATAGCATGGAAGAGTCTAGTGAATTACTAAAGCAATTAGGTAAAATCATGGACAAATTCGACAAAAAGGATTTTGTTGAAAAGAAAGGATTCCTCAACAAAATCTTCAATAAAGGCAATAAAGTAATCGAACAATTATTTAATAAGTATCAAACAATGGGAACTGAAATTGATAAAGTATATGTTGAAATTACAAAGTACGAAGGCGAAATGAAAAAATCGACAACGACTTTAGAAGAACTGTACAACCAAAACTTTAATTACTTTATGGAGTTAGAAAAATACATTGCAGCAGGCGATATTAAAGTAGAAGAACTAAAAGCTCAAGAACCAGCTGTTCGTGCAAAAGCGGAATCTGGAGATCAAATGGCGTTAATGGAGCTTAACTCTCTTCAAAACGCAATTGAGCTTTTAGAGCAACGTGTGTATGACTTGGAAATGGCCAAACAAGTGTCGTATCAGTCAGCACCTCAAATTCGTATGCTTCAGCGTGGGAACACAAAACTTATCGGGAAGATCAACTCAGCTTTTGTTACGACCATTCCAATTTTCAAAACAGGTTTAATCAACGCGATCGCAGCTAAGCGTCAAAACTTAGTAGCTGAGTCGATGAGTGAACTGGATCGTCGTACAAATGAAATGTTATTGAATAACGCTAATGATATCTCACGTCAAAGTGTCGATATTGCGAGAATGTCGGGTCAACCGAGCATCAAGATTGAAACGATCGAACAGACATGGGAGACTATTATGCAAGGGATGAACGACACACGCGAGATTGAACAAGAAAATCGCAAAATGCGTGAAGAAGGACGTCTCCGCATCGAAGAATTACAGAAGAAATACGAAGATACTCAACGTAAAGCTAACTAATCGAGGAGGAAAATAACAATGTCAGCAATTAATCTTTCAAAAGGTCAAAAAATTGATTTAACGAAAACAAACCCAGGTCTTACAAAAGTAGTCGTTGGTTTAGGTTGGGATACGAACAAATACAGTGGTGGCGGAGATTTCGATCTAGACGCATCTATTTTCCTAGTAGGCGAAAACGGTAAATCGCGTGGACCAGAAGACTTTGTATTCTATAACAATCTTGAAGGCGGAAACGGCTCAGTTGTGCACACAGGAGATAATTTAACGGGTGAAGGTGAAGGCGATGATGAGCAAGTAATCGTTGATTTACCTCACGTTCCTGCTGATATTCATAAAGTGGTATTCACAGTTACAATCCACGAAGCAGATAGCCGAGGACAAAACTTTGGACAAGTTTCGAATGCGTTTATCCGTATTCTAAACGAAAACTCAAACGAAGAACTAATTCGTTATGATCTTGGAGAAGATTTCTCTATTGAAACGGCATTAGTGGTTGGAGAATTATACCGTCACGGTAACGAATGGAAATTTAATGCAATTGGCAGCGGCTACCAAGGCGGTCTTGCAGCATTAGTTAATGATTTTGGCTTAGGTTGATCAATCAACGAAACCACTCATCGAAAAATGATGAGTGGTTTTTTATTGAGCTATGATATCTACTGGAAAAAAGATTCACCGAATTGTAAAAAAACTTTTGATTTTTTTGTGCTTAGAGACTTCTAGGTTTGTGAAGAATGGAAACGCTTGCAAAATAATCTTAATATTTTTTATATATTGACAATGGTTTTTTCGCTGTATATGATGGAGACAATTCAAATATACAGATTAACTATGTTGATGGAGATACACTTTGTGCAAGGAAATCTCAAGAGAACTGATGGTCGGTGAGAATCAGTGGTTTCGGCATTTAGTAGCACTCCTGAATAGATGGATTGAACCAATTAGTAAGTCCATCCGATTCGTGCCCGTTACGCATGTGAACCAATGAGACTGTCTGTTTTGACAGTGAATTAGGGTGGTACCGCGAACAAGAGACTCTTCGCCCCTTACATCTTTATGTAGGGGGGAGAAGGGTCTTTTTTTACTTTAATCCATACACTCACGGCTCCGTAAAAGCGGAGAAATCGAAAGGGGAATAGAATCAATATGCTGACAGACCAACAAATTTTACGAATTCCAGGACCAACACCAATCCCGCCAAGTGTGCAACGTGCTATGGCACAACCGATGATTGGCCACCGTGGACAAAGTACATCTGACATGATTAGTGACATCCGACCAAGACTGAAACGTGTTTTTGGTACAGAACAAGAAGTCATTATTTTGACAGGCAGTGGAACTGCAGGCTTAGAAACAGCTGTAGTGAATACTGTTGCTCCTGGCGAAGAAGTTCTAGTTCTTGTAACAGGCGCATTTGGCGATCGATTTGCGAAAATTTGTAAAGCATATGAGATTGAAACTCATGTTTTCGAAGTAGAGTGGGGATTAGCTGTAGACCCTGAGGCGGTGAAGAACTTCCTTTTAGAACATCCAGAAATCAAAGTGGTGTTTTCAACTTTTTGTGAAACATCAACAGGAGTTCTAAACCCAATTAAAGAATTGGCTGCAGCTGTAAAAGAAGTATCAGATGCTCTTGTTATTGTCGACGGGGTGTCATGTGTAGCAGGAACAGAAACTGAAATGGACAAATGGGGAATTGACGTAGTTGTGACGGGTTCACAAAAAGCCTTTATGTTACCTGCAGGACTGTCATTTATCGCAGCAAGCGAACGCGCATGGAAGAAAATAGAAGCCAATCCTCAACCAAGATTTTATTTGGACCTTAAAAAGCACCGCGATAATATTGTAAAAGATACGACTCCTTTTACTCCTGCATTATCGATTTTGTTTGGCTTGCAGCAAGTTCTAAAATTGCTTGAAGAAGAAGGATTGGAGAATGTTTACGCGAGACACCGTCTGATGAAAGATATGACGCGTGCAGCGTTTACCGCATTAGAAATTCCATTACTAACTTCTGACATAGATGCATCACCAACAGTTACTGCTGTAAAACCAAATGATTTTGATGCGGAAGAGTTCCGTAAAGTGATGAAACAGGAATTTGCTTTAGAAGTGGCCGGGGGACAGCAACATTTAGCGAAGAAGATTTTCCGTATCGGCCATATGGGCTATTGCTCTCCGGCAGATATGTTGCAGACCCTTGCAGCAATGGAAATTGGCTTAATGAAAGTCGGTAAAAATATCGAACTTGGTAAAGGAATTGCCGCTGCACAGCGAGTCTTTTTAACAAAAGGAGCGAAAACGAAATGACATTTCATATACTAATTAGTGACCCATTAAGCGAAGAAGGAATCTATCCTTTACGTCAGGCAAACGGTGTTAACATCGTCATGGAAACCAATTTAACTCCAGAACAATTAGAAGATCGTATTCATGGTTTTGACGCATTACTGGTACGAAGCCAAACGCAAGTAACGCGTGAATTGATTGAAAAAGCGTCGAACTTGAAGATCATCGGTCGTGCAGGTGTAGGTGTCGATAATATCGATTTAGAAGCGGCAACAGAACACGGTATTATTGTTGTAAATGCGCCGGACGGTAACACCAATTCAGCCGCAGAGCATACGATGGCCATGATTATGTCAATGGCACGTAAAATTCCTCAAGCTTTCCATGCATTGCGCAATCAACAATGGGACCGGAAATCATATGTCGGCGTCGAATTGAAAAACAAAACACTTGGCGTTGTTGGATTTGGACGAATTGGTCAAGAAGTAGCGGCACGTGCAAAGGGTCAACGAATGAACGTTATTGCTTATGATCCTTTCTTAACAGCTGAAAAAGCAGAAAAACTAGGAGTCGATTTTGGCTCGGTAGAAGATGTCTTAAGAGCAGCAGATTTTATAACGGTCCACACGCCGTTATTAAAAGAAACAAAGCATTTAATCAATAAAGAAGCATTTGAAATTATGAAAGATGGCGTTCAAATAGTCAATTGCGCACGTGGCGGAATTATTGATGAAAATGCGTTATACGATGCTGTGAAATCTGGAAAAGTTGCTGGAGCAGCGCTTGATGTTTTTGAACAAGAGCCGATGGTTGATTTTCGTTTACTAGATTTACCAGAGATTATTGCAACGCCTCATTTAGGCGCAAGCACTTTTGAAGCGCAAGAAAGCGTAGCAGTTGATGTGAGCGTAGATGTGGTCAGCTATTTCACCACTGGTACTGTACGCAACTCAGTGAATCTTCCATCTGTACCAAAAGAAATCATGAAGAAAATCGAACCTTATTTCGATTTATCAGAACGTCTAGGTGCTTTCTTAACAGATTTAACGGGTACAACGGCAGAAGAAGTTACCGTTCGCTATGCAGGAGAACTCGCTAATATGGACGTAAGACCGTTAACACGCAATATGTTAAAAGGGATGCTGAAACGTCATCTTGGTAAGCAAGTCAATAATGTAAATGCATTATATCTGGCAAACCAAAAAGGCATAGTCGTTACTGAACAAAAGACGACTGAATCAAAAGGATTTATGACGCTCATCACAGTAGAAGTAAAAACGGCTAACGGTATTCGAAAAGTTGCTGGTACTTTATTGAATGGACAAGGCGCACGTATCGTCAAAGTAGATGACTATTTAGTAGATGTTGTACCAGAAGGGCATCTATTATATGTTAGCCATAATGACCGTCCAGGTGTGATTGGACGAGTAGGAACGCTACTTGGTCAAGAGAATGTCAATATTGCTACGATGCAAGTAGGGCGCTCTATTATTGGGGGAAGTGCCATCATGATGTTATCAATCGATAAACCAGCAGAAGCAGGCAGTCTTGAGCAATTGTCAAAATTAGATGAAATTCAAGGCGTTACAGCTATTAACTTATAAAAAATTGAAAGGGCTGTCCCAAAAGGTCATTAAAGATGACTTTTGGTGACAGCCCTTTTGACATCTCAGGAAAGATCGGCTAATTTCCATTGCGGCGGACGCTTTCCGCGGGTACGGCCTCTGCTTCCCTCGCTCTGCTCAGTCCAGTAGCTCCGGCTCGCACTGTTTCCGCTGGAGTCGCCGCCTCCTCCATTCCAATCAGCCTAATCTCCAACTGTATAGAAAGCAAAAATTGGTAGAGAAAAATCAAAAACTTTCTCTACCAATTTTATTAAGAGACTATAGAAGAGACTCTTTTCGATTAAAGTTGTTCTAACAGTTGAAGCAATTCCTCTAAATGTTGAATTTCATATGTTGGAATGATGGTATCGTGCGGAGCCTTTTGTTCACGGTTGATCCAAACAGAGCGGATACCTACTTTTCCAGCACCAATAATATCGGTCATTAAATTATCTCCAACCATCAATACTTCGTCGGCAGTAACGTCGAATTTAGATAAAGCATGATCGAAAATGTCAGGGTCTGGTTTACCTTTTCCAAATGCACCGGATACGATAATGTGGTCGAAAAAAGGAGCGATTTCAGGTGTGATTTCAAGTTTGAGTTGTTGCAAACTAGGTGAACCATTCGTTAGTAAAAGCAATTGATATCGTTCTTTCAAATCTGCGAGTACTTTTAAACTTTCTTCATATAGGACAGGGTTTCGTTTGCGTGCTTCAGGAAAATAGTCAGCGAGTTGACTGCCGATTTTAGCACTATCTTCAATCCCGATTTTCTGTAAACCAAGCGTCCAAGCGTCTTGTCGATAAGTTGGAACGATGGTTTTCATCTTTTGAAAATCTGCTCCTTCATCATCAAAGGTTCCCCATAATCCTTCAAAAGGATTGATGCCGATCATTTTTGTAAAGTCATATGTATCATATCCAGAATACAGCTCAGTTGCGGCAGCTCTTACGGCTTCTTCTAAATTATCGCAAGATTTACCTGTTAATTCTTCGGCTAAACGGCATGTTTCTTGAAATGCTTTTTCCACACTTTTCTTGTCCCATAATAAAGTATCATCTAAATCGAAAAAAATCGCTTTTACCATTGGTGTGAGCTCCTCCTGATAATGTCTTTACTTTTCATTTAGTGTACTTGAAAAGTAGGTGGAAATATAGGGGTTCAGAGAACTGTCACAGAAAATAAGCGGACTCAAGTGTATGATATGGATAAGGAGTGAAAACAATGACCATTGGCAATTCGACAATGCTTTTATTAGAAGAGGCGACTAACTTTATAGAAATTTGTTATGAGGAACTTGGAAAGAGTGAGGCCGAGAAAGCGAATAGGTTACTCGCAATAAAAATAGCAATCAAAAATACGGGAACTTATATGCATAGTTTTGAAGAGTTAGAACATGGCGCTCGCATGGCGTGGCGCAATAATAATCGCTGCATCGGTCGGTTGTTTTGGAATTCACTAACGGTCTTTGACGAACGACATCAAACAGCAGCAGATGAAGTTTTCGATGCGTTGGTTCGACATATCGATTTTGCTACAAATGACGGTAAAATCCGTCCTACGATTACCGTTTTTCGTCAAGAACAGGAAGAGAACAAAGCAATGCGTTTATGGAATCATCAACTCATCCGTTATGCAGGGTATGAAACGGAGGATGGCATTATCGGTGATTCGAGTTCTATCGAATTTACGAAGCGGTGTCTAGAACTTGGTTGGCAAGGAGCGGGATCTGCTTTTGATATTTTGCCATGGATCCTTGAAATGCCAAATGGTGAACTGTATCTAAAGGAAATTCCACGAACATCGATTAAGGAAGTAGAAATAGATCATCCGGAAATCTCAGGGTTCTCACGGCTGGGATTGAAATGGTACGGGGTTCCTCTAATTTCAGATATGTTATTAGAAATTGGCGGTATTGAATACAAAATGGCACCTTTTAACGGTTGGTATATGGGCACTGAAATTGGTGCAAGAAACCTTGCAGATGAAGACCGGTATAATGTTTTGCCAGCAGTAGCAGAACTCATGGGATTGAATACAAAGTCAAACCGTTCTTTATGGAAAGATAAAGCATTAGTCGAATTGAATATTGCCGTTTTAGAGTCGTACCATGAAGCAGGTGTGACAATCGTAGATCATCATACTGCAGCAAAACAATTTAAAAGTTTCGAGAAAAAAGAAGAAAGTGAAGGACGTGACCTTACCGGGAATTGGGCTTGGCTCATTCCGCCGATGTCTCCGGCTACAACGCATATTTTTCACAAGCCTTATAAAAATAAACTAGTTAAACCCAATTATTTTCATCAGTCGACTCCTAATTAAATACTAAAAGTTATTCTAATGCACCCTTTAAATGGATAAAAACTGCGGTTTTTAACAGCGAAATGCGTTACATTTGAATGATTTGTACTATAATAATAGATAGTGATTATCATTTAATGTGAAACTTTGAAGAGAGAAGGAAATTTAATGGGACGCAAATGGAATAATATTAAAGAAAAGAAAGCATCTAAAGATGCGAATACAAGTCGGATTTACGCAAAATTCGGCCGTGAAATATATGTAGCTGCCAAACAAGGTGAACCCGATCCAGAATCTAACCAAGCTTTGAAAGTCGTATTAGAGCGAGCAAAAACTTACAGCATTCCGAGAGCAATCATTGACCGAGCTGTGGACAAAGCTAAAGGTGGATCGGAAGAAAGCTTCGACGAATTGCGTTATGAAGGATTTGGACCAAATGGCTCGATGGTTATCGTAGATACGTTAACGAATAACGTTAACCGTACTGCTTCAGATGTCCGTGCAGCATTTGGTAAAAACGGAGGCAATATGGGTGTTAGTGGATCGGTTGCTTATATGTTCGACCACACAGCTGTGTTTGGTATTGAAGGCAAAACGGCTGACGAAGTTCTTGAACTAATGATGGAAGCGGATATTGACGTTCGCGACATTATGGAAGAAGAAGACGGAGTGATTGTCTACGCAGAGCCAGATCAATACCATTTGGTGCAAGAAGCGTTTAAAACTGCCGGCATTACAGAATTCACAGTCGCCGAATTGACGATGCTTGCTCAAAACGAATTACCATTGCCTGAAGATGCACAGGAACAATTCGAAAAAATGATTGATGCTCTTGAAGATCTAGAAGATGTACAACAGGTTTATCACAACGTAGATTTAGAAGGATAATAGTGAAAGATGCTCTGAGTTATTCAGGGTGTCTTTTTTTATGGAAAAGACTCCTAATTTTAGCGGCCTTAACTTGTAATTCAAAAGTAGAACAACTATACTAACTTTGAATCAGTAGAAGGAGTATTCTGATTATTAAAACTGATTATGTAAGCGTTTTAATTTAAAATAACGTATTAAATAGCATTTGAAAATACATAAAATATTGGGGGAAAATAAATGCTTAAGGAATTATCGCCAAAAGCTGAAGCCTTACGAGAGAAACTACTATTGTTCATGGATGACTATGTATATCCAAATGAAGCAGTTATAGAAAAATACCTTAAAGAAGCAGAAGACCGTTGGACGATTCCACCCATTATTGAAGAGTTAAAAGAAAAAGCAAAAGAGCAAGGCTTATGGAACTTATTTTTAGATCATCCGGAATACGGGGCTGGTTTATCTAATTATGATTACTCACATCTATGTGAGATTATGGGACGATCCTTAATTGCACCAGAGTTATTTAACTGTAATGCACCGGACACTGGGAACATGGAAGTATTCGTTAAGTACGGGACAGAAGAACAAAAGAAACAGTGGCTTGAGCCTTTATTAAATGGAGAAATTCGATCTTGCTTTTCGATGACAGAACCTGCTGTTGCTTCTTCGGATGCAACCAATATTCAAAGTAGCATCGTCCGTGATGGCGACGAATATGTCATCAATGCGAGAAAATGGTGGACAACTGGAGCCATGGACCCGCGTTGTAAAATTGCGATTGTCATGGGGAAAACAGATCCTCAGGCTGCGAAGCACCAACAGCAGTCAATGATTTTGGTGCCTTTTGATACACCTGGTGTAGAAATTATTCGGCCGTTAACTGTATTTGGCTATGATGATGCACCCCAAGGGCATGCAGAAGTTCATTATAATAATGTGCGTGTGCCAGCAACCAACATCTTGCTTGGAGAAGGACGCGGATTTGAAATTGCTCAAGGACGTTTAGGGCCAGGGCGAATTCATCATTGTATGCGAGCAATCGGAGCTGCAGAAAGAGCCCTCGAGTTATTGTGTAAAAGAGCAGATAGCAGAGAAGCATTTGGATCTAGTTTGGCAGAAAAAGATGTGATAAAAGAAATTATTGCTGAAAGTCGAATTGAAATCGAACAAGCACGTCTGTTAACGCTACATGCAGCTCATAAAATAGATGTAGAAGGTGCAAAAACAGCTCGCAAAGAAATAGCCATGATTAAAGTTGCAGTTCCACGGGTTGCACAAAATGTCATTGACCGTGCCATTCAGGTATTTGGTGGAGCAGGATTAACGGAAGATTTTCCATTAGCTGCACAATACGCCAATGCTCGCGCATTACGTATAGTTGATGGTCCGGATCAAGTTCATTTACGTGATGTTGGACGGTTAGAATTGCGTGAGCAGTTAAAGGGAAGTTGAGATAAATAAATATAGTAAAGGAGAAATGACGCTATGAATAACGTTTACTTAATAGATGGAGCAAGAACCGCTTTTGGAGGATTTGGAGGAGCATTCGTCAATACGGATGCGACTGAACTTGGAGCGGCGACAGCAATTGAGGCGTTAAAACGCTCAAATGTAAAAGCAGAAGATATCAATCATGTTTTTTACGGGAATGTTATTCAATCTAGTTTAAACGGTGCTTACGTTGCACGCCATATAGGGTTAAAAGCAGGCGTACCTAAAGAAGTTCCAGCGCTTACGTTAAACCGGTTATGCGGATCAGGTGCTCAAGCGGTTGTGACAGCTGCACAACATATTTTATTGGGCGAAGCGGAATTGGTGTTGGCAGGAGGGGCAGAGAATATGTCGATGTCTCCATACGCTAGTTTTAACCAACGCTTTAGTAAATCGAAAATGGGTAATTTACAATTTGAAGATATGCTAACTGCCACTTTGACGGATCAATATACAGGGAGCGGCATGGGAATGACTGCCGAAAAACTGGCAGAACAATACGGTATCTCGCGTGAAGAACAAGATGCTTTTTCTGTACAATCAAATCAGAGAGCAGCAAAAGCAGTCGAATCTGGAAGATTTGCAGAAGAGATTGTAGCTGTCGATGTGAAAACGCGTAAAGGTGTTTTAATAGTAGATAAAGATGAACATATTAAACCAGACGCAAATGAAGAAGCTTTAGCAAAACTCCGTCCTTCATTCAAAAAAGAAGGTACGGTGACGGCTGGAAACGCTTCAGGTATCAATGACGGTGCAGCTTCACTCGTCGTAGCAAGCGAAGCTGCTGTAAACAGGCATAGCTTAAAGCCGATGGCGCGTATTGTCTCTTGGGGAGTAGTAGGAGTAGATCCGACGATTATGGGCATTGGACCAGTGCCAGCTATTAAACAAGCGTTAGAACGTGCTGAATTGACTGTTGACGATATTGATTTATTTGAAGTGAACGAAGCATTCGCTGCACAATATTTGGCAGTAGAAAAAGAACTTGGATTAGACCGAGAGAAAGTAAACGTCAATGGCGGCGCAATTGCACTAGGTCATCCAGTCGGCGCAAGTGGTGCGCGTATTTTATTATCTCTTGCGTATGAATTAAAACGTCGCGGAGGTAAATACGGTGTGGCGAGTTTATGTATAGGTGGAGGTCAAGGAATTGCGGTGGTGATTGAAAGTGCTTAAGCTACCGGTTATTGTGGCTCCAATGTTTTTAGTGTCGACTCCTGAAATGGTGATTGAAGCGTCAAATGCAGGTGTAATTGGAAGCTTTCCTCTACTTAATGCGCGACCGGTAGAAACTTGCGCTTCTTGGTTAAAAGACATAAAAGAAGCGCTTGGTGAAAAGCCATGGGCAGTAAATTTTATTTCTCACCGCGGCTCTAATAAGCGCTATGATGAAGATTTTGAGTTGATCCGTCAACATGAGCCGCCGATTGTGATTACGTCACTTGGTTCTCCAGTAGAGATGATTAAAGTTGTTCACGCGTACGGAGGCTTGGTTTATTCGGACGTAGCAAATGTTAAGCATGCTAAAAAAGCGGCGTCGGCTGGAGTAGATGGGCTGGTTCTTGTTTGTGCTGGAGCAGGTGGCCACGGAGGAACGATTAATCCGTTTGCTTTTATTGCAGCGGTTAAAGAGTTTTATAGCGGGACCATCATTTTGGCAGGTTCATTGTCCACAGGAGCTGATGTCGCTGCAGCTAAGTTAATGGGGGCAGATTACGCTTATATGGGTACCCGCTTTTTGGCGACGGAAGAAAGCAGTACACCAGATGAATATAAACAAATGGTCATCGATTCATCGGTAGAAGACATTCTCTATACCGATTCGTTTAGTGGTGTACATGCAAATATCTTGATCCCGAGTTTAGTGAAGTCAGGGATCGATCCGAAAACCTTAAAGCCGCGGGAAAGTGTAGATTTGTCTCATTTAGTTGATGCAAAAGCTTGGCGAGATATTTGGACGGCGGGTCAAGGTGTTACAGCCATTACTAAACGACAGACTACAAAAGAAGTGGTTGCCCAACTACTACTTGAATATAATGAAGGAATAGCTAGGCTTGTATAGATCCTAAATTACTGTAATGGATTTCACGAGCATGCTAATCACAAATTTGTTCAAGTAAAGAAGTTAGTATAATTGCTCAGAGAGACTAAACGTTGAGCCATGACGTTTAGCCTCTCTCTTTTTTGTCTAAACAAGAAGAAGGAATTCGTTTCTTATTTCAACTATGTTAATAAAGTTTAGTCATAAGCAGAACATTTTACTTAATATACCCCGGGTGGTATATTGAGGGTAATTAAATTATTGAAGGGAATTGATGATATGTTATTAAGATATTTCTATGATGAAAATTTAGCTCACGCTTCATATGTAGTAGGATGCCAAGCAACGGGAGAGGCAATTGTTGTAGATCCGATGCGCAATATTAAGGCTTACGAAGAACTTGCAGCAAAAGAAAACTTGAATATTGTTGGAGCTCTTGAAACACATATTCACGCTGACTTTGTATCAGGTTCACGTGAACTTGAAAATCGTTTTGGCGCAAAACTATATCTATCTGATGAAGGTGATGCAGATTGGAAATATCAAAATATCGATCAGTTAAATCATCAATTAGTAAAAGATGGCGATCAGTTTAAAATCGGGAACTTGATATTTGAAGTATTGCATACGCCAGGTCATACCCCAGAAAGTATATCGTTTCTATTGACTGACCGCGGTGGTTCGGCAGATAAACCGATGGGTATTTTTACGGGAGACTTTGTATTTGTAGGTGATGTGGGTCGACCAGATTTACTTGAAAAAGCAGCAGGTGTCGAAGGAACTTCTAAAGCAGGTGCTAAAGATATGTTCGAGTCACTTGAACGCTTTAAAAAGCTACCAGATTATCTTCAAGTATGGCCAGCTCATGGAGCGGGAAGTGCATGTGGTAAATCACTTGGTGCAGTACCATCTACGACTGTAGGATATGAGAAAATGTTTAACTGGGCACTGCAATACGATGAACTTGAAGCATTCCAAAAAGAATTATTAGATGGTCAACCAGAGCCGCCGTCTTACTTCGCTGTGATGAAATCAGTGAATAAAACAGGTGTAAAACTAGTGAAAGATTTACCAAAACCACAAGTGATCCAATCTGCAGATGAGTTGAAGAAACTAATTGCAGATGGAGAGCAAGTTATTGATACACGTGCTTCTGCTTCATTTGCTAATGGGTATATCCCTGGCACAATTAACATTCCATTCAATAAATCATTTGCTAACTGGGCTGGATGGATTGTCGATTACAAAAAACCACTATACTTGCTACTCGATCCAGAATCTTTAGACAAAGTAGTAGAAGTGTTACGTTCTGTCGGCATTGACGGGGAAATTGGCTACGGAGATGCTGCGAAGCTAATTGAAGAAGCAGGAGAATTAGATTCGTATAAGAGTGTGTCTCCTGAAGAAGCGAAGAAAATGATTAAAGATGGCAAAGCCAATGTGCTTGATGTTCGAAATCAATCTGAATATGATGAAGGTCACATCGACCAAGCCAATCATATTATGATCGGTACACTAAAAAAACGATTAAATGAAGTGCCAACAGATAAAACAATCATTGTTCAATGTCAGTCTGGAGCGCGTTCAGCGATTGCAACTAGTCTTCTAAAAGCAAACGGATTTGACGATTTGGTCAACCTTTCTGGTGGTTATGCGAAATGGAAAGAAGTATTGTCGGTTTAATCGAGACTTTAAATTAACTAATTTAAGAAATACAATAAGTTTTGCTTATGGTATAAAAGGAGAAATAATATGATTGCAAGCGTTATGCTGATTGGGCTGCCAGTTTTTATGGCAGTCTACAGCGCCTATAAGAGATATATCCCGATCGCTAGCGTAAAGCAGGCAAAACTTAATGAGATTGACAGTAACTCATATGCGCTTCTCGATGTTCGAGCTTATAATGTCTCTTATAAAGAACTCGTTTCCGATGCTTTCAATCTGCCTATCTCATATTTCACTAGGGGTTACAAAGAAATACCAAAAAAACCGATTCATTTGATTGCAGAAAATCAAGTTGAAAAAAATATAGCAACACGACTATTACATCAAAAAGGATTCCAAGTTGCGAGCTATAGTTTAATAGGAAAAAACAAGATGCAAACGGCATGTTGTTAAGATGAAACCTGTGTAAATGTACCTTCATTTACACAGGTTTTTTGTATGTTAAAATAATATCTAAGCTCTAGAATTTCATTAATTCTGACAACGATTTAAAAGTTGTAAAAAAGGTCTACTTTCCTATAGAATAGTTTTACGTCTAGAAATGGAAGAGGGAAATGAATGGAAAAACCTGGATTAACTGTAAAAGTATTATCTGGACTTGTTCTTGGAGCAATTGTTGGATTATTGATAAACCTACTAGTACCAGAGTGGTTTGCTGAATTAAATACATATTTATTTGTGCCACTTGGCCAAATATTTTTAAGTTTGATAAATATGCTTGTTGTGCCACTTGTGTTATTTTCAATAATTCTTGGAACTGCGGGTCTTGGTGATCCTGCAAAATTAGGACGAATTGGTATCAAAACTGTCAGTTATTTTTTGCTAACAACTACTATTGCTATAGTAATTGGTCTATCATTAGCAGCTGTTATTCAACCTGGCCTTGCAGGTGATTTTGATTTATCAAACGCAGAATTTGAAGCAGAAACTGCACCCTCTGTAGGCGATACATTGTTAAATATGATTCCGAAAAATCCGATTGAAGCATTAAGTGCGGGCAATATGCTCCAAATTATTTTCTTTGCTGTCTTTATTGGATTGGCATTAACGGCGTTGGGTGAAAAAACAAAAGGGCTTGTGCATTTATTTGAACAAGCTAATGATGTCATGATGTATTTAGTAGGCGTTGTTATGAAGTTTGCTCCATACGGTACGTTTGGTTTAATTGCTACGGCTGTAGGATCACAAGGGTTATCGGCAATGAAAGCCATGGGCTCATACATGCTTGTCATTGTGGCAGCTCTTTTGATTCATGCGGTAATCACGTATGGTGGAACAATCAAGTTTTTAGCGAAAAAAAGTCCCGTATGGTTTTTCAAAAACTTTGCACCCGCTATGAGTGTCGGCTTTAGTACTTCGAGTAGTACAGCCACTTTGCCAATTTCGATGGAAGTGGCGCAAGAAAAATTAGGTGTACCAAAGTCGGTTAGTTCTTTTGTTCAACCACTTGGAGCCACTATTAACATGGATGGAACAGCAATTATGCAAGGTGTTGCAACCATGTTTATCGCTCAAGCATACGGCATTGAACTATCAACAATGGACCTTATAACGGTTGTTCTGACAGCTGTTCTAGCAAGTATTGGCACAGCAGGCGTTCCAGGTGTTGGACTGATTATGCTTGCTATGGTATTGAGCAGTGTTGGTCTTCCGCCAGCTGGAATTGGTCTTGTAATTGGAATTGATCGTTTGTTAGATATGACTCGAACAGCGATCAATATATCAGGGGATGCTGCATGCGCCGTATTTGTAGCAGAGACTGAAAAAAATAGAGAAGTACGTATAAAAAACATGAACGCATAATTTTCAAAGTCCTCGCAGTGTTTGCGAGGACTTTTTCTTTTTAACAACGAAAACTTCTATTAAATGGAAAATCTTCACATTGACAACAATTCATGTGCATTATATAGTGTGTGTAACCGGTTACACACCGACAAAGAAATGGAGTCGTTTTGTATGACTACTATTAAAGATGTAGCAAAAAAAGCAGGAGTTTCAGTAGCTACAGTTTCTAGATTCTTAAATAACAGCGGATACGTTAGTGCAGAAGCTGCTAAAGCAGTAACAACTGCGGTAGAAGAACTAAAATACGAGTTAAATCCGATTGCACGTTCGTTGAACACGAAAAAATCCAATTTAATTGGATTAATTTTACCAGACATCACCAATCCATTTTTCCCAGAACTTGCGCGAGCAGTTGAAGATGTTGCTTTAACCTACGGATACACAGTGGTGTTATGTAACTCAGATGAAAATCCAGAAAAAGAAAAAAATTATATCGAAACCTTAAAGAAAAAATACATTGCTGGTTTTATCGTTACATCTAACCAATTAGATGCGCCACATTACGCCAATGCCAACGTGCCAATTGTGGCACTTGACCGAGCGATTAATGAAAAAATACCAACCGTTTCTTCTAATAATAAAGAAGGGGCCATCATGGGAACCAATGCATTGCTAGAAAGAGGATGTCAAAACATTCTTTTTCTGAGAGGTCCAGCAGAGTTGAATCCAGCAAACGATCGGTACGAAGGATTTATGGACGCGATTCAACAGTCAAACGTCAAATATCAGGTTGTAACGTGTCCATTTCATTTT
Organism: Planococcus sp. PAMC 21323; assembly: GCF_000785555.1. Lineage (NCBI taxonomy): Bacteria > Bacillati > Bacillota > Bacilli > Caryophanales > Caryophanaceae > Planococcus > Planococcus sp. PAMC 21323. The sequence goes on along the minus strand of NZ_CP009129.1, from coordinate 2,638,547 downwards.
GCCGAATCTCAAAAAATTGTAGAGCAAGTATTAAAAGAAAATCCGGAAATCGATGGAATTTTTGCTAGTAGTGATGTGTCGGCAGCTGGTGCATTAAAAGCAGCTAGTTTAGTTGGAACTCATGTACCAAACGAATTACAGATTATTGGATTTGACGGCGTGGCTATGGGGGAGATGTTATCACCCGGATTGACCACTATTGCACAGGATGTTTATAAAATGGGTGCCATTGCGACACGTGTTTTGATCAAGCGCATTGAAAATAAACCGATTGAACAGAATTTTTATGAAGTTCCCGTGAAATTAATTGTTCGTGGAACAACAAGGAGCGTAGTGGAATGATTACAGTAGTAGGCAGTATCAACATGGATTTAGTTGTTAAGACGGATAACTTCCCAAAACAAGGTGAAACCACTTTAGGAAACCTGTATACGACAGTATCAGGCGGTAAAGGAGCGAACCAAGCTGTTGCAGCTGCAAGATTAGGTAGCGCAGTTCAAATGATTGGAGCAGTTGGACAAGATGCTTTTGGAACCGAGCTTTTAGCAGGTTTGAAAGATGAAGGTGTTTTAATTGAACAAGTCAAACGAACAGATGGCACAAGTGGAATTGCTAACATTCTTTTATCAGAAGGCGATAATCGCATTATTGTAGTCCCGGGAGCAAATCATAGCGTGACAACTGAAGAAATAGACGCATTAGCTGATCAACTAGCAGCAAGTAAACTAGTCGTGCTGCAATTGGAAATGCCGATACCGGTCGTTCAACGAACTTTGGAAATTTGTCATCAACATGGGGTGCCCAGCATTTTAAATCCGGCACCTGCAAGTGGATTCACGCCGGAGATGCTGCCTTTTTGCACATATTTAACACCTAATGAGACAGAAGCAGAAGAAATCTTCGGTAAGAATTGGGAACAAGCTTTAGTAGAGTATCCCAATCGACTTGTCGTAACGCTTGGTCAAAAAGGTGCACAATTTCATGACGGAGAAAAGCATGTGTTAGTTGAAGGTTTTCCAACCAAAGCGGTTGATACAACTGGAGCTGGAGATACATTTAACGGAGCACTAGCCACAGCATTAGTAGAAGGGCAAGATTTTGAATCGGCTGTGCGTTTTGCGAATGCGGCAGCTTCACTATCCGTTGAAAAGTTTGGCGCGCAAGGTGGTATGCCAAAGCGTACGGCTGTTTTAGAACGAATGGCAGGTGAGCGTATATGAAGAAACATGGCATGATCAATCGTGACATTGCAGCAGCCTTAGCACAATTTGGTCATACGGATTTACTTGTCATTGCAGATTGTGGTTTGCCAATTCCACAAGGTGTCTCTTGCGTTGATTTATCTTATCAAGTAGGAGATCCTGCTTTTTTAACAATACTAGATGCAGTGTTAGCGGACTTTGAAGCAGAGGCGGCGTTTATTGCCCAGGAAATAACAAATCATAACCCCCATATAGAACAAGAAGTTATGAACAAAATAACAGCTGAGTATATTACCCATGAAGAACTAAAAGACTGGAGCAAACAAGCGAAATTAATCATCCGCACAGGCGAAGCAACACCATACGCTAACATTGTTCTTCGTTCTGGCGTTATTTTTTAAAAAGGCAGGTGAGTAGAATGATAAAAATGACGGATATCTCCAAATCGTTCAGTGGCAATAAAGTCTTGAATAATGTCCACTTCACTTTGGAAAAAGGCGAAATTCATGCCCTAATGGGTGAAAATGGTGCAGGCAAGTCAACGTTGATGAAAGTCATGTCCGGAATTTATACACGGGATTCAGGAACCATCGAAGTAAAAGGAGAAAAAGTTCATTTCACTTCTCCAAAACAAGCGGAAAAAGCAGGCATCGCCGTCATCCATCAGGAATTGAATATCTTGCCGCATCTTTCCATTTCGGACAATTTATTTCTTGGTCGGGAAGAAACATTTGGTCGCACAGGTATTTTGAAAAACAAACAAATGGAAAAAAAGACCCGTCAAATTCTATTAGATCTTGGACTAGATATCAATCCAACAGATCCTGCTAGTTCCTTGTCAGTCGGAAAACAACAGATTGTCGAAATTGCGAAAGCATTATCTGTGGAGGCAGAAGTCATTATCATGGATGAACCCACTGCGGCACTAACAGATCGCGAAATTGATAGCTTATTTAAAACCATTCGTGAACTTCAAAAGCGTGGTGTTTCGTTTATTTATATCTCTCACAGGATGGAAGAGATTTTCTCGTTATGTGACCGAATTACGATTTTACGTGATGGTGAGTTTGTAGGGGAACGGAAGATTAGTGAAACTTCTTTTGATGAAGTGGTTCAAATGATGGTTGGTCGTGAACTTGGTGAGCGCTATCCTGAACGCAATTCTGCAATAGGCGATATTAAACTTTCTGTTAAAGATTTGAATCGAAAAGGTTGTTTTGAGAACGTTTCATTCGAGCTTCGAAAAGGAGAAGTGTTGTCGATTGCCGGTTTAATGGGAGCAGGACGCACAGAAGTCGCACAATCACTTTTTGGTTACAAAAAGCTCGATGGAGGCACCATTGAATTTGATGGCAAGAAAGTCAAAATCGATACACCGAAAAAAGCGAAAGAAATGGGCATCGGTTATGTAACAGAAGATCGCAAGTCAGAAGGACTCGTTGTCGACTTTTCAGTAGAAGAAAACGTCAGCATGACGAATTATGCAGCCATTTCAAAAAATGGTCTAATTTCTAAAGATAAAGAGCGAAAGCTTTATGAGTCGATGGTTCAACGTCTTGGAATTCGAACATCGGGACCTGATCAAGCTGCAAAATCGTTAAGTGGTGGGAATCAGCAGAAAGTAGTTATTGCAAAATGGCTCGGTATTAAACCGGAATTGCTTATTTTGGATGAGCCAACACGTGGCGTCGATGTGGGAGCAAAAAAAGAAATTTATTCGATTATTAATGAATTAGCCGAAAGAGGAGTCGCCATCTTAATGATTTCTTCGGAATTGCCAGAAGTTCTGGGTATGGCGGATCGCGTATTAGTTATGCACGAAGGGAAAATAACTGCAGATATACCAAAACATGAGATGACACAAGAACGAATTATGCATTTTGCTACAGGAGGTGGAAAACTTGCAGATAAAGACTAGTAATCAATCCGTACTTCAAAAAATAGCACCATTTATCGGCTTATTTCTTATAATGTCGATTATTACGATTTTAAATCCAGATTTTTTATCTGTTTCTAACTTAATGAACGTACTTCGGCAAGTGTCCATTAACGCATTGATTGCTTTCGGAATGACTTTTGTTATTTTGACAGGCGGCATCGATTTATCAGTAGGTTCAACTTTAGCGTTAACAGGTGCTGTGACGGCAGGGTTAATGGCTAGTGGTGTAGATCCAATTTTTGCTATGCTACTTGGATTATTACTCGGAGCTGTTCTCGGAGCGATTAACGGAATCATTATCGCGAAAGGAAAAGTGGCGCCGTTTATTGCAACATTAGCAACAATGACCATTTATCGTGGACTAACGCTTGTTTATACAGATGGTCGACCAATTTCGGGATTGGGTGATAGCTTAACTTTCCAAATGCTCGGTAAAGGTTATTTCCTTGGAGTTCCGATTCCAGTTGTCACAATGATTATTAGTTTTGCGATTTTGTATTTCATTTTGAAAAAGACAACTTTTGGCCGTCGTGTTTATGCAGTAGGGGGCAATGAAGAAGCGTCGATTTTATCAGGAATTAACGCGGACCGTATTAAAATTTATGTTTACTCGTTGCTTGGGTTGTTAGCAGCAGTGGCTTCATTGATTTTGACATCGCGTTTAAATTCAGCACAACCAACTGCAGGCGAGATGTTTGAACTTGATGCAATCGCTGCTGTCGTACTTGGTGGTACAAGCCTAACCGGCGGACGCGGTTGGATTGTTGGTACATTAATTGGTGCTTTAATTATCGGGGTACTGAATAATGGATTAAATTTAATTGGGGTTACCTCCTTCTTCCAACAAGTGGTGAAGGGTGCAGTCATATTATTAGCGGTTCTTCTGGACCGTAAAAAAACAGCATAAGGGGTGTAGGGAAATGAAAAAAATGCAATTGGTGTTCATGTTAATGGTTATGATGATTTTGGCAGCTTGTTCAATGGATGCTCCAGGATCAAGTTCTGAAGAAGAAAAAGGTGAAGACGAAAAAGCTAGCGGGGATTACACAATCGGTTTTTCTATCTCAACTTTAAACAACCCATTCTTCGTTACATTGAATGAAGGTGCTGAAACTAAAGCACAAGAATTAGGAGCTACTTTGACAGTAGTAGATGCACAAGACAACGCTTCAAAACAAGCAAGTGATGTAGAAGACTTAATCCAGCAAGGCGTAGATTTAATTATGATCAACCCAGTAGATTCTGAAGCAGTTGCGGCTGCAGTAGAATCTGCAAACGCAGCAAACATTCCTGTTATTACGGTTGACCGTAGTGCGGCAGGTGGCGAAGTCGTTTCTCACATCGCATCAGATAATGTTGCAGGTGGCGAAATGGCGGCAGAGCATATGATTTCAATCGTAGGTGAAGGCGCTAAAGTGGCAGAACTTGAAGGCGTTCCAGGATCTTCAGCTGCACGTGAACGTGGTGAAGGCTTTAATAATGTAGCTGATGGAACTTTGGATGTGGTTGCAAAACAAACAGCAAACTTCAACCGTGCAGAAGGATTATCGGTTATGGAAAACCTTCTTCAAGCAAACCCTGACATTACGGGAGTATTTGCTCACAACGATGAAATGGCTTTAGGAGCTCTTGAAGCGATTGAAGCTTCAGGAAAAGATATTGCTGTAGTAGGATTTGATGCAACAGACGATGCAGTGAAAGCTGTAGAAGATGGCCGTCTTGACGGTACAGTTGCACAAAAGCCTGGAATGATCGGTGAAATGGCTGTAGAAGCAGCTGTTCAATCATTAGCTGGCGAAGAAGTTGAAGCATCAATTCCAGTTGAGTTGGAATTGATTAAATAATAGCTTTAAACAACCTAAACCGTAGATTCACTCGAATTGCTTGAGTGAATCTATGGTTTTTTTAGAAGGAAGATAAAATTGAAAAGATATTCTTTATATTTCGAATGAGCACTTGGTTAACAGTTATCTGTTATACTATGGTCAAAACTTGGAGTAGGGGGCCTGTATGATGAAGGATGTCTGGGTGATAAAGTATGGTGATCACACAATTCGTATTGTTAATACATGGACCAATAAAAAGTTATATGTGGACGGCGTTTTACAAGACGAACAAGTAGGTTTGAATTTGACTTCCCGGTTGTTTGGAAAAGTAAAAAACAAAGATAATGAATACGAAGAAATTAAAGTGTCGATTGGTTCCTGCTTTTGTGGAGTAGAGTGTCGTATCTTTGTTGGAGAAGAATTAATTTATACAACAAAGCAGCAAATGGGATAGAGACATAAAGTACAATTGAAAAAGTAATTAAGCAAAGCAGTAGAAACTTTCGTTTCTACTGCTTTTTAAGTTGTTGAAAAATTCCTGAATTAGCGTAATTTTCGAAGATTATTGTACGACTCAGAGGCGCGGGCAACGAGTCCCCTTTTAATTCTAAAAATAAAAGTTTTGATCATTTTAAGCACGCCTATTTATCATAGACACTAGCGATAGCGCGTCCACGGGGTAGACGAAGTAAGAAGACAGGTGGTTTTGCTGGCTTCTTACGGGAGTCATCCCCAAAGCGACCAGCGCGGTTTTATAGCTTTAGACTGATCAAACAGGTTTTGAAAACAGTCTAAGCAGTAGAATTTTTATGTTTCTACTGCTTTTTCTATGGAAAAGAATAGGTGGATTGTCTTATTAGTAGAATCAAAGGATAAATCAAGCTAGCTCTAAATAGATAATATACCTGATATGGGAATGGATGACTATGTGTAAAGATCTATTTATAGAATTAACTGATAATTCTTGCGGATACTGTGATACATTATTTAACATATTATGGGACAGGAGATGTGATTATGACGGAGAAAAACATGGTGAAAGGCTTTATGGCTTTACTTGTAGCGACAGTACTAATAATTTATCTCACAGGCCACGAAAATAAAGTAGATGCAGACGAGGAATATGCTGCGTTAGTAAGTGAAATCAATGAAATTTTGCATGATGAACGACTAGATGGTGCGCTAGCAGGAGTTAGTATTAGAAAAGCAGATACAGGTGAACAAATTTACGATCATTTCGGAGACACTCGATTAATTCCTGCTTCGAACATGAAGTTGTTTACTGCTGCCGCTGCTTTTGAAATGCTAGGAGAAGACTATCGCTTTACGACAGAAATACATACGGACGGTGTTATAAAAGGTAAAATGCTTCAAGGTAATCTTTATTTGAAAGGAAAAGGAGATCCAACCTTACTACAAGAGGATTTCGAAAAACTTGCACACGAACTCAAAAAACAAGGAATCCAAAAGATTAAAGGAGATTTGATTGGGGATGATACTTGGTATGATAAGGTACGTTTGTCCGAAGATATTACGTGGCAAGACGAAGTGTATTATTATGGAGCTCAAGTATCTGCATTAACTGCATCACCAAATAGCGATTATGATGCAGGGTCTCTAATCATCGAAGTTAATCCAGGAGGTACGGTTGGTGAAGAACCGAAAGTATCATTAACACCTGAGACCGATTATGTATCGATTGTTAATAAAGCAAAAACAGTTACAGCCGATCAGGAAAAGACGGTTTCGATTAGCCGTGAGCATGGAACTAATCAGATTGTTATAGAAGGCAATATGCCGATAGATGGCACGCGGAAAAGAGAATGGATTGCTGTTGATGAACCTTCAGGTTATGCACTCGACTTGTTCGAAAATGCTTTATTAGCAGAAGGGATTGAGTGGGCTGGGAAGTATTCGATGAAAATGGGAGAAACTCCTGCAAACAGTACGTTATTGTTAGAGCAGCAATCAATGACGCTCTCAGAATTATCAATTCCCTTTATGAAGCTCAGTAATAACGGGCATGGCGAAGTGCTAGTTAAAGAAATGGGTCGTATTGTAGAAGGTGAAGGAAGTTGGGAAGCAGGACTGGACGTGATGGAAAATGTAGCCGGAACATTTGGCGTTAATACCGACACCATTTTACTTCGCGACGGCTCAGGTATGTCTCACGTTAACCTAATTCCAACAAACGAAATCTCGCAATTATTGTTCGGAATTCGCTCAAAAGAATGGTTTAATAGCTATGTCAATGCGCTCCCTGTTGCTGGAAATGCGGAACGGTTAGTTGGAGGTACTCTACGTAATCGCATGAAAGAAACAGCGGCGCAACAAAATGTTAAAGCAAAAACAGGTAGTTTGACTGCCGTATCTGCTTTGTCAGGGTACGCAACAACTAAAGACGAAGAATCATTAATTTTTTCCATTATAATCAATAATGATTTAGCCTCTGTTACAGCAATCGAGGATGCCATTGCACTAGCAATCGCAGAATATAGTGAAGAATAGCAAAGAAAACGGAGAGCTCCTATGCTTTCCGTTTTTTTTAGAAGTTCATATTTGAGCAAATACTTGTATTTGCTAGTATTCTACCTCAAAAGTCTGTATGTTTATTATATTCAGTTTTTTATTATTGGAGGTATACATAGATGAAACCGATTATTGGTGTTACGGCGTCGCTTGAATTAGGGCGCGACTACTACGGGATTGAACTTGCGGATACAGAAGCTATATTCGCTGCTGGAGGTTTGCCGGTCATGCTTCCACATCTAGTTGAAGAAGCAGATTTAGATGAAATTGCTGAACATATTGATGGGTTATTTTTAGCAGGGGGCTATGATATCGATCCAACTTTATTTGACGAAGAGCCACATCCAAATCTCGGAGTCATTATTCCATCACGTGATGCATTTGAATTAGCTTTAGCTAAAAAAGTAATGGCTATGAACAAACCTATTTTAGGAGTTTGTCGAGGAGCACAGATTTTGAATATCGCTGTAGGTGGCGATATGTACCAAGATATTACGATGCAAGTAAAAGACGACTTATTGCAACATCAACAAAAAGCACCAAAATTCCACGGCTCTCATTTTATAGATATAACAGAAGGGTCGCTGCTAAACCGATTAACTGGGAAAATGCGTATTAAAGTGAATAGCCGTCACCATCAAGCCAATCGGCTAGTTCCGGCTCCTTTTGTGGTGAGTGGTAAAGCAAGCGATGGAATGGTTGAAGCCATTGAGAGTACTCAACACCATTTTATATTGGGAGTGCAATGGCATCCTGAAAATATGGCAAGAGCAGGAGATTCAGCATCGCTTCAAATTTTTTCAGGTTTCGTAGAGGCATGTAAAGAAGAGGGAGATGAATAGATGAAGATTTTCGATACACATTGCGATGCATTGTTGAAACTACAGATGGCAAAGCGCAATGCATTATTCAATGGAGAATTATTAGATTTTCAACACGCAAAAGAACTGGATACTAATTTTGAACGATTGCAAGCTGGGGGCGTAAAAGTACAATTTTTTGCTGTTTTTATTCATCCAGATTTTCCTTCTGATGAAAAATGGCAACATGCTCTTGAGCAAATAGACTTGTTCTATAGTGAAATACTTGGGAAGAATCCATTGATGAAGCATATTAAAAGTTGGAAAGACATTGATTCATTAAAGGCTGATGAGGTTGGCGCCGTGTTGACGCTAGAAGGTGCAGATGCGTTTGGCAACGACTTAGTGAAGTTGCGTCAGCTTTATCGCTTAGGGGTGCTATCTATTGGTTTGACATGGAATAACGCGAACCTTTGCGCAGATGGTGTTGGAGATCCAAGAGGTGCGGGATTAACCGTTCTCGGAAAAAAAGTAGTTAGACTTAATAATGAACACCATGTCTTCACAGACGTTTCTCATTTGTCGTTAAATGGATTTTGGGATGTCATGGAGTTAGCAAAATACCCAATTGCTAGTCATTCCAACGCACGTGCGCTTTGCGACCATCCACGAAACCTCAATGATGAGCAAATAAAAGCGATGTTCGACAAAAATGGCATGATTGATGTCGTGTTTTGTCCACAATTTATTAATAAAGACAGTGAACAAGCAACCATATCAGATTTAATCCGTCATGTGGATCATTTTTGTTCACTTGGAGGCATCAAAAACATTGGCATCGGATCAGATTTTGATGGGATTTCTGCATATATTACAGACCTCAATCATGCAGCAGAATTTCCAAATCTGATCAATGAATTACAAAAGCATTATTCAGAAGCTGAAGTAGAAGGCTTTGCTTACCGCAATTTTTTGGAACACCGACCTGGAATATAAACGCAAATTAGTTGCAAATTCAAAAGCCCGTTCATCAATTTGATGAACGGGCTTTTGCTTAATACTTATTCATAGATGATTTTGCATCTTTCTGTATAACATCACTATTTGCAAGCATATCAGGCGACGCGGTTTTTTTCGCCGTTCTGCGTCTGTCCAAAATTGCATTTATTTCTGCGCCAATGACCAAAATCAAGCCAGTTAAGAAGAACCACAACATTAATACAATGAGTCCCCCTAAACTTCCATAAGTAGCAGAATAACTACCGAAGTTAGAGACGTAAATCGAGAAACCAAATGAAACAACTTGCCATAAAACGGTTGCGATTACTGCTCCAACGATTACTTCTTTAAATGGGAAGTTTTTGTTAGGTGCAAATTTATACATCAAAGCTAAAACCAAACTCATAACTGCGACAGAAATAGCCCAACGGAGAACTTGGAAAATAATCTCAGTTTGCTCAGGGAGACTTAATGTCGACTTGATGATTTCGATAATTGTGCCCCCGAAGATTGGTAGTACAAGTGCAATAATGACTGCAACAAGCATGCCGAGTGTTAAACCAATTGCTGTTGCTTTAAGTTTGATGAAAGAACGTGTTTCTTCAATTCCATAAGCTTGGTTGGTAGCATTGATAAATGCTGTTAATGCATTAGATGCAGACCACAGCGTACCGAGAATACCAAATGTCAACAAGCCGCCTGATGGCGTTGTGACGACACTAACAATAGTGTCTTGAAATGTATTAGCCACTTCTCCTGGTAAAACGGTGCCGATAAATTCAATAGCACGGTCTGGATCGATTTGAAGATAAGGCAAAATTGCTAGCAGCAAAATTAATAATGGCACAATAGCTAATAAATAATAATAAGCTTGTGCTGCAGCAAGGGTCGTTGCGTTATCTTTTTTAAATTCATTGCCAAGTTCTTTGACAAATCCCATTGCTTTAATCATCTGATTACCTCCATGATAATTACTTTGTATATAAGTATATGCCCTATTCAGCAGCAGGTTAATCCTGAAACAAAGACAAATAGATAGAAATATAAAAAGAATGTCCGCTGCACGGACATTCTTTTTAAGGTGTTTTTGGTAAGATGTCACAAGCAACTTTTAAGATGTGATGATTTTCCATTTCGACAATCGACCATTGGCAGCCTTCTTTTACAAAAAGATCGCCTGTTTCAGCTTCAATTAGCTGATGCTGAATCCAGCCGGCAATCGTATCGATATCTTCGCTGTCTTCAAAGTTGAAACCGAAACGCTCTTCCAGATCTTTTAACAGGACACGACCATTCAGAAGATAGCGCGAATCGCTTTCCTTAATAATTTCTTCATCTTCTTCTGCGTCAAACTCATCACGAATTTCTCCAACAATTTCCTCTAATATGTCTTCCATCGTAATCAAACCAGAAGTACCACCATATTCATCAATTACAAGTGCAATATGCGTACGATCTTTTTGCATTCTCACAAGTGCGCTTTGAAGAGGTGTCGTTTCATGGAAGTAAGGTAAATCATGGACAAGTTCCAGCATATCAAATTGTCCATCGATCGCATAATGCGTTAAAATTTCTTTTGCATTGATAAATCCAATAAGGTCGTCTTTGTCTCCATCTCTTGCGATGGGGTAACGCGTAAAGCGATGATCACGGATTTGCGAGAGAAGTTCTTCGTTCGTTAAATCATCTGCAAAGGCAATCATTTGTGTTCGTGGGATCATCACGTCTTTTGCACTGCGTTCATCAAAGGCAAAAATATTCTGCATGTACGACAATTCGGTTTGATTGATTTCACCGCTTTGGAAACTTTGGGCCATAATGATTTTTAGTTCTTCTTCAGAATGGGCTTGGTCTTCTTTAGCAGGCTCAACTCCGAAAATTCGTAATAGAATACGAGCAGAGCCATTCAATATGAAAATAAAGGGATACATAATTTTGCCGAACCAATACAAAAAAGGTGACAGCAAAAGTGTCATCCGTTCAGTAAATTGAAGGGCTAATGATTTTGGTGCCATTTCCCCTATGACAACGTGTAGGAATGTTACTAACGAGAAAGCTAAAACAAATGAGATGATGGTCGATGCGGAAGAAGGAACATCGAGCATTTCAAACAAAGGATAAAAAAGACGTTCAACTGTTGGTTTTCCCAACCAGCCTAGTCCAAGTGCAGTAATCGTGATACCAAGCTGACACGCCGATAGATAATAATCTAAGTCATTGGTAATTTTTTTAACCAGTACAGCCTTTTTATTTCCTTCATCGATTAATTGATCGATGCGCGACATCCGGACTTTAACGACAGCAAATTCAGATCCGACGAAAACAGCCGTTAACGCGATTAATAAGACGAGCAATGCTAAATTCAGTATAAGTATGGGGTCCAATAAATTCCCTTGTTAAGGGATTCACCTCCGAAAGTAGTTGTTGATGTTAAATTTACCATAATTTTACCACGAATATAGAACAAAGCTCAATGCTCAGCAATGATCTTACGTGTAAGTTCTTTGACATCGATGGCAGTATCTTCATTAATGACATCATCAAGCATTACCTTTTTAAAATATTCAACACTTGCAGGTAACGGAAGACCGAGCAATTTCGTTAAAGCAATTCGGTACATGACGACAAATTCCTTATCTGTATTGCCTCGTTTCAACTCAGCAAAAGCTTCGTAAAATTGATCTAGCTTATCTGCTAATTCTAGCAAACGTCCTTCTACAGTATCGTCTTTTCCTTCTTTCATACGTTCAAAAAAAACATCGTGAAATTCTTCTGGAATTTCTCTGAGGATAAACTTTTCCATCATGCCTTCTTCTACTTTTGCGATCATTTCTTTTAGTTCAGGAGAAGCATATTTGACGGGTGTTTTAATATCTCCGATAAACACTTCTGCAAAATCGTGATTTATCGTTTTTTCATATAAAGATTTCCAATCGATTTCTCGTCCAGCACGTTCTTCAATAGTTGCAAAAAACATTGCGTACTGGCTTACTTTCCATGAATGGGCTGCAACATTATGTTCTTCAAATTTGAACATTCCAGGTGCACGGATAATTCGTTCTAAATCGTTTAATGAAGTAAAAAAACGGTGAATTCCCATAATGACGCCTCCTTTTAAATTCCTTGTGGAGTATTTGCTGTTAATATAGAACTCATTGCTTAGTAAAATTCTACATACACCGTCAATATCCCTATCTTCAGCATACACGAATTTTAGTATAATAAAAAATGAACTCGAATTATGTACGTCAAAGGAGAAAAAGCATGACAGGAAAAACACATATTATTGGCGGTATAGCAGCAAGTCTTGCTTTTGCACAAGTTACGAATTACGATCCACTCCTATTAGTAGGAGCTGGGGTAGTAGGAGCGGTAATTCCAGACATTTGTCATAGTGGCAGTAAAATAGGTAGAACGTTGCCGGCATTATCAAAAATAATCAATCGTCTTTTTGGACATCGAACATTTACACATAGTCTGTTGTTTCTAGCGCTGGCTGCTTTTTTGTTGGAAAGCTTTATGACTATTGAGGCGATATCAGCTGGATTGTTAGTTGGGATGATCAGTCATATCGTATTGGATATGGCGACCAAAAGAGGAGTTAAATTATTCTTTCCTTTCAAGTGGACAGTTCGCTTTCCAGTAACAGCCACTACGGGAGGCACTTCCGAATATTTAGTGTTCGCACTGCTTTCACTTCTAACCGTCTACTTTGGTTACGGTGTCTTTCTTCCGCTATAAGTGTTTTATTTTCATTTTTCAGGGGAATGAAAAATAAACACAATAAGGAGGAAAAGTTTATGGCTAAAAATGATTTTTCAGAACATGCAAATCAAGAGAGCAGCCAAGGTCAGCGACAAGACGAAAAATTTAAAAGCAGCGATGAACAGGAAAAAAATCGTGGAGAAAAGATGAGAGAAAAAGGAGCTCATAGCAATAAAGGGATTGGTGATGAAAATAATCCAATTGGTGAGTCTAAAGAAGAGTAAGTGACGCATAAAGAAAGTAAGAGTAAAGGGCAGAGATATGGGTCTCCGTCCTTTTCTAGTGGGATTTTTTAGTAGAAATAGACAAAAATTAGTTTTATCTTGTTAGTAAGAGTCGAAACCTATACAATTATGGAGATAAATATTGAAAAATTAGTTTTTTAGATAATGGAGGGATAAGATGATTTCGACAACATGGAATTGGATGTGGGAAAAACATGATCAGGTAAAAGATGCATTCCGATTTTTTACCAATCCTAGTTCTGGCATACCTGATGATCGAGACCGGGCCGAAGATGCCGGATCTTATGATGAGCGCAAAAAAAATAGGAGTTACAATACACCGCAGTTAATCGGTCTGTTTCTCGGTCCACTCCTTTTTATCTTAACTTTACTATTCTTTAATCCTGATGGACTGCCACCTGAAGCAAAAGCGATACTGGCCAGTACAATTTGGATTGCGACTTGGTGGATTACAGAGGCCATTCCGATTCCTGCAACATCACTCCTGCCAATTATTCTTTTTCCAATGACTAAAGGGCTCGATGTAAGCGCTACAACTTCAGCGTATGGCAGTGATACAATCTTTTTATTTATGGGTGGTTTTATGATTGCCCTGACAATGGAGAAATGGGATTTGCATAAGCGAATTGCCTTAACGATCATTTCTGTAATTGGAACGAATACGGAGCGCATTATTCTCGGTTTCATGGTGGCAACAGGATTCCTGTCAATGTGGATTTCCAATACGGCTACGGCGATGATGATGGTGCCAATTGGCTTAGCCATTATTTATCAAGTATCGGAAGCTCTAAAGTATAATACTTCGATCGATACTTCAAAAGAGAATTTCAGCTTTGGTAAAGCTTTAATGTTAGGAATTGCCTATTCTGCATCTCTTGGAGGAATTGCCACATTAATCGGAACACCTCCGAATACGTTGCTTGCAGGTGCAGTGAATGAAATTTACGGTATTGAAATCTCTTTTGCACAGTGGATGTTGTTTGGTGTACCATTAGCGTGGATTTTTATATTCGTTGCTTGGATTTATCTAGTGAAAGTTGCTTATCCGCAAAAGTTGAAGCATTTACCAGGGGGAAGCGAAGTAATACGTCAGCAAAAAGCGGACTTAGGTGGAGCTTCTTATGAAGAAAAAGCAGTCTTTGTCGTTTTCATAGCGGTGGCACTTGCTTGGATCAGCCGCTCATTTATCTTGGATGCATTTGCACCCAACATAGAAATGACAGATGCAACAGTAGGCTTGATTGCTGCGATGGTGTTATTCATTATTCCTTCAAAAAATAAAAAAGGCGATCACTTACTAGACTGGGCAACCGCTGTTAAGTTACCTTGGGGTATTTTACTGTTATTTGGTGGTGGACTGGCTATCGCTGCTGGATTTACAAGCTCCGGGTTGTCTGAATGGATCGGTAATCAGTTGATTGGGTTACAAGGCGTTAATGTTCTCATCATTGTTTTGGTAGTAGCTGCGCTCGTGTTGTTCTTGACCGAAATTACTTCAAACACAGCTACGGCTTCGATGATGTTTCCAATCATGGCATCACTTGCAGTCGCTCTTAGCATTCACCCTTATGCACTGATGGTAACAGCAGCTGTTGCAGCATCTTGTGCATTTATGTTGCCAGTCGCAACACCACCAAATGCGGTCGTATTTGGCTCTGGATACTTAAAGATTTCAGATATGGCCAAAGCGGGTTTTGCGCTTAATATCTTTGGGATTTTCTTTGTCGCACTGGCGGTCTTCTACTTCCTACCGCTTGTTTGGGGAATAGATCTGATGTCGATTCCACCGGATTTTCTTAAATAAGAGTTGATTGACAGCAAAAAGCAGGCTCACCTCCGGGGAGAGCCTGCTTTTTTTCGGTATAAAGTAATGGCCATTATATAAAGAAGCGGCAAAATAGCGCTAAATAGCACTAGGCCAGTCCAACCACCGGAGGTCCATAAAGGACTTAACAAAGAACTACCTGCTGCAACACCTATATAATACGATACCAAATAAAGGCTCGAAGCACTGCCTTTATGGTGAGTTGCTTGCTGGCTGACAGAAGCAGCAGTTAAGGCGTGAGCAGTGAAAAAGCCGAGGCAAGTGACACAAAGGCCAACAACAATCATCCAAAGATACGGACTAAGTGTCATGAAAATTCCAGCAGATAAAATAAATACACCTGCCAGGCGGACATTGCGTAAGCCGAATTTTTCAGCAACACGACCAGCCATTGGCGATCCAATGACACCGATACCATAAGCGAAAAACAAATACGATATCGCCTGCAACGACATAGAAAACGGAGAGGCTTCTAGATAAAAAGGCAAATACGTCCAAATACCTGTAAAAGAAGTTTGCAAAACTGTACCAAGACCAAAAACCACGAGTAGAGCAGGGTTTTTTAAGTGAAACAAGAAGCCGGCTATATCTTTTGCAAAGCTTACTTGGCTAGATTTGAAATTCTGTGATGGTGGTAGTAAATAAAGGACAATAACAAATATGAAGAGTCCCGTCACCGCAAAAGCATAAAAAGAAATTTGCCACGAGAAATGGTCAGTTAGAAAGCCTGTTAAAAAACGTCCCAACATCCCACCGAGCGCGTTACTAGAAATATAAAGAGCAGTCGCATAAGCAATGTTTTTTCGATCGATTTCCTCACTGATGTACGCGAGAGCAGCAGCAGGAACACCTGCTAGTGCAAAGCCTTGAATAAAACGAAGAAGTAATAATATAGAAAATGAATCGGTCAAAGGAATGATGAAAAAAGGAATGGCTGAACCGAGTAAAGAATAAACAATATACGATTTTCTGCCGTTGCGATCAGAAAAAAATCCGAGAACAATTAGTCCGATTATTAAGCCGACAATGGTTAGTGATAAAGACAAGCTAGCTGTGGAAACTGAAACTTGAAATTCTTCTACAAAGACTGGCAGCAAAGGCTGTACAGCATACATATTAGCGAAAATAAATAAAGAAGCGAAAAGGAGACTGAGGATGATTTTCCAGAACTGACGGTCTTTAACCGTATATCGCGGGGAATCCATAAAATCACATCCGATCGACAATCAACTATGAGTGAAGTTGTCTATATTAATTATCATCTTACCATTGGCAATCTAATTTTTCGAAAAAGAGCAATAAAAAACCCGCATGCAGTAAGCAGCGGGATTTTCTTATAGCTTATTAAAAAAAGAAAGAATTTGTTTTTTAGTTGGTTCTTGTAAACGGTAACGCAATTCTTTGTTTTGCGTGTTAACAATGTGATAAGCAGGATTTTCAGCAACAGTGAATTTCCAATGAGGTTTTGTGTTTTTCTTTTTAATTTGTAATTCAGGAAGCATCATTTTTTTAGTGAAGCTTTCAAGTTTTGCCATTAAAAAGGTATCCATGTACCGTACAATCAAAAAGCCTTGTTGACGTTCTGGATCGAACTTTGCCAAATTAAATTCACTGACGTCAAATCCTTTTTCATATCGCTGAACAGATGGAGATAACACAAAACAATCTTCATTCGTAAAAATCGTTGAGTTACCTTGTTGTTTCAGCCCTAATTCTTCAACCAGAAAATCCTTGTTGACGAGACTCATTTCGCGTGCAGTAGCCATGTGATTCCTCCTAATATAAATCGTAGTTCTTCTATTATAACACTATTTCGCCATTTAAGGGACCTTAACGAATTTTCCATCGATTTAGAGTCTAGAGAATACAAAAGCTTAAAGCTGTAAATATAACTAAATAAAGACAAAAAATGGACAATGGCAAATTATTGAACTGAAATTTGAGAGATAGCCTAAAAATTTTTGGTGAAATAGGACATTTATTTTACAACGATAAAATCAAAAGAAATAACAAAGAAGAAGAATGAATTTTCTGTTATATTTATAGTAATAATGAATGATGGAAGGGGTGACCGAGGTGTGTGGAAGATACTCATTGTTTACTGATTATACGGTGTTGATCGAGCGTTTTAATATTGAAGAAGCAACATTGAGCAAAGATGAATATTCCGTTAGTTATAATATTGCACCTTCTCAACAAGTGATTGCGATCGTAAATGATGGTGACAAAAACCGATTAGGTCAATTGCGGTGGGGATTAATACCGCCTTGGGCAAAAGATGAGAAAATTGGTTATAAAATGATTAATGCTCGCTCAGAAACAGTAGCGGAAAAACCTAGTTTTCGTAATGCCTTCAAAAAGAAACGTTGTATCGTGGTAGCTGACTCTTTTTATGAATGGCAGCAAAAAGATGGCGAAAAGGTTCCGATGCGTATCAAATTAAGAACTGGAGAGCCTTTTGCTTTTGCAGCCCTTTGGGAATCGTGGAAAGCGCCAGATGGTCAAATAGTGAAGAGTTGTTCGATTTTGACAACCGCTCCAAACAAATTAATGGAGTCAATTCATGATCGAATGCCGGTAATTTTATCAAAAGCAGATGAAAAGACTTGGCTAGACCCACGAGTAGAAGATATCGAAACTTTGAAAGCTTTACTAAAACCTTATCAAGCAAAAGAAATGGAGGCATTTCGTGTTTCTCAAGAAGTGAATTCTCCCAAAAATAATAAGCCGGAGTTGATTGAAAAAGTCGGTTAATGTTAAGGGAATGTAGCTAGCTGAAGGAGGGCTGATTATGAAAAGTGGAATTGTGCTTGAGGGCGGTGGCATGCGAGGCGTTTATACGGGTGGTGTACTCGAAAAGCTTTTGGAAGAAAGTGTTTTTGTGGACTACGTGATTGGTGTTTCAGCCGGAGCCTGCCATGCATCTTCCTATATTTCAAGACAAAATGGCCGGAACCGAGAAGTCACAATTGGCTATGTTAATCACCCAGAATACCTTTCGGTTAAAAACTTACTGACAAAGCGTGAACTTTTTGGCATGGATCTAATTTTTAATAAAATTCCAAACAGCTTAGTGCCCTTTGACTATCATCGCTTTGACAACTCCACAGAAGAGTTTGTTGTAGGGGTAACAGATTGTTTAACAGGGAAAGCAGTTTATTTTGAAAAACAAAAACGTCCGGAAGATGTACTAACGATTGTAAGAGCTTCAAGTTCCTTGCCGTTAATGTCGCAACCAGTAGAGTTTGGTGGAAAACTTTTAATGGACGGAAGTATTGCAGATCCACTGCCTATCCGGAAAGCGTTATCCGATGGAGTGACTAAGCCCATTATTATTTTAACAAGAGAAAAAGGCTATCGGAAAAAAAAGAGTCGATTTGCTGGAATCATGCCAGCGTTTGTTCGGCAATATCCAGCGATCGCAAAGACCATGGAAAATCGGCATTTAAATTATAACGAATCAATAGAGCTTATCGAACAAATGGAACGAGATGGTTTAGCAGTGGTAATTCGACCAAAAGATTTATACAAAATTAAAGGATTAGAGCGAAATCCTGTGAAATTAGAAACGCTCTACAATCAAGGTTATCACGATGCCACAGAAAAATTTGATGATATCCTTAATTTTCTTCAAAACTAATTAATGGAAAAAGTCTTATCGTAAGGAGTGGTGAAGGATGATTAGCAAACTAAACCACCAAGATGAACAGATTGCGAAAAAAATTTATCAAATTCAACAAGCTGCTTATCGCATAGAAGCTGAATTGATGGGCTTTAATGATATTCCACAACTTCACGAGACTGTTCAAGAATTACAAAAAAGTAAAGAACTTTTTATCGGATACAGTCAAGAACAACTGCAAGGAGTTATTTCTTATCAGGTAGAAGAAGAAACAGTCGATATTCATCGATTAGTAGTCGACCCAATATATTTTCGGCAAGGTATTGGGAAAAAACTGGTGAGTTATTTGCTGAAAAAATATCGAGGATACAAATTTACAGTTAGTACCGGAACCGCTAATAAACCAGCAATTGGACTTTATAAAATGTTTGGCTTTCAAGAGTCAAACTTGATCCAAGTAGCCCCAAATATTTATTGCACTCAATTTTACTTAAATAATTAAAAAGAATACGATCAAAAGATATGGTTCTGCAGCATCTATAAGCTGCAGAACCATATTGTGTAGATAGAAATAAAAATGTCAATGCTCTATAATCAGAAGTATTCGACTTTTGAAACTATTAAGTGGAAATTGATTAAAGTTAAATACTTGAAGATATAGAGAATTGTTTTGTACGGAATGGTACATAAAAGAAAGGGAGAGGTATTATGGATTATTTACATAACCCGTTTGCATCACAAAGACAAACCGTATTTTCAAAAAAAGGAATGGTGGCCACATCACAACCATTAGCTGCACAAGCTGGCATTGAAGTCATGCAAAATGGTGGGAACGCCATTGATGCGGCGATTGCCACTGCTGCCGCTTTAACGGTTGTAGAGCCAACTTCAAACGGAATCGGTGGAGATGCTTTTGCTTTAGTTTGGGTAAAAGACAAACTCCACGGCTTAAATAGTTCAGGTCCTGCACCCAAAAGCATTTCTCCGGAAGCGGTCAAAGCACTTGGTTTTGAAAAAATGCCGACATTCGGCTTAGTGCCTGTGACAGTTCCTGGAGTGCCAGCTGCATGGGCTGAATTATCGAAGAGATTTGGTAAATTATCACTTGCAGAAGCCTTAAAGCCTGCGATTCGATATGCGGAAGAAGGCTATCCGTTAACACCAATTCTTGGGAAGTATTGGCAAGCAGCTTATGCCAAATACAAAGAATCTTTCACGAGCGAAGAATACCAAGGCTGGTTCGAGACATTTGCACCAAACGGTCGCGCACCAGAAATTGGCGAAATGTGGTCGTCTCCAGGTCATGCTAAAACATTGACTGACATTGGACAAACCGATGCTCGTTCTTTTTATGAAGGCGCCATTGCAGATAAAATCGATAGTTTTATGAAAAAACACCAAGGGTTTTTATCGAAAGAAGATTTAGAAGCGTTCAAGCCGCAATGGGTTGAACCCGTTTCAACAGATTATCGCGGGTATAAAGTGTGGGAAATTCCACCGAATGGACAAGGCATGGTTGCTTTAATGGCTTTGAACATCTTCAAAAAACTCGAACAACCTAAATGGCAATCTGCGGAAACGTACCATGAGCAAATCGAGGTGATGAAACTTGCGTTTACGGACGGCAAAGCATTTATTACAGAACCAGAAAATATGCCTGTCAGCACAGAGCATTTACTATCTGAAGAATACGCAACCGCACGTGCGAAGACCATTGGTGAAAAGGCATCTGATCCTGAACCGTATGAATTGCCTAAAGGTGGAACCGTTTATTTATCTGCGGCCGATGAAGAAGGCAATATGATTTCTTATATTCAAAGCAATTATATGGGATTTGGTTCAGGAATTGTTATTCCAGGAACGGGAATTAGCTTGCAAAACCGTGGAGCGGATTTTTCGTTAGATCCAGAACATCCTAATGTATTGGCTGGCGGTAAACGAACTTTCCATACAATTATTCCAGGATTCCTGACAAAAGACGACAAAGCTGTAGGGCCATTTGGTGTTATGGGTGGTTATATGCAGCCACAAGGTCATTTCCAAGTAGTTACCAATACGATCGATTACTTAATGAATCCACAAGCAGCGCTCGATGCTCCGAGATGGCAATGGATTGAAGGAAAGACTATTTTAGTTGAACCAGATTTCCCGAATTATTTGGCACAGGCGTTATCCCGAAAAGGTCATCAAATTCAAGTAGCGACAGATGGCGGAAGTTTTGGGAGAGGTCAAATTATTTGGCGCAATCCTAAAACAGGTGTATTAGCCGGCGGCACTGAATCACGTACAGATGGTTCGGTGGCTGTTTGGTAGGCCTCAAGAAATTGGGAGAAGAGCAAATGGGGAGTTCCAAGCTGAAAATTAATAAAGACTTGTTTTTAGCATTTTTCCGGGTAGGTCTTCTTGGATTTGGAGGTGGACCTGCTGCGATTCCACTTTTTCACAGGGAAGCGGTCGTCAATTATAAATGGATGACAGAAGATGAATTTGGAGATACCTTGGCCTTAGGAAATACAATGCCAGGCCCCATTGCTACTAAAATGGCAGGTTATATTGGGTATCGGGTTAACGGTTTGGTGGGGTGTATTGTAGCATTGATCGCTACCGTCGTTCCTACTGTCGTATTAATGATTATCTTGTTAGGTATTTTACAAAAATACAAAAATCTTGAATGGGTCAATAGCATGTCTGCAGCTGTAGTTCCCGTTGTAGGAGTTATGCTTGCTATTATGACGTGGGATTTTTTCCAGAAGTCAGGCAAGTCTTTAGGAATGGGTCGCGCTATTGTGTTTACGGGGATTGCAATTGTCTTATTAGAATTCTTAACCATTCATCCCGCAATTGTTATTTTAGGGATTTTAATCGTTTCCTTAACTTCCTTTAAAAAAGGAGGAGACTCAAAATGATTTACTGGTACCTCTTTTTAGCATTTTTTATTCCAGGGATATTGGGATATGGTGGTGGACCGGCTTCGATTCCACTGGTGGAAAAAGAAGTAGTTGATCGCTATGAGTGGATGACGACACAAGAATTTGGAGAGGTTTTAGCGCTAGGCAATGCGTTGCCAGGACCTATTGCAACTAAAATGGCAGGTTATATAGGATATGAAGAGGGCGGGATTCTTGGAGCAGTTGTTGCGTTATTTGCTTCAGTAGCGCCGTCTCTTATTCTCATGGTGATCTTGATGGTCACTCTTTTAAAATACAAAGATTCTCCGAAGGTTAAAAATATCACCAAATTAGTGCGACCGGTCATCGCAGTGTTGCTTGGTGCAATGACACTTCAGTTTTTCATGACGTCTATCGATAGCTCGGGTACAGTACAAACGGTAATATTAATTGTTCTTAGCTATTGGTTACTAGAAATCAGAAAAGTCCATCCTGCGCTCGTCATTTTAATGGCACTTGTTTACGGTGCCGTGTCGGGTCTTGTGTAAATCAATATAGCTATAGAAAAGCCATCCAATTCTGGATGGCTTTTTAACTATCCAAAGAACGTAAGCAAATTTATTTACTTTTAATTCGAGAGCGTATATTGTAGACAACAAGGATAATAGTTATCCGTAATTGAAAGAGGGTGATTTGGGTGCATATGAAACCAGGTGTAGAGCAATCGGTATATGCAGTGTTGTTATTAAATATGCTTCCGGAGAAAGCTGTTCTTCCGGGTGAAGCAATTAGTCAGCAGTTAGGAACTTCTCCAACGTATTTTCAAAAACTATTAAGAAAACTGGTCAGTGCAGGCTTAATCACATCTGTACCGGGAGTCAAAGGCGGATTTAAACTTAACAAGAAACCAGCAGATATTAATGTGTTTGATATATATGTTGCCATCGAAGGTCAACAATCGCTTTATTCACCGAGCGGAGTATTAGGTGATTTATTGGAACTTGACGAACCGGAATCTTGCTGCTTATTGACAGAGCTAATGGTAGAAGCTGAAAGTGCATGGCGCTCCCGTATGGAACAAGAAACAATCGAATCTCTTTCACAAAAAATGAAAGAACAGAGATTTCAAAAGAAAACAACCGAGTTAGCCGAATGGCTTGAACAAAAACGAGTGATTTAACAGAAAAGAGGATTAATGATGATAGATATTTTACCGCGCATTAACGAATTGGCACAGAAAGCGCGTCAAGAAAGACTAACAGACGCTGAAAAAGTTGAACGTCAAGTCTTGCGTGAAGATTATTTACGCGAAATTCGTGGTCAAGTCGAATCAACAGTGACAAGCATGAAGGTCATTGACCCATTAGGGGATGACGTCACGCCTGACAAAGTTCGAATGAAAAAACAAGCAATCTAAGCATAGAAAGCTCACATAAAGAGAGGAAGAACAAGATGAACGATTATTTAGTAAGAGCTTTAGCTTATGATGGACAAGTGCGCGCGTATGCAGCACGTACGACAGAAACGGTTGGGGAAGCACAAAGACGCCATTACACGTGGCCAACTGCATCTGCAGCACTTGGCCGATCCATGACAGCGAGCGTCATGTTAGGCGCTATGATGAAAGGTGAAGAAAAATTAACGATTCGCATTAATGGTGGGGGTCCTATTGGCACCATTTTAGTAGATGCAAATGCAAAAGGCGAAGTCAGAGGTTATGTAAGCAATCCATTAACTCACTTTGATTTAAATGACCAAGGAAAACTAGATGTTCGAAGAGCGGTCGGCACAGAAGGAACGTTGTCGATTTCCAAAGACATTGGACTACTTCAACCATTTGTTGGACAAGTTCCATTAGTATCGGGTGAATTGGGTGATGACTTTACGCACTACATTACGACGTCTGAACAAATTCCGTCATCTGTAGGAGTTGGGGTTATTGTAAATCCGGATAATACCATTCAAGCTTCGGGTGGATTTATTATTCAATTATTGCCTGGCACGGAAGAAAGCATCATTGAAGATATTGAAGCCCGTCTAAAAGTGATTCCGACAATCTCTAATATGGTACGCGAAGGGTTAACGCCAGAAGACATTTTAAACAAAGTATTAGGCGCCGGAAACGTCAAAGTTTTGGACGAAATGCCTGTGAAATTTCAATGTCAATGTTCAAGAGAACGCATTTCTAACGCTATCCAAGGACTTGGAACAGTTGAAATAGAAGATATGATTGTGACAGACGGAAAAGCTGAAGCACAATGCCATTTTTGTAATGAAAATTATTTGTTTTCAAAAGAAAATTTACAAGATATGTTGAAAACAGAAGTATAGCGATCGCAAAAGGTTCATGGTGTAAAAGCCATGAACCTTTTTTATTGGAAAAGAAAAGGAATATATTGTAATTATCTCGAATTCAAAGTAAGTTTATGAGAGATTAGATAGGGAATTAAATAAGAAACGAAATTTGGAGGTAACCTACAAATGAAACATCTTTTTCAACAAGGGACAAATCCAGCGAAACCTACTTTTTTGATGCTGCATGGAACAGGTGGCAACGAGACAGATTTGCTAGCTATCGCAGCGCATATAGATCCTGAGGCTTCGGTATTGAGTGTTCGCGGCAATGTCTTAGAAAACGGTATGCCGCGCTTTTTTAAACGTTTATCTGAAGGTGTTTTTGACATGGAAGATTTAAAGTTTCGTACAGAAGAGCTACACGAGTTTATTGGACAAGCAGCAATAGAGCATAACTTTGATCGTAATCATGTTATCGCAATCGGGTATTCAAATGGAGCAAACATTGCGGCGAACTTGTTATTCACGTATTCAGATTCCTTAAAAGGAGCGATTCTCCATCATCCGATGGTTCCAAACCGAGACACTGATTTACCTGATTTAACAAACGTTCCTGTATTTATTGCTGCTGGTACGAACGATCCAATCTGTTCTGCCGAAGAGTCAACAGATCTTGAAAAACTACTCACAGATGCAGGTGCAAAGGTGCAATTGCACTGGGAAGACTTTGGTCATCAATTAACAATGCCAGAAGTAGAAGCAGCAAAAGATTGGTACGATAAATTATAAAAAATCCTTCCCTAAGCAATTGGGGAAGGTTTTGATAGTACATAATGAGCTTTTGACAAAGCGAGCACTTTTCATTCATGATAAAGAAAACTTAGGAGGGGTGTTATGCAAACTAACCCGCGTATTCAAGAACAGTTAGAAGCATGGGTAGAGGCAAATAGAGGCCATGCAATATTAGGGACAACCGCTCAATATATACCGGCACTTGGAAAAGAAGATCCAAGTCAGCTTGGAATCTGTATGCTTGACGACAATGGGAATTATTATTGCGCAGGAGACACAGACAAAGAATTTACGTTGCAAAGCATTTCAAAAGCATTAACGTTTATTGCGTTAAGTTGCAATTATGGTTTGGATTTCGTATTAGAGCGTGTTGATGTAGAGCCAACTGGTGAAGCATTTAATTCGATTGTTCCATTTGAAATTCATCGACCGAACAAACCGTTTAATCCCTTCATCAATGCAGGAGCTATTACCATTTCAGCATTATTACCGGGGCAGACCAGTCAAAAGAAATACGAATTTCTTCTACATTTTTTAGAAGACTTAGTGGGTCACCCGCTTGAACTAGATAAAGAAGTATATGATTCTGAATGGGCTTCTTCACATCGCAACCGAGCTTTAGCTTATTATTTGAAAGAAGCTAAGTTCCTAGAGATTGAAGTAGAAGAAGCACTTGATATTTATATTCGTCAATGTGCGATCAAAGTGAGTACGAAAGATTTGGCGTTAATTGGTTTGATTATTGCATACGACGGTTACAACCCAATTACCAAGGTCAAACATTTCTCAGACGAAATTGCCCAAGTTGCGAAAGTATTGATGGTAACATGTGGGATGTACAATTCATCAGGTAATTTTGCAGCGCATGTTGGAATTCCTGCGAAAAGTGGCGTATCAGGTGGAATCATGGCAGCTGTTCCACCGAAGCTTCACTCTCAAACTTATGAATTCCGAGCTGGAGCGGGCATTGGTGTGTATGGGCCCGCGATTGACGTACAAGGAAACAGTGCAGCAGGAACCATGATGTTGCGACAAATTTCAAAAGAATGGGATTTAAGTATCTTTTAATAGAACCCCGTGGGCTAAATAAAGCCTACGGGGTTTTTTCTGAAAAATGGGTTTATTAGCTTGAAACCGGGTAATAGGAGAATGATTATAAAACAAAAAGGAGTGTCAAAATGGCAAAAGAACCCGAAGTGAATAAAAAAAGTAAGACAAAAACTTTTGGACTTTGTTCACTCAGTAAAACTAGAACTTCATAACGAAATGTAACAAGCTGCAAATGCGCACGATATATTTTGTTTTCAATAACCAAGAAGTAGCACAGACAATTATGTGCTGATGTCAGATTGAGCAATTCAACCTAGTTTTCGAATTCATAGAAGCCATTCGTGGATATCGTCATTGGAACAGAGCAGGCAAATAAAAATTAATAAAATACATGTCCATTCCGAAAATGTTTAAGAAAGTTTGCATTGGGTATTTTCTAGATTAAGCAAGCAACTAAAAAACAAAAAATGGAGGAATAGGAAATGACTAACAATAAATTTATGGGTACATTCGACAGTGAAACAGAAGTACTAAACAAAATTGAGGAACTAAAAGCACAAGGTTCTAGTGAAAACGATATGTATGTAATGGCACGTGATGAAGATCAAATCTCGATGGTCCGAGGACGAACAGATGTAGATTATAAATCATCTGAAGGAAACTGGATGGACAAGTTTATGGGCTTCTTATCAGGGGATGACTCAACACGTGAAGCATTCTCAGGTATGGGAGTAGACAAAGATGAAGCGGACCGCTATTACAATGAAGTGCAAAACGGCAAAATTTTATTGTTTGTAGACCGTGAGTACGGCGCAAATTACGAAGGTAAGGCGCCTTACGATAATACATCAACAAGTGCAGAAGCAGGAACAATGGGCGCGGCTGGTTTAACAGGTACAGGATTAGGCAGAAATCATATGGACACTGATGCAGTAGGTAGAGACGGCTTAACAGTAGATACTAATGATGAAAATGAAGTCTATTACAACAAGAAAAATGATACGTTCGGCAGAGATACTACTGAAACAGCAGGTGTTGGAAACGAATCAGGAACAGGATTTGGTCTTGAGTCTAATCGAACAGAAGAACATTCTACAGATACAAGTCGTTTTGAAAATAATGACAAAAATCTTCCGACAGAAGAAGAAAAAATGCAATTACATGAAGAACGCCTGAGCGTTGATAAAGAGCGTGTG
Source organism: Planococcus sp. PAMC 21323 (assembly GCF_000785555.1). Classification (NCBI taxonomy): domain Bacteria; kingdom Bacillati; phylum Bacillota; class Bacilli; order Caryophanales; family Caryophanaceae; genus Planococcus; species Planococcus sp. PAMC 21323. Next base: position 2,611,574 of record NZ_CP009129.1, on the reverse strand, counting down.
CAAACGGGAGAAGTAAATGTTGGGAAACATGTCGTTGAAGAAAATCAGACAATTGAAGTACCTGTTGAACGTGAAGAAGTTTATATTGAAAGACGCCCAGTAAACGAAGAAACAGTTGGCAACTCTTTTGATAAAGAATCTACATTAACAGGAGATGCATACCAAGAAGGACAAGATATTCATATTCCCGTATCAGAAGAACATGTAGAAGTTACAAAAAAAGATGTAATATCTGAAGAAATTGTCGTTGGAAAACGTAAAGTGCAGGATACCGAAACGTTCAACGAGACGGTTCGCCATGAAGAAGCAGATATCGATGATGATTCTAATGGAATGAATAACAAATTAGGTCGTGAAGATCGTACAGATCGTGATCGTTTCTAATAGATAAGAATGTGAAAGACGGGGGTAACTCCCCGTCTCATACTGTAGACAAAGTCTATTGAAAATGTATAGTTGTGTAAAAGCCACAACCGTTCTAGCCACTACGCTTTCCATGGGCTCAGCTTCAGCCTCCTCGTCACTGACGTTCCTGCGGGGTCTTCAGCTCTCGCTGTCCCATAGGAGTCTCCGTGGCCAGAACGGTTGCTAGCATGAGGTTCCAATCAGAGAGAGTAACCAGCGAATTTACTTTTCAATAAGATTGATGAGTAATCACACAAGGATACGGAGCGCAATGCGGCGACTCCTGCGGAAAAACGGAGTGATGAGACCCCGCAGGAGCTTGCGACGAGGAGGCTCAGCGCTTCGTCCGCGGAAAGCGTCCGCATGGAGCGAAGGATCCTGTATATAGGATAAGATGAATGTTTATTCGTTAACTAACGTAATAACTCTTTTGTCTACGACATGAGACGGGGATAACTCCCCGTCTTTTTGTCGGTCTAGAAAGAATAGCGTATAGTAGAAGAAAGCTAGGAGGGATAAGCATGGACGGCAAAAAAAGAAGTGACGTGAAACCAGGTATTGAAGTAAACGTGATTTTAAAACAGGATCAGCGCTCAGGCAAGAAAACACAAGGAGTTGTTAAGGATTTACTGACAAACTCAGCGACTCATCCACACGGCATTAAAGTACGTTTAGAAGACGGACAAGTAGGAAGAGTTTGTGAAATTTTGACTGGAAAGTAAATGTGATTTTTAAACCTGAAATTTACGAGAAGATGGAAAGACGTACAATAATCAATAAAGACAAAATCACCAAAACCGGACCCATAAAAAGGGTCCGGTTTTGTGTTAATATAGGGGTATTGAAAAAATGAAGGAGTCTCTTATAATGAGCCAATTCTTTGAACGAAAAAAACAGGAACTGGGAGTTCAATTAAATAAAATACAGCGAAAAGCAGTCGAACGAACAGAAGGTCCATTGTTGTTACTAGCGTGTCCTGGATCTGGGAAAACCACCACAATGATCATGCGAATCGGGTATTTAATAGAGGAAAAAGGAGTTTTCCCATCACGGATCAAAGCGATTACGTTTAGTAAAGCCTCAGCTAACGATATGCTTGAGCGTTACAAACGTTTTTTCCCAACATTACAACCTATTGATTTTTCTACGATTCATAGTTTAGCTTTTCAAATCACTCGAGATTATTTTTCAGGATCACGTTATCTCATGATCGAAGGCAATGAAACAAATGGTCTTCATAAAAAGAAATTGCTTCGAGAAATGTACCGGACAGAAAACGATGAACCAATTACTGACGATCAATTAGAAGAATTGATTTCGTTTATTAGTTTCGTAAAGAATAAAATGTTGCCAAGAAAGCAATGGGCTAAACTAAAAGAACCTTTTCCTGGAGCGATTGAAATCTTAAAAACCTATGAAGCTTTCAAAGAAAACTATGACGTAAGGTTAGTAGATTTTGATGACATGCTCTCACTCGCTTATGAGGCTTTAGAAAAAGATAAAAGCTTACTAGCAAAGTATCAAGGACGCTGGGATTATGTGATGACAGACGAAAGCCAAGATACTTCGCAGATTCAACATGCTATTGTAGAGAAATTAGTAGCACGCCACCAAAACCTGTGTGTCGTGGCAGATGACGATCAATCGATTTATACGTGGAGAGCCGCTGAACCTACGTATTTACTAAAGTTTAGAACCGTTTATCCAAACGCCTATATTATGAAAATGGAGCGTAATTATCGTTCCTCTCAGAACATCGTTCATACTGCGAATGCATTTATTAAAACCAATAAAAAGCGTCACGATAAAAACATGTTCACCAAACAAGGCGAAGGTGATCCAATTGTCTTGAAACGATTAAGTTCAGAAGATGCACAATTTAAATACGTGCTAAAAGAATTGAAGGAATTGACGGACTATGGAGATGTAGCTATTCTGTATCGCAATAATTCATCTTCAACTTTATTAATGAGCGAGCTTGAGCGTTTAGGCATTCCGTTTTATATGAAGGATTCGGACAATCGCTTTTTCTCGCATTGGATTGTGGAAGACATGTTGAATTTTATGCGTTTTAGCTTAAAGCCGGAACGTATTGATATTTATTCAAAAGTAGCTTCTAAAACCAATGCGTATTGGTCAAGCAGTCAATTGAAAATGCTGAGTCGAATGAAGCCAACAGGTAAGCATGCCTTTGACGACATCAATTTGACGATTACATTAAAAGACTATCAACTTAAAATTTTGGCTGAGCAAAAAAAATGGTTTGAAGCATTAAATAATATGAAACCTTTAAAAGTGATTCGAACGATTCGTGGGGAAATGGGTTACGACCAAATGCTTGCCAGTCGTGCCGAGAAATTTGGGATGAAAATGACGTACTTGGCACAAATCCTTACCACTTTAGAACAAATAGCAGAACCGCTAGACTCAATGACGGCATTTGCTAAACGTCTCAAGCAATTAGAACAAGTAACGCAACAAGCTAAAAAAGAAAAAACCGACGATATGCTTACCTTATCTACTTTCCACAGCTCAAAAGGCTTGGAATTTGAACGGGTTTATATGATTGATTTGGTAGAAGGTGTTATTCCAACAGAAGACGATGCGGAAACGCCTGATTTATTGGAAGAAGCACGTCGATTGTTTTATGTAGGCATGACAAGAGCAAAAACGCATTTAGAACTGGTTAGTCATGGCAACGAATCACGTTTTGTTGGAGAAGTGCGTAAACTCATTGTTCCTGAAAAAAGACTAGCCACAACTCAAAGTGATAAAGCTAAAACTCCTATTAAAGTTAAAGTTCCGGATAATCCAAATGCGATCCACACGGAAGAGGTTTTGCGTGAAGGTGTTCGGGTTCGTCACCGCGTTTTTGGAGCAGGAAAAATTGTCGAACGAGACAAAGATCGGATTTCTATTCAATTTGCAAAAGAAAGAAAAGACTTAATGATTGATATTTGCATAAGCTATAAATTATTAGAGACGATCGAGTAGCGCTTCTGCAAAAGGCAGATGTGACATAGAGAAGAACGCGGGGAACTAAAGATGAGATTGAGGGACTGGGATCGAAGTTTAAAAGTTCGTTTAATAGGCGAATTTTTCATGAATACAAGTTATTGGATGGTATTCCCGTTTTTAGCGATTTATTTTGCTGAAGAATTTGGTAAAGGAACCGCAGGACTATTACTCGTAATTTCACAAGTTTTTTCTGTAGCAGCAAACTTAGTCGGTGGGTATTGCGCAGACCGTTTTGGTCGTAAGCGTATGCTTGTTGTTGCATCTGTAGCACAAGGGTTTTCGTTTTTGCTATTTGCCTTTGCCAATTCACCTTGGATGCAATCTCCTGAGCTCGGGTTTGTAGCGTTTACACTTGCAGGAATGTGCGGCTCGTTGTATTGGCCGGCAAGTCAGGCAATGATTGCGGATGTTGTACCTGAAAAATACAGAAGTGATGTCTTCGCTATTTTTTATACGACTTTAAACATTGCGGTAGTAGTAGGTCCATTATTTGGCGCGGTACTTTTCTTCTCGTATCGATTTGAATTATTGCTAGTAGTGACAGTTATTTCAATGCTACTCGGTTTAGTATTGAGATTTTTGACAAGAGAAACCTTATCGCAAGAAATGGTAAACAAATGGCAGTCGCAAACGGCGATAGGCTGGGTTGGCGCCATTTCAAAGCAGTTTAAAGAATATGGTTTAATCTTTAAAGATCGTCTGTTCTTATTATTCATCATTGCTGGGATTTTAGGTGCCCAAACCTTTATGCAATTAGATTTACTCATCCCGATTTACTTAAAAGAAACAATTGATAGTCAAACGATCGCGACCTTATTTGATAGGGAATGGTTTGTTACTGGGGAGACTTCTTTTGGACTCTTACTCGCTGAAAATGGATTGTTCGTTGCGTTACTCACTGTGGTTGTGACAAGATGGATGACGAAGTTTCCAGAGAAATGGGTTTTCTTTGCCTCAGCTGCTTTTTACGGACTGGCGATGTGGTTATTCCCGCTAACTTCCTGGTTTTGGATGTTTGTTGTAGCAATGGCCATCTTTACATTTGCCGAATTGATGGTGGTTGGTCTACAACAAAGTTTTATTTCAAAACTAGCACCTGAAGATATGCGTGGCCAATATTTTGCCGCTGCGAGTATGCGTTATACCATCGGTCGTATGATTGCACCAATTTCCATCCCAATGACTGCTTGGTTTGGCTTTCCATGGACTTTTGGCATTCTTGGTCTCCTCGCAATTACAAGTGGCTTTGTTTATCTACTGATGTTCAAATTGTACGAAAAAAGGCCTTCCCATTGAGGAAGGCCTTTTGTATTTAATTTAGTTTTGATCTTTAGCCAATTTCACTAGCATATGTGCTAACATATGTTGCTGGTCTTTGTCGCCAACCTGCCACAAACGTTGTAGTAAGTATTCTTCACTATTTTTAGGATCTTCTTTTTTCGCAAGATGAGATGCAACTTTCTCTGCTAGTTGTGCAATGCGTTCTTCGCTTAATCCCATTTTCTCGCCTAATGCTACTTTTTCACTCAAGTAATTAATGAATACGGAAAAATCCGCTAAAATCTGTTCTTTTTTCTGTTCATCTGTATTTGATAACTTTTCTTCAACTTGTTTATTGATGTTTTCCATTTCTTCGCCAACTCCCTTGTGATTTTTCAATACAGTGTTTATTTACCACTGATTCGATAGTTTAAACATCAAATTCATAATAAAGGTTCGGAAAATTCGTTTAAATTAAATGCTTAAGGGTAATCAGATAGTGACGGTGGAATATAAAGAGGAGGATGACTAAATGACCTTATACGACAAAATCCAGGAATTGAAAAGTTTCGAATGTCCAGATCGTTGCGTGTTAAGTGTATATTTGAATACCAATCCAACTGACCTGAATGCTCAGAATGGGGCATGGAAGATCCATCTGAAAAATGGTTTAAAGCGATTAGATGAATACTTAAAAGCATCAAATAATGAAGAAGAAATGAAGGCATATAAAAATATAAGAAAAAAAGTGGAAAAAGAAATACTAGACAATCAAAATGAACTTCAAAAAGGGGTCGTTATTTTTGCTTCTGAGCAAAACGATCTTTGGTCTGTACATTATGTGCAAGTACCGGTCAAAACAAGTTTCCATTGGGAAAACAAACCTGAATTAGAAGAACTGAGATATATGTATAAAGCATATCCATACGCGGGTATCGTTTTACCAGGTTTTAAAGGAATCCGTGTTATTGATACTTCTATGGGGATTATTAACGAAGAGTTCTTTTATGAGTTTGATTCAGGACTAGAAGTGTGGACTGAACAAAAGGGTGCACGTAGCTCAGGTCGAGTAGGCGTTGGTGCAGGTAGCACAGTCACAGGTGGTGGTGGGGGAAGTCCCTCTGATGAACTAGACCACAGACTAAAAGAAAACTTAGAGCGTTTTTATAAAGACATGGGTGGCAAAATGGATAAGTTGAAAAAAGAACGCAAATGGGAAGAAATTCATGTGGTTGGAGAAGCCGACCACGCCAAATCATTTGCTAAAACACTTCAACAAAAACCAAAAAGCTGTGTATATAAAAACTTAATGAACAACGATCCTGGAAAAATTCTACACGAAGTATTTGAAGTATAAAATGAACACCTCAGCATTTTGCTGAGGTGTTTTTAGTTTGGTTTTGGGCAAAATGTACAAGTAGCAAAATCAGGCATTTCTTTATAGAGACAACACGTTTTGCGGAGCGGCTTTGAAATAGCTTGTTGCAATGACATGTTACCAAGTAATTTTTCCAGGTAAGATGTTTTGATAGGCTTCCAGTTCTCATTCTCTAGCAACCATTCTATGTCTTCAGCGACTAGTCGAGGATTTCGTGGTTCTAAACTGGCATAAAACCATAACAAGGAACCTAGAATATTTTCCCAGCAAGTAAGGGGTGAAATTTTTATGTGTTTTTTGAACTCCGTTCTCAAGTCATCTACTTGCTTATAAAGAATATCGTGAAAGGCATGGAATCGTTTATCCGAGTCAATCGTTTTAAAAGTAGAAGAAGGTACATGCGTTTGTAATAAGGGCAATCCATAATTATGAACGCGGTCAAATTGTAACTTTCGCCAATCTATATCAAAATAACCATTATATTGATAGAGTAAACTAAATTGAGCGGTTACATACAACGCGTATTGTCGGAAAAAATAAGAAACAGCCACGCCAGCATTATCCGTATCACACCAAACTTTTAACTCTTCTATCATGGCAGGAATATCTGCGTTAAGTTTTTGTTGTGGCATACGATCGACTACTACAGATTGTGTACTTAATCCATACTTAGCTTGTTGCGGAAAAGTCATTACGATTCACCTCTTTTTAATTATGCTACGGTAAATACTAGTTGTTTGCAAAGTGCACGTAAAGATTTCTTTTGGAAAATATTAAGAAAATGGATAAAATCGAGTAAAGGAGTGAGGATATGAAATTTTCTGTTTTGCGAATTGATCATGTGCAAGTGGCAGCACCTGCTGGACAAGAGGAAATGGCAGATTCTTTTTACGCAGGAGTTTTAGGGATGAAGAAAATTGAGAAGCCTGAAGCGTTAAAAGCAAGAGGAGGAATTTGGTTTGAGTTTGGAGACCAGCAGTTGCATGTAGGCGTTGAAGATCCTTTTTCGCCAGCAAAAAAAGCGCATCCGGCATTTCGTGTAGCGGGTTATACGGAAATGAAAGAATATTTACTAGCGAATAAAATAGATTTTAAAGAAGATGACAGTATTCCAGAGGTCGAACGGTTTTTTGTTTTTGATCCTTTTGGAAATCGGTTAGAGTTTTTAAAATAAATGAAATCGCTCTGCAAAAAGCAGAGCGATTGTTATTTGCAAAAAAGCTGCCCAAATGGACAGCTTTTAAAGGGTTTATACAGTTTGAAGAGCGACAGCTGGACCAAAGAATTCAAAGTGAATTTGTTCTTCTTTCATGCCAAGTGCATGCAATTCTTGAATCATTGCTTCCATAAATGGAACAGGACCACATACATAAACATCACCTGTGATGTCAACATACTCCTCTAAAATAGCACGAGTTATATAGCCTTCGGGCTGATCTGAGTATAGTGTTTTGTAGCTAGCATTTTCCATCGAATTAACATGTTTTTGAATGTCTTTGTCGAAAGCATGCATTGATTCATTACGCGCAGCGTGAAGGAAAGTAGTTGGACGTTCTGGTGTTAATGTCGCAACTGTTTCAAACATACTCATCATTGGTGTAATCCCAACGCCACCACTAACAAACGCGACGGGTGAATCTTTTTCTGTATCAAGAACAAATTCGCCAGCAGGTGCACTCACTTCAAAGCGATCGCCTACATTCATTTCATCGTGTAAGTAAACCGATACGCGACCGTTCGGGTCATTATCTGCATCACGTTTAACAGAGATGCGGAATTCGTCTTCACGAGCTGCTTGAGAAAGGCTATATTGACGATTGAATAAAAATTGTTCGCCTGGAATTGCCATGCGTACAGAAATGTATTGGCCAGGTTTGTAAGTAGGAACGTTTTTACCATCCACTGGTTTCAAATAGAAAGAAGTGATATTGTCGCTTTCTTTTTCTTTGCGGACAATTGTGAATTCCTTAAATACACTCCAGCCATTTTCTTGCGTTTCCATATTTGCGTACATGTCTTTTTCAACGCCGATAAAGGCATCTGCGATAACGCCATAAGCTTGTTCCCAAGCTCCCATAATTTCATCTGTTGCTGCATCACCCAATACTTCTTTGATGGCTTTTAATAGGAACTCACCAACAATTGGATAATGTTCAGGTTTGACGCCTAAACTAACGTGTTTATTGGCAATTTGCACAACTGCTGGAAGAATGGCTTCAAGATTGTCAATGTGAACGGCTGCAGCATAAACCGTGTTTGCTAAAGCTGCTTGCTGACGACCTTGTTTTTGATTTGCGTGATTAAATATATTTAAAAGTTCTGGATGCGCTTCAAACAGATTTTTGTAAAATACTGTTGTAATCGCTCCACCATGTTGTTCTAATACCGGTACTGTGGATTTAATGATTGTTCTTGTTTCTACTGATAACATAGTCAATCTCTCCTTTTGTTTTCTATAACTTGACTATACTCTTGTAATCTTTTTAAAGATACATTTAAAATACATCTTTAAAATTTAGACACATTTAGGTTCACAAAAGTGTCACATCAAGTAAGTGCATCATCTTTTAATGTTTTTATTACCATTAAATGGCGATACTGTCGACTTCCGTTCGAATACTGTCCAAATTGATGAAATACTGTCCGAATGACATCACTTACTGTCCAAATACACGAAATACTGTCCAAGCGCAAAAAAGCCCAGCGGATGCTGGGCGATAGTGCATTTATTCATCATCCATACGTAAATCCATCGCCGGGCCGAAAAACTCGTAATGGATTTGTTCTTCTGGAATCCCCATGCCGTGCAACTCGTGGATCATAATTTCCATGAAGCGAGGTGGTCCACATACGTAAACATCACTCGCAGGATCTACGTAGTCTTCTAGCATTTTCCGGGTAATAAAACCATTGGGCTCATCTGAATAAACGGTTTTATAGCGAGCATTCTCCATTTTTTCGGCATACGATTGAATATCTAAATCGAATGCGTGCTGATTTGCATTTCGCGCTCCATGCAAGAATGTAGTGGAACGTTCGGGCGTAGAATGCGCAACCGTTTCAAACATGCTCATCATCGGGGTAATACCGACACCCCCACTAATAAAAGCCACCGGTGTAGTTTTCGAGACATCTAAAACGAAGACACCAGCTGGAGCGCTTACTTCAATGGGGTCACCTTCATTGAGGCTGCGATGCAAATAGTTTGAGACTACGCCATTTGGATCGTTGTCATTTTCACTTTTAACGGAAATGCGGAATTCGTTTGGATTCGGTGCTTGAGAAAGACTGTACTGGCGAATAACTAAAAATTCTTCTCCGGGCATTGTCAAACGAATTGAAATATATTGACCCGGTGTATAAGGTGGTATATTCGATCCGTCTGCAGGTTTCAAGTAGAAAGAAGTAATGACGTCACTTTCCTTTACTTTTCGTGCTACTATAAAATCTTTAAAAAACATCCAACCATCTTTTTGTTCTTCGGTTTCTTTGTACATGTCTTTCTCAACCTGTATGAAAGCATCTGCAATAACGCCATATGCTTCAGCCCAAGCTTCAAGAATCTCATCGGTTGCGGCATCCCCTAATACTTCTTTCATCGCTTTTAATAAATACTCACCAACAATAGGGTAATGTTCAGGTAAGACACCTACGCTTACATGTTTATGTGCCACTTGAACAACCGTTGGCAATATTTCTTCTAAATTATCAATATGAACGGCAGCTGCGTGTACAGAACTTGCAAGTGCAGCTTGTTGTCGACCTTGTGCTTGATTTGCTTGATTAAAAATGTTGAGCAATTCAGGATGAGCGACGAAAAGATTTTCATAAAATCGAGTAGTAATAGCTACTCCGTGTTCTTCTAAAACAGGTATAGTAGATTTAACGATTTCGCGTGTTTGTTCTGATAACATATAAAACACTCCTTTTCTATTTTGGTCGAGGTTCATTTACTTTCGAACAAATGATAAAATCGCTATAATAGACAGGCAGAAGAGGTGAGAAAAATGAAATTGACCATGTATACAGACTTCTCATTACGTGTATTGATCTATTTAGGCACAAAAGAAGCTGATAAGCTGACAACCATACAAGAAATTTCTGAAGCATATAATATATCTAAAAATCATTTAACTAAAGTTACATTTGAACTTGGAAAAGCCGGGTTTATCCAAACTGTTAGAGGTCGTGGTGGCGGTATTCGTCTTGCGGATCTCCCGCAAAACATTAATGTTGGGACTGTCGTGAGAAAAATGGAAGATGATTTTCATTTGGTCGAATGTTTTGATTCAGCTACAAATCGATGTCCAATTTCACCGGTATGTGGCCTTCGCGGCGTTTTAGGGAAGGCGCTTCATGCTTACTTGACAGTGCTTGATGAATATACGCTTGAAGATTTAATGTTCAATAAAGAAGGACTTCGCGAAATTCTTAAAACATAAAAACCGGCTCATAACGTTGAGCCGGTTTTTTGTTTACAGTTCGAGAGTTTGTGGTTCTTGTCCTTTTTTATTCATTAAGCGTACACGGGTTGGTTTAATCGCAAGAATGGTTAAGTTTGGATCATCCGGACCTTCAAACCAGCCTTCTAAATGTTCGTTCCACACTTTATCAATCATTTCACGATCATCATTTAGCGACATGCTTCCTTCAATCTCTAGGAATGAATCGCCAACGCCTTCACCGTCATAGCCTAAAAGTATATGGGCATGAGGGTTTGCTTCTAATTCATCAACTTTTTGTGTTTTTTTACTTGTAGCCGTATAGAGTGTGAAATCATCGTTAAAAAAAGTCATATAACGCGAATGGGGTTTGTTGCCTTTAACAGTTGCAAGTGTTCCCACATAACTTTTTTCGAGTATTTTTAATGCCTCTTTTTTTACTTCTTGTTGATTCATCCAGTACCACTCCTTTTGTCTTTGTAGTTATCTATTCCTTATTTTGCTCGAACTAAACATAAAACGACCTGCTGGAGCAGCAGGCCGTTAAATCTGTTGAACTATTTTAGGGGTTCGATCAAACATACTCGGAAGTATCATTCCGATTAAAATGATAAAAATTCCTAAGATTTGAAGAAGAGATAATGTCTCATGCAAGATGAGTACAGATGCTACTACAGCGACTGGCAACTCCATTGCACTTAAAATAGAAGCGAGTCCAGAGCCAACATGTGGCACGGCGACCGAGAAGAAATAAATCGGCATAATTATGCCGAAAAAGCCCAGTAATAATCCGTATATCCATAAGCCTTCACTAAACAACTGTCCGTTCCAAACAATTTCAGGTGTTTGGAAAAACCCGACGACTATGGCTGCGAAAAACGATACGTAGAACAGGCGTGCAGAAGTATCCATACCAGGAATTTGTTTACCATTAATAAACATGAATGCTGAAAAACAAAAAGCAGCGCCCATTCCCCAAGCCCAACCTTGCCATTGAATTCCACTCAAGTCAGTGCCGATAATACCAGCTGCAAGTAGAGTACCTGCAAATAATAAAATTAAAGAAAACACTTCTGTTCTCTTAAGCCATCTTCGATTCACAATACAATCAAGAAACATACCAATCCATGTAAACTGGAAAAGAAGGACAACCGCTAAAGAAGCAGGCAAATAGTTTAATGAATGTGCGTAAACCATACCCGTGACTGCCGTAGAACTACCGGAAAGCACTAATATTTTCCACCCTTTAATTTTGGGCATTTTACGTTGTGTGACAAAAAATAAAAGAGCCGCTAATGCGAACCCAATAAAGTATTGACTAGTAACTGCTTCTGCAGCGGTGAAACCATTTTTCATAGCTACCTTTATAATCGTGGAAAGGACCCCATAACAGCTAGCTGCTACAACGACCATAAGTGGATAAATCCAGTTTTTCATTCGTTTTCACTCCTGTTCAAATGAGAATCATAGCATAAAAAACCCGTAGAGACTAGTCTCTACGGGTTTTTTACTAAACGTTCACTTATGTTGTTTACTCTGGAAATTTTTCTTGACTTGAAGAACTGTCTTTCGAACCACGTTTATCTTTTTCATCTCGTTGCTCTTGTTTTAAGTCTTCCATGGGAATAGGATCGACGTTCATTTCTTCTTTATGCATTTCGGTTAAAGTTTTCTCATCTGTTTTATACTGCTCAGGATTGTCCATAGGAGCCTGATCACTCGGTTTACGGTCGCGCTCTTTTTCTGACATAGAGTACACCTCTTCCTTTTTGTATTATTATATATATTCCTTAAATGAAAATTTTAAAACATGAAGTTTTTACTTAAGAAAATAGCAATTGTGATAAAATAAAATCAATGATCGGGAGGAGCTTTATAATGACTACTAATCCAGCTATAACCGTAGGAGGCTTAAATTTCGAATGGGATTTGGCCAAAGGACGTTTTTTATTTGAAGGACAGGAATCTGTTCTTTTTTGGACATCGACAGCTATGAAAATGTTTTTCGACTCTATAGAAGAAATTTCTGGGGAGGATGCTGCAAATGTCGTGTTAGAATCAACAGGATTTCGTCAGGGTTTAATAGTAGGAGGATATTTTCAGAGCATGGAAGATGTCTCTGTTGCAGAGGCGTCTCAATTGATCACGAACACGTATGCTTCTGCAGGGTGGGGACTAGCAGAAATTAAAGACTTGAATATAGAAGCACGTACGTTAAAAGTACATTTAAAAAACAGCTGGGAGCATTTAATAAATGTAGCACAAGAAAAAACGGAGGGGGGCAGCTTTCTGCCTGCCCATTACGCCGGCATTTTCTCTTCGTTATTCAATGAGAACATTTGGTACAAGATCGTGCATCATCAGCTAGACGGCTTTGAAGAAAGTGTCATTCAATATTTTCCTTCAGAGGAGACTATTGAAAAAAACATTCATCGTTTGTCTCGTTTAAAGGAAGCGGAAAAAATCAATGAACTGGAACGATTGGTAGATGAAAAGACACAGGAACTCAGTGATATGATCAAAGAGATTTCCTCACCACTTATTCCAGTTCTTGAAGATATTGTTGTCGTCCCGCTACTCGGAACATATGATGAGGCGCGTGCAGAGGAACTATTAGTGAAAACTTTGCAGAATATGCCAAAGTATAAATCCAAATACTTAATTTTGGACCTGACAGGGTTAAATACTAATTTCACACAACATGCGGCAATGTTGATTGAAAAACTTGGGTCGACAGCTTCTTTAATCGGCACACAAACCATTTTGGTTGGTATTTCAGCGAAGATGAGCCAGACCATTACAGAGGCATCTATCAATTTATCAAAGTTCGAGTGTTTCCAAACTTTGCAGCATGGTATTCATTATGCATTAGCTCAAAATGGCAGAAGTATTATATAAGAAGAAAAGACGTATTGGATTAGATCCAATACGTCTTTTTTGAGTTTTATTTAGCTGATTTAACAATTTCGATAATGACTTGTGCAGCTTTTTCCATGTTTTCAGCGGAAATAAATTCGTATTTCCCGTGATAGTTTTCGCCGCCTGTAAAAATATTTGGTGTAGGAAGTCCCATGTAAGATAGTTGAGAGCCGTCGGTACCTCCACGAACTGGAACAATATTCGGTTTGATACCTAAAGTAATCATGGCACGTTCGGCGTTGTCGACGATTTCCATAACCGGTTCGATTTTTTCGCGCATATTGTAATATTGATCTTCTATTTCTAAACGAATGGCTTCGTCTCCATATTGTTGCTGAAGTTTTTCTGCAACAGCTTGCATATGGCGCTTTTTCGCTTCAAACTTTTCTTTATCAAAATCACGAATGATATAGCTTAATTCAGCAGATTCCACAGTACCTTCAAAACTATTCAAATGAATAAATCCTTCATAGTTCTCCGTTAGTTCAGGAACTTCATTTTTGGGCATTTCTTGCTGGAATTGAATCGCGACCGTTTGCGCATTTACCATTTTGTCTTTAGCTGATCCTGGGTGAACACTTTTCCCTTGAACAATCAATTTACCACTCGCTGCATTAAAACTCTCGTATTGTAATTCGCCAAGCGGACCTCCATCCATCGTATAAGCGTACTCTGCACCAAAGCGATCAACGTCAAATTTATGAGGACCACGACCAATCTCTTCATCAGGTGTAAAGGCGACGCGAATTTCTCCGTGTTCGATTTCTGGGTGCTGAGCTAAATAATCCATGGCTGTCATAATTTCCGCAATACCAGCTTTATTGTCAGCACCAAGAAGTGTCGTGCCGTCTGTTGTGATCAACGTATGACCGACGTAATTTTTCAAATCAGGAAAATCAGATACGGTCATCTGGATGCTATCGTTTAATTGGATATCTTGGCCATCGTAATGATCGATACGTTTTGGATTGACATTTTTCCCGGTGAAATCAGTCGCTGTATCAACGTGAGCTAGAAAACCAATGACCGGAATTTTTTTATCTGTATTTGCAGGCAAGGTTCCAAAAAGGTACCCAGCATCGTCCATACCAACATCTGTGAGTCCGATACTTGTCATTTCTTTTTCTAGTTCGTGGAGTAAGTCCCATTGCCCCGGTGTAGAAGGTGTTGACTCACTTGTGAAATCAGATTGTGTATCAATTTTTGCATAACGAACAAGTCGTTCAATTAACGATTCAAACATGTATAAATCCCCCTAAAATCAGTCTTGATTCTATTTTAACACGAAGCAAGAAAATTCTGTCGCAAAAGAAAAACGATGCCCAGGGTGGACATCGTTTTAATAACAAAATTTTTTTTGCACTCGTATTAAATAGGTGCTGAAGGTTTCTTCCGAAAAATCGAAGATACTTTTGTTTCATTGCCATTCTTTATTCGCATAATATTTTCACGGTGTTTCCAAATGGCCATTGTGAAAAGAAGAGTAGAGATTACTAGCGGCCAAGATCCAATTGCAGGGACAAATGCTATTACAAAGAAAACTGCATATAACACGAGTACACCAATGACAAGATAGTTTGTTATAAGAGAAACGGCAATCAATAATAATAGGCCAAGTATACCAAGCTTCCAGTCGAGTGCGATCATGACGCCAATAACAGAAGCGGTTCCTTTACCTCCATCAAACTTCATAAAGAACGGGAAATTGTGACCCAAAATAACTCCAGCACCGCCAATAAATAGCATCGTCCATATGAGTTCAGGAGAGAAATTACCTAAACCTAGTAGTAAACGTAACCCTGCAACTGCCGCAAAACCTTTAAAGATATCAATAATAGCAACGAGCAATCCGTATTTCCAACCTAAAACAATAGCGGCATTCGAGGCACCAGAATTTTTGATCCCAGCGTTTTTGACATTCACACCAGATAACAGCTGTGCCGCCAAAGAGCCATGACAACAACCAATTAAATAGCTGATAAAAAATAATAGCAAAATCCAAATAAACATAGCCGGTTCCTCCATTCTATTAATAGATAACGTTTAAAATAGAGTGAGGTTTCAAAATATTTTGATTAATAGGGTTGACAAACAGAAATAAAGTTCCTATACTACAAAACAAGATCAAAAACTAAATTTAATACTCTTATCAAGAGTGGCGGAGGGATAGGCCCTGTGATGCCCGGCAACCAACAGACGATTTTGTCTGGAAAGGTGCTAATTCCTACAGAACCGGAGTTATAGGTTCTGACAGATAAGAGGAGGAAAACTCCGTATATTCGGCCCTCTTCTTAGCGAAGGGGGCTTTTTTCGTCCCCCTTCGCAGTTACAAAACAAAAAATAGGGGGAATGGAAAATGACAAACTTAAAACCAGAAACATTATTATTACACGGCGGACAACAAGTAGATCCAACAACGGGATCGAGAGGTGTACCGGTATATAAAACTACTTCTTATGTTTTTAAAGATACCCAGCATGCACAAGATTTATTTGGTTTGAAAGATGTCGGCAATATTTATTCACGTATTATGAATCCAACAGTTGATGTATTTGAGCAACGAGTAGCTTTACTAGAAGGTGGGACTGCAGCTGTAGCTCTTTCTTCAGGAATGGCCGCAATCGCTTTTTCTATTTTGAACATTGCAGAAGCTGGAGATGAAATCGTAGCGGATAGCAGTCTTTATGGAGGCACTTACAATCTATTTGCAAATACATTGCCGCGTTATGGAATTACGACAAAATTTGTTGATGCGACAAACCCAGAGAATTTTAAAGCAGCCATTACAGATAAAACAAAAGCAGTATTTGGGGAAATTATCGGTAATCCAAGTTTAAATGTTTTTGATGTAGAGAAAGTGGCAGAAATTGCTCATGCACATGGTTTGCCATTATTGATTGATAATACGTTTGCTTCACCATATGGCAGTAATCCTATTGAATTTGGAGCAGATGTTGTCATTCATTCGGCGACAAAATGGATTGGTGGACACGGAACGACAATTGGTGGAGTAGCGGTAGACGCAGGGAAATTCAATTGGGACAATCCACGCTTCCCGAACTATACCGAGCCGGACAAAACTTACCACGGGCTACGTTATGGTATTGATGTACCGAATGCTGCATTTGCGACAAAATTACGTGTTCAATTATTGCGTGACTTTGGTCCATCGTTAAGTCCTGATAGCGCTCATGCATTGTTGCAAGGATTAGAGACTTTGCATTTGCGCATTCCAAAGCATAATAACAATGCTCAAATTATCGCAGAGTATTTAAAACAGCATCCACAAATTGAATGGGTCAATTACCTAGGCTTTGAAGATCATCCATCTCATCAAATTGCGAAGAAATACTTGAAAAACGATGGTTATGGATCGATTGTTAACTTCGGTATTAAAGGTGGACGAGAAGCAGGACGCAAAGTAATCGACAGCATTAAGCTTTGGTCCCATGTTGCCAATGTTGGCGATGCAAAGTCACTTATTATCCATCCAGCATCTACGACTCATCAACAATTAAACAATGATGAGCTGAAATCATCAGGCGTAACAGAAGAGCTAATCCGACTCTCTGTCGGATTAGAAAATGCTGAAGATTTAATCGCTGACTTAGAGCAAGCAATACAAGTGACCGTGTTAGAAAAAGTATAAGGAGGAATCGGCATGAAAAAAGTATCCATTGGCTCGTTAACCCTGGACTCAGCTAAGACGATAGAACATGTAGAACTTGCATATGAACGTCTCGGAGATAAAGGTGCTCCTGTTATTCTGGTTTGTCATGCGCTGACTGGTGATCAATATGCAGTAGGCACAGAGCAAAATCCGGGCTGGTGGGCAGGGATGATAGGTCCAGGGAAACCAGTGGATACAACTATTTTTCAGGTGATTACTTTTAATGTATTGGGTGGTTGTCATGGATCAACCGGTCCTATATCGATAAATCCTATTACAGGAACTCCCTACAATGCAGAGTTCCCAACATTAACAATACGGGATATGGTCCGAGCGGAATATGTAGCATTAAAAAAACTGGGCATCGAAAAGGTAGCTGGGGTAATCGGTGGATCTCTTGGTGGGATGAAAACGCTAGAATGGGGGAGAATGTATCCTGAATTTGTCGATGCAATACTTCCGCTAGCCGTAACGCCGTATTACAGTGATTATGGAGTAGCCTTTAATCATATTGGGATAGTGGCTATCGAAAATGATAAGGAATATAACGGTGGAAATTATAAAGATGCTAGTTTGATCAAAGGATTTGAAGTAGCTAGAATGGCAGGCATGGTCACTTATCGCAGCGGCAATATGTTCAATAAACGGTTTGAACGAAGCGATAAAGATGGCGAATTTAATGTTCAGTCATATTTAAATTATCAAGGAAAAAAATTAGCAGGTCGTTTTGATGCGAATAGCTATTTAATATTGTTAAAAGCCATGAACACCCATGATATCAAAGATGCGATTATAGAAGTTCCCGTTTATTCTTTATCTTTTACCCATGATTTACTTTATCCGAATGAACTTATGGTTCCTTGGCTTGAAAAACAAACGACTGCAGCTTGGAAAATCATTGAAACCGATTTTGGACATGATGGATTTTTGATAGAGTTTGAAAAATGGGGAGGTTTTATAGAAGATAAGTTAAAAAGTCTTTTAGTACCAGAACTTATCCAGTAAACAAATTTATTGAAATTACGTACGGAGAAGATGACATACAAAAGCATCTAGGACATACCCGTCCTAGATGCTTTTATTAGTTAGTCTTCATCTTTTATATCTACGTCATCCGGAATCGGCGTAGCACGCCATTCTTCCAAAGCTAATTTAGCCTC
This sequence comes from Planococcus sp. PAMC 21323, assembly GCF_000785555.1. Lineage (NCBI taxonomy): Bacteria > Bacillati > Bacillota > Bacilli > Caryophanales > Caryophanaceae > Planococcus > Planococcus sp. PAMC 21323. The sequence goes on along the minus strand of NZ_CP009129.1, from coordinate 2,593,322 downwards.
TTCCAATTGTTGAAAGTGCGTGCCGAATTGAGAAGTGTTGATCATGTATTGCTCCCCGTCATGGACTGCGCGAATGCGGCCTTCTAACACGTAACGGTCGACTTGCTCTTCAGGCATGGATAAAAAAGCTGCAGTTTCCTGGACTGTCATATACATAGGATCGCCTCCTCTTTTCTTTTAATTATAATAGAAGAAGATCGTTAGCTCAAACCATTAATATCCTGATATTAATAGTGATATTTTATGTTTTTATCTAATTTATCAATTAATTTCCTACAATTTGGCTTCTAGGAGTTTAGCTTCATAGAAGTAAGGGGATAATAATAGTAGAATGCGAAAAAAAAACAAAAGGAGGACGAATTTATGAATGACATTGGCAACTCTTTCAGAGGAGTCGGAAATACGATCATTGACTACATTCCAAACGTTTTAGGGGCATTATTATTATTACTAGTCGCATGGATTGTTGCAACGGTTGTACGAGCTATTTTCACTAAAGGATTGAAAAAAGCAGGTGCAGATCGGGCCATGGTCAAAGGACATATGGCTAAAACAAAAGAAGATGCAGATAACATACTGGATTCTATAGGGAAAATTCTTTATTACCTAATCTTCATTTTGTTTATTCCAAGCGTTTTGCAAGCTTTGGACATGAACAACGTAGCACAACCAATATCAAACATGATGGATAAATTGTTGGCATTCTTGCCAAATCTTTTCATGGCTATTATTATCCTAGTGATTGGTTACTTTATTGCTAAGTTTGTAAAAAATCTTGTGGTTAGCCTTTTGACAGCTATCAATATTGATAAATGGTTTAATAAATTTACAAACAAACCAAGTAGTGCGACAGGAACGACAAGAATGGATTCTGGAGACAAAGCAACATTAGCAAATGTTTTAGCTAATGTAGTATTTGTTATCGTATTAATTCCAATTTTGACAATTGCACTAGAAACCTTGAATATCCGCTCTATCTCAGAACCTATTGTGAACATGCTTAACCAAGTTCTCAATATGATTCCAAATATTTTTGTAGCGATTATCTTAATCTTAGTAGGTATCTTAATCGCTAAGTTTGTTGGAGATTTGTTAATCAGCCTATTGAATGGAACAGGGATTAACCGTTTCTCAACGTATTTGAATACAGATAAAACAAAAACACCGAGTTTTGACCTTGCCAACATTATTGGGAAAGTCGTGCAAGCGATTATCATTATCTTCTTTACTGTAGAAGCGATGAACGTATTGCAACTAGATGTATTAAATGGAATTGGTGAAGCTGTAATTGGCTACTTGCCACTTCTCATTAGTTCACTAATTATTCTAGGACTTGGATTGATCGGTGGTAGTTTGCTTGGAAACTATATAAAACAAGCTTCTGGCAACCGTTTCTTAGGAGCTATTGTGAAATACGTGATTATCATTGTTGCCGTATTCATGACATTAGATCAGTTGAATTTTGCAACAAACATCGTTAACTTAGCCTTCTTATTCATCATCGCTGGACTTGCAGTAGCATTTGCAATTTCCTTCGGTATGGGTGGTCGTGAGTTTGCTAAGCGTCAGCTTGAAAAGCTTGAAACGAAAATGGAAAAAGAAAACGATAAGCCGGAACTATAAGTTTCATTTATCAATCCCTTTAGGTTGTTAGTAGCCTAAGGGGATTTTTTGTGTTGCTCGAAATCGAGGAGAGAACAAAGTTATTTTTAAATATAAACTTAAATGAAAGCTGCATTCCGAGGTGACTGGTCTTCAATAGGGGACTAGGCATCACGCGACGAAGATGGTTATTTCTGGTTTGAAGGCAGGAGTGATGCTATTAGCATTAGCTCAGGTATGCGCCGTGTCGAGTTACGAAAATTAAATGCATAATCTTAAAATGCCGAGCAGTCTATAGATTGCTCGGCATTTTTATTGAGGAGGGGTTATTAGTTTATGCTGGAAAGCATAAATAACAGCTTGTGTTCGGTCGTGAACTTCTAGTTTTGCAAGAATATTAGAGACATGCGTTTTTACCGTTTTCACAGCAATAAACAATTGATCGGCAACTTCTTGATTGGTCAAGCCGCGGGCAAGGAGTAGCAAAATTTCCATTTCGCGTTCTGTTAATTCCTCGTGAAGCACGCGTTCGTGACGCATTTGTTTCATCATCTTGGTCATGACTTCTGGTTCTAAAACCGGAGTGCCATTCATGGTTTCTCGAATGGAATCGGCAATTCGAGAAGCTTTTGACGTTTTTAAAATGTAACTGACAGCTCCTGCTTGGAGGGCGGGATATACTTTGTCATCGTCTAAGAAACTGGTGACGACCATAATTTTGGCTTCTGGCCATTGATTGATAATGGCTTTTGTGGCTTCTGCCCCATTCATAATGGGCATGACCATATCCATCAAAATCAAGTCAGGGCGTAACTCTAATGCCATCTGGACGGCTTCTTGACCGTTTGTTGCTTCACCCACGACTTCCATATCTTTCTGAGACTGCAAATAAGCAGAGACGCCTATGCGCACCATTTCATGGTCATCCACTAATAAGATTCGAATCATCGGCTTTCTTCCTTTCAATCGGAACTTTTATTTCTACAATAGTACCTTCAGAAGGGACGGAAACAATTTTGCTAGTTGCTCCAATTTCTATGGCGCGTTCTTCAATATGCTTCAATCCGTAAGAAGTAGATTTGGATTGCTCACTTTCAAATCCTACGCCGTTGTCTTGAATGCGCAAAATTGCAAAATGGTCACGCTCAACAAACAAAATATGAACTTCGGTTGCTTTAGAATGGCGCAGTGTATTCGATAAAGTTTCTTGTGCAATACGAAACAAATGATCTTCTGCCCCTTTTTGCAAAGGCACTTCTTCGAGTTTATGGTTAATAGTAAAATATACTTTTTCTTTTAGTTCACTGACCAATTCAAACAATCCTTGTCGTAAGCTCTTGTCGTGTAGAGCTGCAGGGCGCAAATGCAAGAGCAAAGCACGCATTTCCAGTTGAGCTTGCTGAACCATTTTTTCTGTTTGCAACAATCCAGGTTGGACATCTTCACCTTCTGTCATAGACGATAATAGCATTGATGCAGCAAAGAGTTGTTGCGAAACAGAGTCATGCAATTCTCTTGCTAATCGTTGCCGTTCCATAATCAAACGCTCTTGAATAACTTGGTCTTGTGTTTCGGCCCGTTCATTGGCAATTCGCGTTAAGCTTTTACGCTGCGTTTCCAGAAGTTTTTGCAGTTTTAATATAGAACTGGATAAATTGCGTGGTAGAGTTTTCATATTTGCAGCTTGAACAACTGTACTGTCTTCGTTTCGTAAAAGTGCTTGGAAGATCTCTTCGATTTCTTGGACTTTTGAGCGCGATAACGATTCTGTCCACCATGAAATACCGACAGATAAAGCAAGCATAAGAACAAGTAACCAAATACCAAGCGGTAAGCCAGCGATAAAATCTTCCCATAAAACAGCCCAGCCTTTGAATGAGGGCAAGCCAAGTAGCGCAAATAAAATACTAAAGACGATTAACGCAAACAGTGAAATAAAAAATAAGCTACGTGGGAGTATTTGTCTCATCGGCGAATCACCTCGACATCCCCCATCCAAGTGGTCACAGAAACAATCAATTCAACTTTACTGCCCTCGTCTGCGGGATAACCATCTTCTGTATGAATGGTTCCATTGATGATGCGCTTTTTATCGCCGTTGAAAAAGCGAGATTCTCCAAGAAGTGTGGAATAAAAGACACGAACAGGAACTTCATAAGGTACAATAACCTGGATTTTCCCAAATCCTTGGCGAATAGAAACGAGTGAGGTTTTTTTAGGTAATACTGTTTGTGTCGTATCCACTAAAATATCGCCGACAAATCCTTGGATGTGTATGTCTTTCCACTCATAAGCTTCGATTGGTGTACTTTGTGCAGATAATATTTTGTTTTGAATAAGTCCTTTATCGGTGGCCTCGTATAGAGGAGCTGTTTGAAGCCATTCGTTACCTTTCCATAAACGCAGTAATAAATAAACGGCAAGTCCAAATACCATTAAGCGTAAACTCCACATTGATAAAATGGATATTCCAATAAGAAAAGCACCTGTCCAAAAATAAGAACGACGGTATTTTACGTTATTTTTTAATGCATAGTAGATCGTTCCGATACCAAGAAGAATCAAAAACACACTGCCATTTTCAAAAAAGGCAGCTTCTACAAAAATTAAAAATAAAGCGCTCAAAATTAAAAACGCTTGTTTATTTGTTGAAAAATGCGGCATGGTTTTGCCTCCTTCTTTGGTTCAGAAAAAATGAGAAGAAGAAAAACTTCTTCTCACTCTAGTTTAAACAAGTTCTTTTTGGTTTGCGCTCTTTTTTTCTAAAAACTCAAGACGTCGTTCCATTGCAGAGCGCTCGTGTCGTTCTTCGACTTTTGTACCAAGTGTCGTGATGTAAGAAGTCATGTCTTCAAAAGAGCCAATTCGTTCTGCGACAAGTTCAGGACTTAGCAATTTATCCATTTGGAAATGAGCGCGTGTAGCGTTTTCTTTGCCCATTAATTGAAGTTGCTTAACTTTCATATCTTTTACTTTATGTTTCATTTCTTCGTACCGTTGTTCTAACTCAGTAAATTCAGCGATGTTTTCGTCAAGGTTGCTTTGCAATGTCTTAGCACGTGTTGTATAAATTTGAACTTCCCTCGCTGCAAAGTCAGCAAGGTCAGCTTCTCCTGAAGCTTGTGCCAACTCCAATTGACATTGACGTTTGTGAAGCATTGCTGAAGCTTCGGTCAACTCTTTTTCTAGTTTACCATTTAGCTGAGCTTGGCGTTCTACCCATTTCCCTGTAGTGGTAGTTTGATTTTCTGCCTCTGTAATATAACGGTTGAGCAAAGCTAGTGGATTTTTTTCCTCTTTTTTTGTAACAAGCATATCTACATCTGTTGCTACAGCAAATTTTAACCGGTCCCATAAAGTTGTCATAGTCGTTTCCTCCTTATTTAGTTAACTTGTTCCATTGGTATTCAAAGTTTGTAAATGGGTCGCTTTCTTTAATAGCATCAAACGAAACGTTTTGTCCGTTCCATTTGCGGTAAATTATCCACAGTCCTGCAAATGCAGCAAGACCGATCAATGCGGGTACGTTAGAGATAGCAGACAGTGCACCAATGATTGCGACTGCCGCCCAAAATACTCTTGCCCCAGTGGATAAGCTGCGCAAGTAATAATGCACACCTACATAGACGATGACAGCGGATATACCTAATGCGAATAAAGCACCGATGTTGGATAATGCGACGATTCCTGCAATAATACCTAGTGTTACTAACCAAAATTTGTTCATATTATGTGCCTCCTCTTTAATTTGTAAGTTAATCATACTAAGAGAATGGTCTTTTCAATACGGTCTCTGACTGCATCTTTTACTAGGACTTGAGGCGTAGTAGAGTCTAGGTGCTAGTCGTGCTGCATGCATATAGAGTGGAAGAGAGTTTAATTGTGAAGCTTGCGAGTTGAAATGCTATACTATTTTTTATGACATGGAAGAAAATGTTCATTTCAAAATAGAGTCATTTGAGGAAAAGAAAGAGGCGTTTTGATGAAGATGGTTGTGGGGATAGGCAGTACGTTATTGATTTATACAGCGCTTGTTGCGTATTTGGGTTGGGCAGTTTTTGTTTGGCTGACAAGTTTTATAGAAAGTATGAACCCGTGGCTATTTGCGGCTGTTTGGTTCGTAATTGCTTATAGTTACGTTGTTGGAAGAATTGGTCACAAGTGGCTTGGATTTACGGTGCTAGGATCTTATTGGTTTGCATTTTTACAATACGCTATTTTATTGATTCCTCTGGGCAACATTATGGTACTTATAATGGATTTTAATGGAGATGTGTTTGTTATCGGCGTAGTGACGACGGGTATCATCTTGCTATTATTTATTGTAGGCACTTATTTAGCTTATAGTCCGGTTGTACGAAAGCTTGAAGTGACAGTAGAAGGAGAATCAGCAGAACCTCTACACATGGTCGTTGGATCTGATTTTCACCTAGGCTTTCTATCGGGTAAACGGCATTTGCAGCGTTTTGTAGATAAAACAAATGCACTTGATCCAGACGTTGTATTTTTAGCAGGTGATTTAGTGGATGATGATCCGGTTTGGTATGCACGATATGGCATGTCTGAAGTGATGACGCAATTAAAACCATCATTAGGTGTATATGGTGTTTTAGGAAATCATGAATATTACGGTAAGAAAATTCCTTTGTTGGTTAAAGTGATGAATCAATCAGGTGTAAAAGTTTTAAGAGATGAAACCGTTTTGATAGCTGACCGTTTTTATGTAACTGGACGCGAAGATCGTACAAATCAAAATCGGCTTTCGTTAGCAGCATTAAAACCACAAGAAAGTAAACTACCTTGGCTTGTTATGGACCATACGCCTGCAGATTTAAAAACACCAAGTGGACTAGGAGTGGATTTTCACATGTCGGGTCATACGCATAAAGGCCAGATGTGGCCTAATCATTTATTGACAAGACGCATGTTTGAAGTTGATTATGGCTATCGCTTGTTAAGAGGGACGCATTTTCTAGTGTCTTCTGGATTTGGCTTTTGGGGACCGCCACTTCGAATTGGAAGTCGTTCCGAATTATGGTCGGTGACGTTGAACTTCCGATCTTCTTAAAAGGAGTGTTTGGATGGAAGAATGGATTACATCAATCATGTCCGAATATGGTTATTTTGGAATCTTTTTTCTTATAATGGTAGAAAATATATTTCCTCCAATTCCGTCAGAGGTGGTATTGACGGTTGGCGGATTTATGACGACAACTACGACAATGACTATGTTGGGCGTAATCGTAGCTTCAACTGCGGGTTCTGTCAGTGGAGCAATGATTTTGTATGGCGTTGGAATACTGTTAGATGTAGAGCGTTTGGAAAAAGTTATCGATAAGTATGGCAAATGGCTTCGTGTGAAAAAAGAAGATATACACAAAGCGGATAGCTGGTTCGATCGCTTTGGTGTATGGACGGTATTTTTTGGACGGTTGATTCCATTAGTGCGTAGTTTGATTTCGATTCCAGCAGGCATGTCTAATATGAAATTATGGTTATTTATTTTATTTAGTACACTTGGAACTTTGCTATGGAATACGGTATTGGTGTTTGTAGGAGGAGCGGTAGGAGAAAATCGGCAACAAGTTATGCGTCAATTGTCGCTTTATTCAAACGTAGTTTATGTCCTAATTGCATTGAGTGTTATAGCGTTTATTTTGTATTACATTAAGAAATCGAAATCAAGTAGTAATTAGGAAACTGCTGGCAATTGCCGGGAGTTTTTTTAATTGTTATAATTGTTTAATAATAAGGGACGGAGGATGGTTATGAAGCCGATTGTATTCATTACGCAAAAATTGCCAGATCAAGCCGTAGCGGACTTACAAGAGCAGTACGAAGTCCGTATGTGGCCGGAAGAAAATACACCTGCTCCGCGCGAGAAATTACTCGAAGAAGCAAAAGAGGCACATGCACTCTGGACCATGCTATCCGACCAAGTGGACCAAGAGGTTTTTGAAGCTGCTCCTAATTTGAAAATTGTTAGTAACTTAGCAGTTGGTTACAATAATATAGACTTAGAAGCGGCGCGTAAGCACGGTGTTACAGTTACCAATACACCCGATGTTTTAACAGAATCGACTGCAGATTTAACTTTTGCAATATTATTGGCAACTGCAAGAAGAGTAATAGAAGCAGAAAAAACGGTTCACTCTGGAGAATGGCAGTCCTGGACACCCATGGGCATGACGGGTCAAAATGTAGGAGGGGCTACACTCGGGATTATCGGCATGGGAAGAATCGGTGAAGCGGTAGCTCGCCGCGCACAAGGATTTGGAATGGACATTTTATACCACAACCGGACGCGTAGAAACTTAGAAGATGTCCGTTATGCTGAATTTGAAGAATTGCTGAAAACCTCAGACTATGTCGTGATCTTAACGCCATTGACTGCTGAAACAAAAGGCATGATCGGTTCAAAAGAATTGGCAATGATGAAAGAAAATGCCTGTCTGATTAACGTAGCTAGAGGTGGCATTGTCGATGAAAAGGCTTTATACGAAGCGTTAAAAGAAAAGAAAATTTGGGGTGCGGGGTTGGATGTGTTCGAACAAGAACCGGTACCACTAGATCATCCGTTACTCACTTTACCTAATGTTACGGTGTTACCGCACATTGGTAGTGCTACTGTCCAAACACGTTTAGAGATGATGGCATTAAATGCAGAAGCAATTAAAGCATGTTTCGAAAACAAATCAGTAAAAAATCGAGTTTGTTAATGAACTATTATATAGCTGCTTGAGGCTGTAAAAAGTCTAATATGAATAGCCGTGTGTTCTTGCCACTTTTCTTTTCGTCGGCTTAGCTTCAGTCTCTTGGGCCTTCAGCTTTCGTCGCTTTGCTACTCCCATAGAAGTCTTCGTAATCAAAACAGTTTTCAGCATGTGGCTCTAATCAAATAGAAGCGCAGAATCCAGTGTATAGGATGAAATGAATACTCATTCTTTAACTAAAATAAAAGTTCTATTGTTTACGACCTGAGAGCAGCTGTATAGCTGCTCTTTTTAACGCTAAAAATTAATCATATAACTCATTTTTATTGTGTGAAAGTTGAACTTTGACGCTATTTATTGTAAAATGATTGAGGTTTTTATTGCTTTTTTGTAATAAAACCAAATAGAGAAATAGGAGGTATGATTCATGCAAAATCATACACACAATGTTTTACTTTACTACCTATATACACCGATTGAAGATCCAGAAACTTTTGCCGATGAGCATTTAGCAGCGTGCAAAGAGTTAGAGCTGAAAGGTCGTATCCTTGTTTCAGAAGAAGGAATCAATGGTACATGTTCAGGAACAATTGAACAAACCGAAGCTTATATGGAATTGATGAAAAATGATTCGCGCTTCTCAGACATCGTTTTTAAAATCGATGAAGCAGAAGGACATGCGTTCAAAAAAATGCACGTTCGTGCGAAAAAAGAAATCGTTCACCTTGGACTTGAAGACGACATCAATCCAAATGAACTAACAGGTACTTACTTAGAACCGAAAGAATTTTATAAACAAATGCAAGAGCAAGATACAATCGTATTAGATGCACGAAATGATTACGAATATGACTTAGGTCATTTCCGCAATGCGGTTCGTCCAGATATTGAAAATTTCCGCGATCTTCCTGAATGGATTCGTGAAAACAAAGAGCAATTTGAAGGCAAGAAAATTTTGACGTATTGCACAGGCGGGATCCGTTGTGAAAAATTCTCTGGATGGCTGAAAAAAGAAGGCTTTGAAGATGTTTCTCAACTTCACGGAGGAATCGTGACATATGGGAAAGACCCAGAAGTAAAAGGGGAACTATGGGACGGCCAATTATACGTTTTTGATGAACGCATTGCTGTACCGGTTAACCAAGTCGAGCACGTCATTGTGGGGAAAGATCATTTTACAGGCGAACCTTGTGAACGTTACGTAAACTGTGCAAACCCTGAATGTAATGCAAAAATCTTAACATCTGAAGAAAACGAACATAAATACATGCGTTCATGTTCAGACGAATGTCGTGAACACCCACGTAACCGTTATGCATTTGAACATGGTTTAACAGGAGAGCAAGTACAGGCTCGTCTAGATGCATTAAAAGAAACAACCAGAGTATAAAACAAAAAGTGTGTTGGAATAGACTTATTCCAACACACTTTTTTATTCACTATTTCTCGACTTCTTCCTGACATTCAAAACAAACCAGTTCTCCGTCCACATAAACCCCATCTAAAAAACCATCACGGCAATAAACGTCTTTACCACAGTTGCTGCACGGTCCGATGAGTTCAAGCATCTTGTAAACCTTCAGCATAGACGTACATAGCGTCTTTTAAGTATTTGGCTAAACCTTGCCCATGCTGATCGATATTGCTTGCAAAACGGCTGTCTGATGCATACAGGTCGCCTAATCCACGAAACATTTTTGGTGAACAATCATAGAAACGATTTAATAGAGTGTAGTAAGCATTCATTTCTTTTTGAACAGCATCTGTTTGTGGTGGCAAGTGCATCAAACTAGCGACTGTATTATAGATGCGATCTCCTTCACGATTGATTTCCTCTAAATCCTCTTCTTCTTTTTCTACTTTAACTGGCTCTTCAGGTAAAGTTGTGTCAACTGGTGCTACGGCAACAGCGACTGCCGATTCTCCATGAGTCTCAGCATAGCTAGATGCAGTCTCAATTTGTGGTTTGCTAGCTTCTTGAGTAGAACTTGCTTCAGGCTTTTGATATTTCTTCATTAAATCTTCAGCTTTGCTGCTAGCAAAAGCCGAAAAACGTTCTTGGTCTGTCAAATTTTCTAGACCTTGCAGCTCTCGCTGAGTGCGTTCTGCATTTTGAATTAACTTTTCAACACGCTGCTTTTTTTGTTCTAATAATTCGATATGCTGAGATAGTGCGTATTCACGATCAAAACCATCCGCTACTAGTTCTTGAATTTTCTTTAATGAGAAATCCAATTCTTTTAAAAATAAAATTTGTTGAAGTAATTTCAAATCTTCGCCATTGTAATAACGATATCGGTTTGTTCCAATATTTGAAGGTTTCAATAAACCAATGCTGTCGTAGTGATGGAGAGTCCGAACACTGACACCCGCTATTTTTGCTATTTCTTGTACTTTGTACAATCTAATCACCTCTCTCTTTAAAATACACTATAACGCACCGTTAGTGTCAATAGTTTAATGAAAAAGATGTCAAACTGTATTATTTTTGTCTTATTTATAACGTATTAATCGGGAAAGCATAATAATTTTAATGAAAAATTAAGAATTATTTAATAAGATACAGAAATTTCAGATATCTCCTACTATTTTCTAGAAAACTATGAAATAATAAAGATGAAAGCGCTATCAAAACCTGTTAGATGAAAGGGGCAATGACGATGAAATTAACTAATTTTGTGAATGGCAATTGGCAACAAACAGAACAGGCGGAATTTAGACCTGTTTTGAATCCAGCAAATGGAGAAGAGTTGGCACAAGTCCGAATGTCTACAGCGGAAGATGTTGATTTAGCTGTGAAAGCCGCAGTAATCGCACAAAAAAAATGGGCAAAAGTACCGGCGCCGAAACGCGCAGATTATTTATATGAGATAGGTCGTTTAATGAAAGAACGAAAAGAACAATTGGCTCAAGTATTAACGAAAGAAATGGGCAAAGTCATTGAAGAAGGACGCGGCGAAGTTCAAGAAGGAATCGACATGGCCTACTATATGGCTGGTGAAGGAAGGCGTATGTTTGGTGAAACGACACCATCAGAACTGGGAGATAAGTTTGCGATGAGTATTCGGTCGCCAATTGGTGTAGTAGGATTAATCACTCCCTGGAACTTCCCTGTAGCAATTGCAACATGGAAATCGTTTCCTGCAATTGTAGGAGGCAACACGTTTATTTGGAAGCCAGCAACAGAAACGCCCATGATGGCTTATGAAATGGCAAAAATCTTTGAAGAAGTAGGTCTTCCAGAAGGGGTTGCTAATATTGTGTTTGGGGCCGGCTCAGAAGTTGGAACGGCACTTTTAGAGCATAAAGATGTTCGAGTTATTTCTTTTACTGGATCGACAGAAACTGGTCGTAAAGTGGCTGAAGCGGGCGGGCGTAATTTGAAGAAAGTGTCTCTAGAAATGGGCGGTAAAAATGCAGTAATTGTGATGGAAGATGCTGACCTAGATTTAGCTGTAGAAGGTATTCTTTGGAGTGCATTTGGCACAGCTGGTCAAAGATGTACAGCCTGTAGTCGGGTAATCGTGCATAAAGACGTTAAAGAAGAACTTCAAAAACGGTTATTAATGAAAATGGAGACATTGACTATAGGAGATGGCACCGATGAAAAAATTAAAATTGGTCCAGTCATCAACCGAAAAGCTATTGAAAAAATACACTCTTATATTGAAATTGGTCAGCAAGAAGGAGCAACTCTACTTGTAGGGGGAGAAATTTTAACAGGCGGCATATACGATAAAGGAAACTATTACGCTCCGACATTGTTTACGAATGTAAAACCAGAGATGCGCATAGCGCAGGAAGAAATATTTGGTCCAGTCGTTTCAATAATCGAAGTGTCGAGTTTAGACGAAGCGATTGAAATTAATAACGGTGTGATTTACGGGTTATCTAGTTCGATTTATACAGCGGATGTAAATCGAGCATTTAAAGCGCAGCGCGATTTAGATACAGGCATCGTTTATATCAACGCCGGAACAACGGGGGCAGAAATTCATTTGCCATTCGGTGGAACTAAAGGAACTGGAAATGGCCATCGCGATTCGGGAGTTGCAGCATTAGACGTCTTTACAGAATGGAAGAGTGTCTATGTTGATTACAGCGGCAAATTGCAACGCGCGCAAATTGATAACGAAGCATGATAGAAAGGGGATGGGGAAATGAAAATCGTCGTATTAGGTGCAGGGTTAATGGGGAAACAAGCCGCAAGAGATTTAGTAGCTAACGAAGCTGTTGAAAAGGTCTTTTTAGCCGATCGAAATAAAGAGCAAACGATGCTTTTCAAAGAGCAACTCGGCAATAATAAGTTAGAAGTATTGGAGTTAGACGCTAGTGATGACGAAGCTTTAGTAGCAGCAATGTCAAAAGGAGATATTGTTATCAATGCATTATTTTATACATTTAATGAAAAAGTGGCTGCTACCGCATTAAAATGTGGTGTGCATTCTGTTGATTTAGGCGGCCATATTGGAGGAGCAACAGACGCAGTTCTTGAAATGCACGAAGAAGCGCAGAAAAAAGGCGTGACACTCATCCCTGATTTAGGTGTAGCACCAGGGATGATCAATATTTTGACAGGATATGGTGCAAGTAAGCTGGACCAAGTATCAGATATTCGCTTGTTTGTTGGAGGCATTCCTGTTCATCCCGAACCTCCGTTAGAATACAATCACGTTTTTTCCTTAGAAGGTGTGTTTGATCATTACACTGATAAATCGCACGTTATTCGTGACGGTAAGTTGCTCGAAGTTGAATCTTTATCGGAAATCGAACACGTACAATTTGAAGATTTCGGAGAACTAGAAGCTTTCCATACTTCTGGGGGAACATCGACATTAACTGAGACGTTTAGTGACGTCCATTCATTGGAGTACAAAACTTTACGTTACAAAGGACATGCCGAGAAGTTTAAATTATTAGTAGAGTTGGGTCTGACAGATCGAACAAAAACGGTGACAGTCGATAACCGTGAAGTAAATCTTCGATCGGTCTTAAAAGCTGTACTTGAGCCGATAACAGAACTTGGAGATAAACAAGACGCTGTTGTTTTAAGGGTGATGGTGTCAGGTCTAAAGGCGGGAGAAGAAGTTACGTACGAATACAATATGGTGACGATAAAAGACCAAAAAACCGGCGTCACCGCGATGGCGCGTGCGACAGCCTATACCATTTCAGTGGTAGCACAAATGATTGGGACAGGAATTATCGATAAACGAGGAGCTTATCCTCCTGAGATGATTGTTCCGGGAGAAGAGTATATAGCTGAAATGGCAAAGCGTGGAGTTGAAATTAAAGAAACGATTCATCGCTCAGCTTTTCAAAAATAAAGGAGTGGGCTGAATAACTCAATTATAAAAGGACGGTTCCTTTAGGAGCCGTCCTTTTATTACTTTTTATCGGATAATCTTGCTATTCTTTTAGCATTGACACTTGAGATGGCGTGTCCACCTCAAAGCGACTAGCACGGTCTTAGTACTTTACAAAGTGTACGAACGGACTTTATGGTTTAAACAAAATCTTCGAGTTGTTTAGGGATTAACATTTTTAAGCTACCAGGCTGTATTTCAATATCGAGCGGTGTTTTTAAATAGATTTCTCCATCTGTATCCACGTCTAATTTCTCTTCAGTGCTAATAGAGATAGATTTCCCTTGATAATGCGTAATGTGCTCTAATTCTTCTGTCATCACTTCAGGTTGAGCCAATGAAAACCACTCCCGTATGGCTGCTAAAGAAGAAGTTTGGATAACAAATAGATCGAGCAATCCATCTGCTGGATCAATTGTTGCGAGCGGGAAGTTATGAGTTCCAATCGATTTGCCGTTCATGACCAGGACGAGTACACCTTCTTCAAGATAGCTAATACCATCAATTTTTAACTCGACTGAAAATGGCGTGGCTTGCCGCATCGATTGTAAGGCACTCATAAAATAACTGATTTTTCCGTAGCGTTCTTTTAATAAAGGGTCAATATTAGATGAGGCATCAGTGATTACTCCGATTCCTGCAAAATTGAGAAATGAGCCTCCGTTAATTTTTCCAGTATCAATTTTTTTCACCTCGCCATTTATCAATTCTCTCGCTGCTAAATCTAAATCTAGTGGAATGTTCAAAGTGCGCGCAAAATCGTTGGCTGTACCGCTGGGTAAAATGGCCATTGGAGCTGGATTAGAGACATTAGCTAATGCACGGACTGCGGAATGAACGGTACCATCTCCACCTGCGATAAAGAGAATGTCTGCATCGTGTGCAGCAGTCTGACAAGAACTTTCAAATTCTTCTGGTGAAGCGGTTTGAATAATTTCGAGTGAATGCGAAGCTTGAGCAATGTGGGGTACGGCTAATCTTAGAACAGAGTCTACCGTAGACTGTCCAGCATTGCCGTTATACAATAATACGGAACGATTGAACTTAGGCATATCTCTTGTCCTCCTGTAAGTCTATTTACTTTAGTAATTCCACTAAATGAAAATTGGTAAACAATAGAATGAAAGTAACTATATTTAGTTAAGAAAGAAGGTTCGAGATGACAACGAAATTGTACTATCAAGATTCAGAGATTTCATCAGCAGTTGTTCAAGTAGTCGATAATGGAAAAGATGAAACGGGTTATTATGTTGTTTTAGACCAAACTTGTTTTTATCCCGAGGGAGGCGGACAACCTGCAGATACGGGAGAAATAGGACCTGCAAAAGTGTGGGATGTACAACTAATCAATGGTGAAATTCGTCATTATATAGATATTGAGCTACCAAAAGAACGTTTTACTACTCAATTGGATGAGCAGAGAAGACTGGATCATATGCAACAACATGCCGGTCAGCATTTATTGAGCGCTTTATTTGAAGATATTTTAGGATTAAAAACTCAAAGTTTTCATTTAGGAAAAGAACGCGTGACGATCGATTTGGATTTAGATACAGCCACAAAAGAACAAATTCAAGAAATTGAAAAAAAAGCTAATGAAATTATTGGAAAAGCTCTTCCAATATCTACGAATTGGGTGAGTGCAGAAAAAGCCAAAACACTGAAATTGAGAAAATCTCCAGCAGTAGAAGGCGATATTCGCTTAGTTGAAATCAAAGGAATTGATTTGAATGCTTGTGGAGGAACCCATCCAAAAAGCACGGCAGAAATTGGTTTACTAAAAATCATTTCAACAGAAAAAAACAAAGGCGGCATACGAGTATATTTTTTATGTGGAAATCGAGCAATGCGATACTTCAATTCTCTAATAGAAACAACAGATCAATTAGTTGTTCATCTAAATGCACCAGCTACAGAATTGACAAAAGCTGCGGAAGCTCTTCTAGCTGAAAAAACGGCAACGAATAAAACGATAAAAAGTCTTCAAGAGCAATTGTTGAACTTAGAAGCAAAAATGATTGTGCCAGAAAACAACCTGATACAAGAAGTTTTTGAAAATCGAACGATAAAAGAATTGCAACAGCTCGCCCGAGTAGTTATTAGTCAGCATACTCTAGCAACAGCGCTGTTTATCAGCAAGATAGAAGACGATATGCGTTTTGTCTGTGCAAAAGGCGAAGACGCACCTGGAGATATGCGAGAGGTATTAAAGCACCTTCTAGCATTAACTGATGGAAAAGGAGGCGGTAATGTACAATTTGCTCAAGGAGGCGGTAAAACGACTGAGCTTCCAGCAACATTCTTGTCTGCCTTTCAGGAAGTAGTAAAAAAATTCGTGTGAAATGTGTAACTTTTCCAGTGCTCCCCTGTCTAATAGAAAAAGGGATGTCTGAAAGGGCGTGAGCGTCGTGAAGAAGAAAAAGTTTTGGATTATTGCTATCGTGGCTGTTACAGTAATTGGTTTAGTATTTGTTGTGCTCAATAACAAAGTATCAGTAAGTGCTTCTCCAATCGCTTTAACAGAGCAGGGATGGAAAGCTAATTTCTCTTCATCTCTTCAGCAAGAAGCTGTAGAGAATGGTGACGTGTACATTACGGATGCACAAGACGAACGTTTAGAAGTCGAGATGTATATCCAAGATAATGGCAAGACGCTAGAAGTAGTAGGCATCTCTACGGGTGAATATCGTTTGCATGTTAAAAGAGCAGCATTGAAGAATAGCTTTATCAAAAGTTTAATAGATACAGAAATTTCATTTAGTGTGCAGGAACAATTAGAGAAGCTTTCCGGAGATGAACAATTACGAGATTATTTTGGTCGATTGATGGAAAGAGATCAAGATAATCAATGGTATGGTGGAGGTATGGAAGAAACATCGGGAACTGAAGACTCTGCGTCTAATAAGAGTGACGGTGCTGTTGCAGAAAATGATTATTCCACTACCAACACACAAGTAGAAGGAGTAGATGAAGCGGATTTAGTAAAAACAGATGGTTCGTACATTTATTCTATTAGCGAATCGCGAGTCGTCATTTCAGATGTGCGAAATCCACAGGAAATGTCGATCGCAGCGGTATTACCATTTACAGAAAACATGTATCCAGAGCAACTTTTCTTAACAGGAGACACATTGGTCGTCATGGGCAGCCGTTATTCAGCTTTTCCAAACGTGAATGCTCGTATGCCACATAGCTGGACGCCACAGATTGGTGTCACTTCTGTTTATTTATATGATGTTAGCAATCCGCAAAATCCAGAACTGATTCGAGATTTTGGTACTGAAGGGTATTTGAACGGGGCTAGATTAACGAACAATATCCTTTATTTTGTAACAAACGTTTATCCAGACTATTGGATGTTAGAAGAACAAGATGAGCCGGAACTTCGTCCTCATCAGTACGATTCGAAACAAGGTGGAGAGCTTCAGCCAGTACCTTATGACAGCATTGCAATTCTTCCAGGGTCAATGGAAGGCAGTTATAGCGTCATTACAGCGATGGATTTGACGGCCCCTGAAACTAGTGCCATTTCAACAGATGGATTTTTAGGCGGAAGTGAACAACTTTATATGAATAAAGATCATTTATATTTAACAGCTCCTGCTTATGTACCATTAAATGACGAAGAAATGCGTGATGGTCAAAGAATGGATATTTGGTTCCCACAACAAGCCAATACTAAAGTATTCAAATTTGGAATAACAGACACAACGGTAGAGTTTATGGCATCTGCAGAAATAAAAGGAGCATTGCTTAACCAATTTTCAATGGATGAATACGATGGTCACTTCCGGGCGGTTACGACAGAAGGAATCACATGGGACTTAACTTCCCCATCAAAAAATCATTTATTTGTTCTAGATAAGCAAATGAATCAAGTTGGGTCGGTAGAAGATTTGGCACCAGGCGAGCGCATTTATTCGGCACGCTTTATTAAAGATAAAGCGTATATGGTGACTTTTAAAGAAACAGATCCACTGTTCGTAATTGATGTTTCAGTTCCATCTTCTCCAAAAGTACTTGGAGAGTTGAAAATACCAGGTTTCTCAAATTACTTGCATCCATTGGATGATCATCATTTAATTGGATTTGGTTATGATACGAAATTAGTACCTGTAAAAAATGGTGAACCTCGTGTTGTTACAGGTGGTATGAAGATTTCGTTGTTTGACGTTAGTGATTTTGAAAATCCATTAGAGAAAGATACCGAGATTATCGGCGGGCCTGGGACCTATTCTGCATTGCAATACGATCACAAAGCATTGTTTACGCATCAAGAAAAAAACCTTTTTGGATTCCCGGTAAGTTTATATGATGAAGCTGAAGAGGAATATATAAAATATGAGGGCGAGGGTGCGTTAGTCTACACCATTACTCCGGATGGTATCTCTAAAGCGGCAAGTTTAATCGAACAAACTAATAATCAATATGGAGATTGGAATACCTTTGTTCAACGTCTTCTTTATATTGATGACGAGTTGTACACAGTAGCAAACGGTGAAATTAAGAGCTACGAATTAGAAAGCTTTAAGCCATTAGGTGATTTGGTATTCGAAAAATAAGAAGAGCACGCTGTTTTTCGCTCTAGACTATAGACAAACTCGACATAGTCGGGAGGTCTATAGTCTTTTTCTCTGAATAAAGAAGCTCTTGTGAAATTCTTCTAGTTGCCGATACATTTAGTTTTTTGTTTAATTGCGTTATGATAAGTAAAGATATTGACTGTGAGAGGAGAGGAACACGTGGCGCAAATAGGAGAGACGAGACGTGAACTTGCCTTGGATTGTTTTCTGTTAGCCGGCAGAATTATGATGGAAAGTGGCGCAGAAACGTATCGTGTTGAAGATACAATGATTCGAATGGCTGTCTCACAAAATATGGTGAACTCTCATTGTTTCGTGACGCCGTCGGGTATCATGTTTTCTCCAAGCGAAGAACTGGCAACGCGATTTGTTCGAATTAATAATCGGAGTACAGACCTTGAGAGGGTAGCCTTGATTAATTCGGTTTCACGGAAATTAGTTGCGGGAGAATATACCTTACAACAGGCATATGACGAAATGCTAGTGATCGATCAAACCAATTATCGGTTTCATATATCGTTACAAATTTTGGCTGCTGCTGTAGCAAGTGGCTGTTTCTTTATATTATTAGGTGGTAAGTGGGCAGACCTTCCATTTGCCTTTCTCTTTGGGGGAACTGGATTTATTATCGTAGAAACCATCTTGATAGAAACGCGAGTAAAGATATTTGCAGAGTTTATCGGTTCTTTTGTTATCGGAATTTTGGCGTCTATCACTGTTTACATTGGATTTGCGTCAGATTTGGATACCTTAATTATTGGGTCTATTATGCCCCTTGTTCCAGGATTGCTAATTACCAATGCGGTTCGTGATTTAATGGCTGGTCATTTCATGTCAGGATTGTCTAAAGGCGCTGAGGCATTTTTAACGGCTTTCGCAATTGGAGCAGGTATTGCGGTTGTTTTATCATTTTAAGGAGGAGATTCGATGAATTGGCCATTAGAAGCATTTCTCAGCTTTTTGGCTGCAGGCGCATTTGGCGTCATCTTTAATACCCCACGCCAAACATTAATCAGTTGTGGATTAGTTGGTATGAGTGGCTGGCTTATTTATCGCATATTCTTTCTGACTTTCGATGACTCGGTTCAGGCTTCTTTTGCAGGCGCTTTTGTGGTTTCCATCGTGGCTCATTTGTTAGCTAAAAAGTTTCGAATGCCGATGATCATTTTTAGTATCGCCGGAATCATTCCTTTGGTACCCGGAAGTAAAGCGTATAATGCTATGCGTAACATTGTAGAAAATAATTATTTAGAAGCCATCGCTTTTGCTTCTGAAGCCATGATGATTTCTGGAGCTGTTGCTATGGGATTGGTTTTTGCTGAAGTGTTGATGCAGCTATTTTTTAAGCGACAAGCAAGAAGAATACAGAAAAAAATGGGCCTGACACAAGAGTAAATCTTGTTTGTCAGTCCCATTTTTATTGGTTTAGTTGATAGCAGCTTGTGCTTTTCTTGATGTCTAGCTCCAGCTGCCAGCCCCTCGAGTCGCTTCAGCCTTTCCGCCAATGGCTGAAGAGCGCCATTATCGGCAAGGCTTCCAGCGCTTGTCGGGACTATACGGCAGCTTACGCTTTTCTTGATGTCTAGC
Organism: Planococcus sp. PAMC 21323; assembly: GCF_000785555.1. Taxonomy (NCBI): domain Bacteria; kingdom Bacillati; phylum Bacillota; class Bacilli; order Caryophanales; family Caryophanaceae; genus Planococcus; species Planococcus sp. PAMC 21323. The sequence continues at coordinate 2,573,471 of NZ_CP009129.1, read as the reverse complement.
TCCAGCTGCCAGATTCTCGGGTCATAAGCCACTCCAGCTGTGTGGCTGAAAACACGCCACTTCGCTGGAGCGTCTTATGCCTGTCGAATCTACACGGCAGCTTGCGCTTTTCTTGTTACCCTAGCCATTTTTCTAGGTCTGCAGCTGTCATCGGGTGACCGATGATATATCCTTGTAAGCTGTCGCATCCCATGGCGCGTAAAAGTTCGAATTGTTCATTCGTTTCGACACCTTCAGCAGTTACTTGGAAATCGAGGGATTTACCAAACTGAATCATACCGTTTATTAGTTTTTGTATTCTTTCTTGCTTAGTGATGGATTGAATGATCATTTGATCTATTTTTATCGAAGAAATCGGTAATAACAGCATGTAGCGGAACGAAGCATATCCAGTTCCAAAATCATCTAAAGCAAAAGTAATACCTTCTTGGTGAAGGTTCTTCATCTGTGTCATGATTGAACGTTCGGCTTCAGCTTCTAGCGCAAATTTTTCCGTGATTTCAATCATTAATGAACTTGGGTGACAATCATTTAGCTTCAAGTTTTCAAGCAACATCTTCGACATGTCTTTATCTCTAAATTCATGGATAGATGAGTTAATACTAATTTGAAGTTCAATGTTTTTGGCTTTCCAATCTTTTAACTGACGACAAGCCGTTTCGACAACAAAGCTACCGATTTTATTGATCAACCCGTTTTCTTCTGCAATTGGAATAAGTTCATCGGGAGTCACGACGCCGATTTCTGAGTCGGTCCAACGCACAAATGCTTCTACACGCTCAACTTTACCGTTCGTCAAATTGACTATTGGTTGGTATAAGAGTTGTAAATTTTTACGATCTAGTGCATAGATTAAATGTTTTTCGATAGCTGCTTTACGACTTAATCGCTCATGATCATTAGGTGTCAATGCAGAAATTTCGCTACCACCACGCTCTTTTACCTTTTTGATCGTCGCATAAGAAGCTTTAATTAAATGCATAAAGCTCTGCTGGTCTTCAGGGTATTTAGTGATAGCACCACTAACAGTCATAGGTACAGCTGTCCCTTGTAGGTAGATAGGATGTTGTTGCAAATAGTGAAGGAATCCTTCGATAAACCAATTGCTTAAAGGAGTTACTAAAGCGAATTCATGTAAACCGGCACGCGTAATAATGGAATCGGAAAAATACATGCGAAGACGCTTTGTAAATTCAATAAGTAACTCATTTTCAACATCTGTATCTGAGATATCACGTAACGTATAGAAACGATCAATGTCCATAAAAACAAAGGAAAAATGACGTCCTTCTTCTATGTACTCATTCACTATTTGTTCCAATCGATGGCGGTTTTCCAGTCCAGTGATCGGATCGATAAATGCAATTTCTTCAAGGTGTTTTTGAGCTAGCTTATTAGCAGTGATGTCTTTTTCTAGGAAAATATAATAGATGTCTTCACTTGATAGCTGCATAGGAATAGCTGTTAATTCAACCCAGTAGACTTCCCCGTCTTTTTTCACTTTTTTTGCTTCACCATTCCAAACATCCCCTTGTCGTAAAGTCGACAAAATCGAATCGACAAATTGAACGTCCTCATCACTGTCGCCGAACATATGCCAAACAGGCTTACCTAAAATTCGTTTTGGTGTCCATTTACTCGACTTTAAAAATAAAGGGTTGGCGTACGTAATCAAGAATTCATGATCACAATAAAGCATCATGAAAGAGTCGTCTAGGCCATTTCGTAAATGGTTTAACTCGATAGAAGAAGAACCATCTTTATCTGCCTCATTCATTTCGTAAATAGTCATAACATATTGTTGACCATCAAATGTATAGGGTTTAGCGACTACTGTCGTATAAGTTGTAACGCCATCGCCTAGTTCTATTTCAATATTTTCAAATCTTACTGCTTCTTCGGTGTGCAATAACTTCTCCCAAGGATGTTTGTTTAATGCAGCTTTTTCAGGATTCATGTAAGGAGAAAGCTGACCTATAACCGCTTCTGCTTCTATTTGGAAAACATGCTCAGCGCGCTGATTGCACCATGTAACCAAGCCGTTTTTATCGATAATAAGGATTGGGAAGGGAATATGGTTGAAAACAAGGGTGTCAGTTAGTTTTTCTTTTATTTCGCTCATGCATTGACGCTCCTTAACCGTAGTTTACTTTCATTATAGAGAAGAAAAGGTCTATCGTCACCCTTTTCAAAATAATCTCTACTCAAATTTTTAGGATTTTTCTATCCTTTCCTTACTAATCGTGAGAGAATAGGCATAAATCATATGAAATTTGAGGTAAATATATGAACAAGAAATTTTTATTAGTTATTATATTAATGTTTCTTTTCCCTTTTTCCGTTCAAGCCCACACAACTTTGCTGTCTTCGACACCTATTGAAGGCGAAAATATGTCAGAAGCATTATCAGAGGTAGAATTGGTTTTTGGTACTAAAATCGAAGAGGGCAGTACGATGAGTATCGAAGGTGAAAATAATTCTTTCGAATTTGACGAGATAACGATTAAAAATGATTTAATGATTGGTAAGTTTAATGGAACATTGCCAAATGGATCATATCGTATTTTGTGGAATATTATTGGTGAAGATGGACATCCGATTGAAGGCGAAATTGCATTCGGTATGGCAATCGAAAGTGGAGAGAGCGAAACAACAGAAGCAGTTTCAGATACGAATGAAATATCAGTCACATCTGAGAAGAAATCTTCAAAACTTGAAACGGAAAAAAACAGCAATGTACCAGTGACATTCTTATTGGTATTGGCTGCTGTTTTAGCAGTTTATGGTGTTTATAAACTATTGTTGAAGAAGAAATGATGTTCTTTACAGCATTTGCAGATGTACTTCTATATATTGCTTTTTCGTATTTAGTAGGCTTTGTTTTATTGCAGTTTATACCGGAAAACAAAAAACCACTTTTGGCTAGCTCAAAAGTTTTATTATTAATTAGTACAGCTAGCATTCCTTTATTATCTTTTGTTCCTGTTTATGAATTGGCTATGTTTTTACAAAGTAGTGTAAGCCCACTCGAAGCGTATCAAATTGCCATAACGGAGTTTCGTATTGGGCAAGGGTGGATAATTACCTTATTGCTTAGCATTATCTTAGCTATTGCAATTTACTTGAACGGAAATCGCTCTATACAAGCACTTTATATTTTGTTGCTTATTTTAACTGTCGGATTTTATAGTCATGTTTCGACAATAGATTTATGGGTTGGTTTTGCTCTTCATTCGAGTCATATTCTTCTCGTGTCGATTTGGACAGGTGTTTTGCTTCATGTCGCATGGTTTGCAAAAAACGGAGCTAATTGGCGTCCTTTTCTACAATGGTTCACGCCCCTTGCGGTAATCTGTGTTGCGGGCGTATTTGCAAGTGGAATTGTTATTATGTTTTTTTTCGTAGCGCCTGCAGATTATGTGGATTCATGGGCATTGCCTTATGGTCAATTGCTGTTATTGAAACATATCAGTATTATTCCGGTTCTTTTAGCGGCAATGATCAACGGGTTTCTTAACAAACAAAAAGAATTTCAACAAGTGTGGTTAAAAGTTGAAAGTTTGCTCTTACTTTTTGTTTTTGTGTTTACGGCTATTATGAGCAAACAAGCTCCACCTCACGATGTTAATGATACTTTGCGGATTGAAGGCAGTGGTTGGTTTATTGAAAAGTTATCAGGACCTTTCTACATACCTATTGGGGCTAAACTGGATTTAACGTTAAATGGGTCTTTGCTAATAGCGCTCAGTTTTTTATGTTTAAGCGTCATGCTGGTGGTTTTTTTCAAAAAAGCAAATGCTTGGTTGGCTCTTCTTTTCAGTATTGGCTTTATTGGTTGTTTTTATATAGGATTGATGATGAATCTATCATTTTAAAAAACTAAACCAATCTATTTAGATTGGTTTTTCTATAGGGAGGAGTATGTGAATGGAACGATTAAAAGGAGTTTCTATGATATTGATTGGGGCTATTTTGTGGGGAGCCACAGGACCTTTAATGGAATGGGTAATGAATAATTACACTATTTCAGTGCCATTTATCATAACCTTTCGTTTAACAGTAGCAGGAACTTTACTACTTTTGTTTTTAAAGATGAAAGGCGTTCGTATTACGGCTATTTTTCGTAATAAGTACTGGATTCGCCCCTTGCTAATTTTTTCGTTATTTGGCATGTTGGGTGTTCAGTATAGCTTTGTGGCAGCAATCGAAGCAAGTAATGCTGTTGTAGCAACATTAATGCAGTTTTTGGCTCCGCTATACATCATAGTTTTTGTATCCATAACGCATAAGAAACTACCGCCTCTCTATCAAGTTGTCGGGATATTAGGGACGTTAGCCGGCTTATTTTTGCTGTTGACGAATGGAAAACCTGATCAATTGATTATTAGCGAAGAAGCTTTGTTTTGGGGAGTTCTAGTGGGACTAGCGTTTACTTTCTATACGCTTTATCCCGCTCGCCTTATGCAAGAGTGGGGCGTGCTGCTTATCGTAGCTTGGTCCATGCTTTTTGGCGGAATATTTATAGGGTTGATTAACCCAACTACGTTGATTAATGAATTTGCAATTTTGGCAGAACCAGCAGTAAGTGGATCAATCATAGGGATTATTATTTTTGGGACCGCCGCATTTGTGTTATTTCTTAGCAGTATGCGTTATATTACACCCGTTGAAACTAGTATCTTGTCTTCTTTTGAACCATTGACAGCGATGGTCATATCCATGATTTGGTTTGGTCAAATTTTATCCCCAGTTCAATTAGGAGGCGCACTTGCGATGTTGGTATTTGTCGCATGGTTATCTCTTGCTGGAAATCCCAAAAAGAAGAAAAACAAAAACAAATTACCGCAAGTAATAAATTAAAAGAATAGTAATTTAAAGAAAAGCGGTGCTCAATTTGAGTATCGCTTTTCTTTAATGGAATAGATTGCTATTCGATATCTGAAAATTGTGGCATACTATTTAGTATAAAGGTTCGGGTTTCGAAACGTTTAGGGGGAACGCTCGTGAAAACAGTTTTTTCATATGCAAAACCATATAAATTTTATATTGTCATTGCACTTATATTAATGTTACTAGAATTAGCAGTGGAATTAATGCAACCGTTAGTCATTGCAAGCATTATTGACAAAGGAATTGTCGCAAGAGACCAAGATATCATCATTCAATTAGGAATTGTATTGATGGCTCTTTCAGTGATTGCTTTTGCTTCAGGAATCATCAATTCGTATTTTGCAGCGCATGCTTCTCAAAGTTTTTCTTTTGACTTACGGCAAGCTGTGTATGGGAAGATCCAATCATTTTCATTAGCAATGTTTAATAAATTCCCAGCATCTGGGCTTATTACAAGACTAACGAGTGATGTGACATTGGTTCAACAAGTATTGTATATGGGCTTGCGAATTATGTTGCGCGCACCACTTCTTGTTGTCGGAAGTATGATTATGGCTTTTGTAGTTAATCCTAAATTGGCATTATATTTAGTGATTGTCTTTCCGTTTTTGCTTGCATTTCTTTATATTATGGTAAAAAAAGGCGTGTCGTATTTTGGATTTGTTCAAAAACGACTTGATCGGGTCAATCGAATTGTTCAAGAAAACCTTCAAGCTGTACGTTTGATCAAAGCGTATTTGCGTGGGAAATACGAAGCAAACCGTTTTTCTGAAGTTGCGGGAGATTTAAAAATAGATACCGTAAAAGCATTCCGAATCATGGAAATTATTTTACCGATTTTGTTATTTGGAATGAACGTGTCGTTACTCGCTGTTTTATGGTTTGGTGCTTTTGAAATTCGAGCGGGCGGAGCACAAATTGGTGAATTAGTGGCGATTGTCAACTACGCAATGCGCATGACCGGTGCTTTTTCGATGTTTTCGTTTATTATTATGATTTTTGCACGAGCAAAAGCATCTTCTGAGCGACTAGAAGAAGTGCTGCTTGCAGAAGACGGACATGAACAAGAAGATGTTGGAGAAAAAGAAGCTATACGCCCAGGAGAAGTCCGTTTCGACAACGTATCATTCATGTACCCTGGAACAAACAAGGCTGTATTAAAGAATATTTCTTTTGAATTACAACCTAATGAAAAACTAGCAATTATGGGAGCTACAGGATCAGGAAAGTCTACGTTACTGCAGTTGCTACCGCGTTTTTACGATGCAACAGAAGGCGTTGTTTCATTGCATGGTCGTGATGTTACCGAATGGTCGATGCGTGAACTACGTAAAACCATTGGCATTGTCCCGCAACAATCGTTACTTTTTACAGGAACAATTTCCAATAACCTTGCTTGGGGGAAAGACGAAGTTGTACAAGATGAATTAGCGGATGCTGCGATTAAAGCACAAATCCATGAAACCGTTGAACGCTTCCCGAAAGGTTATTCCACTCGCGTTGGTCAAAAAGGCGTGAATTTATCGGGAGGGCAAAAACAACGGCTGTCAATTGCACGAGCTTTAGTTCGCAATCCATCGATTTTAGTTTTAGATGATAGTACGAGCGCATTAGATGTTAAAACCGAAGGCGCGTTATGGGAAGAGCTTGAACAAGAACATGCGACAATGCTCGTAGTTACACAAAAAATTCGAACAGCGATGAGAGCAGACCGGATTTTATTGTTAGAAGAAGGGCAGATTTCTGCTTACGGGACGCATGAACATTTAATGTATCATTCGGAACTGTATCGTCAAATTGCAATGTCTCAACAAGAAGAGGAGGTGGATGAATATGTTTGATGCCATCCGTCGACCATTTGGTTATGAACCCATTTTGACAAAAGAAGATTTAACCAAAAAGAAGGATAAAAAAGATGAACGTGCAAAAAACTGGAAATCGACCCTTTTGAAAATATGGAAGTTAGTCGATGAGCAGCGCTTTTTATTAATTGTTGTATTGGCGCTTGTGTTTGTCAGCTCAGCGATGGCGTTGCTTGGACCGTATTTAATCGGTTTTATTATTGATGAATATATTGTTCCTCAAAGTTTTAGCGGAATGGGTATGGTCGTACTTTGGCTGATTTTGGTTTATATTGGCCATTCTGTATCTTTGTATTTACAAAATTTCTGGATGGTTGGGATTGCTCAACAAGTGATTTATCGCTTACGGACAAGACTTTTTTCACATCTTCAACGATTGCCTGTGACGTTTTTTGATAAGCGACAGCACGGAGAATTGATGAGTCGAATGACCAACGATATTGAAAACGTTTCATCTACTTTGAACACATCATTTATTCAGGTATTTTCAAGCATATTAACCTTAACGGGTACAGCGATCGTCATGTTGACCCTTAGTCCATTATTGACGCTATTAACATTAATTATTATTCCGCTTATGTATGTATCCATTCAATGGATTACTAAACGTACGAGCAGGCTGTATAAAGAACAACAAAAGGCTATTGGTGAATTAAATGGCATGATTGAAGAAACCATTTCTGGCCAAAAGATTGTCAAAGCTTTTTCACAAGAACCGCGTGTCATGGAAGAGTTTCGGGAAAAAAGTGAAAACCTCCGTCAAGCTGGATTTTGGGCATGGACTTATGCTGGATTTATTCCAAAAGTCATGAACTTTTTGAATAACGGCAGTTTTGCGGTTGTTGCGGGTGTCGGTGGGATTCTCGCTTTAAATGGTTCGGTTTCTATTGGAGTTATCGTTATTTTTACTGAGTATTCACGGCAATTTACACGGCCATTAAATGATTTGGCAAACCAGTTTAATACGGTGTTATCAGCGATTGCTGGGGCAGAACGTGTTTTTGCTATTATGGACGAAACAGAAGAAAAAGATGATTTAGTGTTGAATGTTGATAAAAAACTAAAAGGTGAAGTAGTTTTCGATCAGGTTTCTTTTAAGTACGAAGGAGCAGAAGAAGACTGGACCATTAACGATGTTAGTTTTACCGTCGGCATTGGTCAAACAACGGCTTTGGTTGGAGCAACGGGAGCTGGCAAAACAACCATCATGCAACTATTAGCGCGTTTCTACGATGCTAATAAAGGGGAGATTCGCTTGGATGGTTTACCGATTGCTTCCATGCCGCGTGAAACATTACGGAAACAAATTGCTTTTGTGCTGCAAGATCCATTTTTGTTCGAAGCGACAGTTAGTGAAAATATTCGTTACGGCAAACTTGACGCAACAGATGAAGAAGTAATAGAAGCTGCCAAAGGTGCTAACGCACACGAATTTATCGAAAAGCTACCAAATGGTTACGATACGATTTTAACAGGCGACGGTTCGATGATTAGTCAAGGTCAAAAGCAATTGCTGTCTATTGCACGCGCATTGATTGCAGATCCTGTTATTTTATTGCTAGACGAAGCCACAAGTAGCATCGATACGGTTACAGAGCTAAAAATTCAAGAAGCATTAGAGCGTCTTATGGCAGGACGTACAAGTTTCGTTATCGCACACCGACTGAATACCATCCGTAAGGCGGATTTAGTACTCGTCATGGAGATGGGAAAATTAGTAGAGTCAGGTACGCAGCAACAATTACTAGATGCAAAAGGCATATATGCTAACATGCTATCAGAAGCAAAATTATAAGGTTAGGTCTGCTCCCGTTTATACGGAGCAGACCTTTTTCTTTATTTTCATAACGCCACTCTTTCCTGCGGTGTGATAGGATAAAAATACCGAATGATTTTAATAAACAGCTAAAATCGTGAACAAACCAAATCAAGTTAATAGGAGGTGTTAAATTGGATTTATCATTATCAATTAGTTCATTTCCAGTAGATGAGCAAACAGCTAACGATATGACGAAATTACTAGAAAATTTGCCAGCTGAATCGTGGTCAGTACTTCATCCGACTTTATGGAAAGCTGCAGATGCAAGAGGGTTTGCAGTACTTGCATATACGGAACAAGAGGAGTTAATCGGTGTAGCAACAGCAGCAGATATGGTGGGATTACACCATTACGAATGGTCACTATACGTCCACCCAGAGTACAGAAGATTGTCACTGGGTACTGCTTTATCAGATGGCATTTCGCACGGCTTAGCGCAACGTCAGGCCGAAAGTGAATTAGTAGCGTTTGTAGAGGATATAGAAATCGCTGGATTCATGGAGAGTTTAGCATATGAACTTGATTTTCATGAAATTCTTCTTTCCGCAGAGCCATTACCAGAAAGTAAACTACCGGATGATTTAATAATCGCGCCTTTAACAGGACAAGCGGAAGAGGTAACTAAGCTATTAATAGCTGCATTTGATGACACGATTTTACCGATTTTAGAACATAATATGGTGGACTCAGAAAGAGAAATCTGGCTGCTTCAAAAAGATCAACAAGTGCTTGGAACTGCAACGCTCGTGACTGAAGAGCAGGTTTTATGGGTTACAGCATTTGCAGTTCACCCGGACCATCAGGGCAAAGGATATGGCAAACAACTATTGAAATGGTGCCGTGAGTTGGCGTATAAGCGAGAATTGAACGCAGTCCATCTTGATGTTGAAACAACTAACCAAGCATTACACGTGTACGAGAAGTCTGGATTTGACCGTATGCAAACCGTTTCTTATTGGAAGTCAAAAACGGACTTATAAACCAATACGAGTATTTACGAACTAGCACTATTTATAGAATAGGTGAACAGTAAAACTAGCTGAGCTAAAGCCGAGATGAAACGGAGTGATAGGGATGAACAACTACGAAAATGGCCAAAATATTGCTGCAGCATCCGAAAAAAACATCCGAACGGATTTTAAAGAAAGCATGACTTATGGTGATTATCTTCATCTTGATAAACTATTAACTGCACAAGAAGGTGTGAGTGGACATCATGATGAAACCTTATTCATCATTATTCATCAAGTATCGGAATTATGGATGAAATTGATTTTACATGAGCTGCAATCAGCTATTGATCATATCGGAAAAGACGACCTTCAGCCAGCATTCAAGCAGCTAGCAAGAGTATCTCGCATACAATCACAAATCATTCAAGGTTGGGATGTCTTGTCGACATTAACACCTGCAGAGTATATGGAATTCCGCGATGATCTAGGTAATGCTAGTGGATTCCAATCTTATCAATACCGAATGATTGAGTTTGCTCTTGGCTACAAAACGAAACACGTGTTGAAAATTTACGAAAAAGATGCACCGCTTCATGCCGAATTAGAAAAAGCATTTAATGCACCAGGACTCTATGATGCCGCGATTCAAAAGCTGGCGAGAAGTGGCTTTGTCATAGATAAAGAAGTTTTAGAGCGAGACGTGAGCATGGTTTATGAATCCAACGAAAGTGTCCGTGAAGCTTGGAAAATTGTGTACCGCGATGTAGATACGCACTGGGAGCTTTATCAACTTGCAGAAAAACTAGTGGATATTGAAGACTGGCTTCAGCAATGGCGTTTCCGTCACATGAAAACAGTCGAGCGCATTATCGGATTCAAACAAGGAACAGGCGGTTCATCAGGAGTTAATTATTTGAAGAAAGTACTAGATCAATACTTCTTCCCGGAACTATGGGAAATAAGAACCGATATTTAGGAGGGTTTTTGTGAAAATTTTTGCTCATAGAGGTTGCTCGGGCTCATATCCCGAAAATACGTTAGCAGCCTTTCGTGCAGCGGCTGAATTGCCAATTACAGGCGTAGAAATTGACGTTCACCTAACAAAAGATGGTGAAATCGTCATTATTCATGATGAAAAAGTCAATCGTACAACCAATGGCAAAGGCTATGTAAAAGAATTAACATTAAAAGAGTTAAAGCAATTAGATTGCGGTTCTTGGTATTCAGAAGAATGGAGCGGGGAAAAAATTCCTACGCTAGATGAAGTATTCGATATCTTTGAAGACACAAACCATCGTCTAAACATCGAAATAAAATCAGATGTTTTTCCGTACGATGGCTTGGCTGATAAAGTAATTGATTTGGCCGCAAAGCGCGGGTTTAGAAATCGTATTCTATTATCCTCTTTTAATCATGAAGACATTCAATCTGTTGTACAAGGAAAACAAGTAGAAAGTGCCATTTTAACCTTTGAAGTATTAGTAGATGTTTATGATTATGCACGAGTAATCGGAACAAAACGAATCCATGTATCTTTGCCTTCAGCTTTTAGAAAGATGACGACTGACGCTTTACGAAAAGGCGCAATTGTTTATGTTTATACAGTTAATGATATAAGTTATGCAGAAGAACTCCAAAGAATTGGTGTCCATGGTATTTTTACGGATTATCCAGAAAAAATGTTGGCACATTTCGAATAAAAAAGACGCGTCGAGAATCCGACGCGTCTTTTTGTTTTACCATTTCGCATAATATTCATCAATAGAACCAAGAAGCTGTGTAATCTTTAATTTTTTTCCATCTGAATAGCGAACATAACCATTATAATAACCAAACAATTGATGGACTTCCGATTTGACAAGACGTGCATCGGTTTTGGTTGTACGTTCAAAAAACGGAGAAAAAGTTAGCCGCACATCATCGGAAAACTTACTGTGAATCAGCCACGGTTTCTTATAATTTTCGCGGTCATAATGAAACAAAACATCTTCATGTATTTTTGTCATTTTGCCGTTAACAAAAAAAGCGTTTTCTGTCATTCCGGTACCATCTGTCCACTTTCCACCTAAATTCAGACCAATAACTTTTCCAAGTGAACGTTGCGAAGCCATTGCCCAATTCCAATGAGATTCTCGTGGCAAAACGCCTCGCCCATAATCTAGTACTGCAAAACTATCGAGTTTCTCAAATTCGAAACGCTGGTTTCCTATCTTTACCATGCCGCTGACTGGAAGAGATGTATGTTTCCCAGTAAATTGAAAGGTTTGGCGATTCCAAGGAACAACGACATTTAAGGATTCGTAATTTTTAGGATGGGAAATAACCAGTATTGCTTCTAAATCTTCTCCATCAAATTCTTTTACGCTAACGGTTAAATGTGTGGCATCTTGGCTATATACAGATTCAATCGTCATAGCATCACTTCGGAAGTAACAAGGATCTAATACATTATCGGATAGTTTCACATGTCGGGTATATGGCAGCACAACGGTTTTCTCATAAAAACGTTGTGTTTCATAATTTAAGAAATACACAAAACAGACGGTCGCATAGTCCAAGTGGGAAATAGTTGCCGAAAATAAGATCTCATCTCCGAATACACACCAATAGTTCCACTTTTTTTTACGCAAAAAATTTCCACGTAAATTGCTTTCTACCAATGGCTGCTTTGCATATCCAATAGCATTGGGATTTAATTGGCCTTTTGCATCACAAAGTTTTACGAATTCAGTAATCTCTCGTTCTACATGTTGCATTAAATCCACCTCACGGTTATTCATCTCCTCTTATTGTATCAGAACAAAACGAGAATATCCGTTGGGACCATTGTATTCATGACAAAAGTCTGAAAAATAAAACAAGCGATATGCAATTAGTCTCTGATATGTGTTAGAAAGTTTCTTTTCTCCAAAGAAATGCGATAGTGCCTTCTCCTGCGTGAACGGCAAGTGAAGAACTTAAATCACCGATTAATATATCTGCATCAGGAATTTCTTTTAATACTAGCTGTTTCAGGTTCTCAGCTTCTTTCAGTACATTGCCATGCATAATCTGAAAGCGACGCACGCCAAAGTCCGCATGATCCTTTTTCGCATGGTTAATCAAATACTGAATAGCTTTTTTATGGGAACGAACTTTGTCGATAGGCTGTAGCTCGCCTTCACGAGTAAGTTGGACAATTGGTTTGATCTGAAGCAAGCTGCCCAAATAATATTGAGCACCGCTCATGCGTCCACCTTTGTAAAGTTGCGTTAAATTGCCAATCAAAATATAGTTCCTGAAGTTTTCTGTTTCTTTTGCAAGTTTCAGTGCGATTTCTTCGGCTGAATGTTCCTGCTCTTGAAGTTTCAGACCACGCTCAATCAAGCCGGATAAGCCATAAGACAAAGCTAGCGAATCGATTGTATAAACTTTAAAGTCGCTCATTTCAGCACCCGCTGTAGAAGAAGCGATAGTACCGCTAAGTTTTGCAGAAGCATGAACAGCAATGGCACATTCATATTCTTCTTTCAATCGATCATACAACTCTGCAAACTTGCCAGCAGAGGGCTGGGAGGTTTTTGGGAAACTAGTTGATGCTTTAATGCGTTTGTAAAGGTCTTCGTTCGTTAAATCTATTCCATCATCAATAAATTCTTCCGTACCGAGGTGAATATTTAAGGGAACGACGTAAACATCCGGATGAGCTTTAAATTCTTCTGTAACGAATCCTGTTGTATCAATGATCCAAGCAATCGGTTTCTTCATAAAAAAACCCCTATCTTTTTAGAATAATTAGAATACAAAAACTATACCATGGATAATATTCTAACGGTAGTGTGAGCTATATAAAGGTTTTATACCTATTTAAAACTCAACGAAACCGGCTTTTAAAGGATTCTTGAATATCGTATTTATGTTTAATGACAATAATAATAATTGCCATTACTAATGGCCAGACCACAATCCAAACTTGAAGGAAAAAAGCCATTATAATAAATCCTGCAAAACTTGCTAGCATGGATAGCGTCGCACTTTTTAACCAAGGATAAAAGGCGAAAAACAAGATAAACATTACTAAAAACAAATCAGGTGTTAAACAAAAGCTGACACCGATAAAAGTTGCAATTCCTTTACCCCCACGGTATTTGAGCCAAAATGGAAACAGATGCCCAACAATAACGGCTAAGCCAGCCACAGCGATTGCCCAAATGGAGAAGTCGAAAAAGAAACCAATCCAAACAACTAATGCTCCTTTACCAGCATCACCGAGAAATGTTAAAAAAAAGGCGGTCTTTCCGAGAGTGACACCCGCATTTCTAGCACCAAGGTTCCCACTACGTTGTTGGCGTAAATCGACGCCTTTCCATTTACCGATCCACCAAGCTGTTAGTAAATTGCCGATAAAATAGGATACTAACCAGTAAACAATCATAAAGTACCTCCAGTTTTACTATAGAAAAAATTGAAGGCCTTCCCTACATAATGGGAAGGCCTTTATAGGGAAAGTTAATTTAACTCGGCTACTTCGAAAAGGTAGTCGCTGATAACGCGGAGGCCTTTGTCGAAATTCTCAAGATGGAAATGCTCGTTTGGTGCATGGAAATTTTCAGATGCGAGTCCAAAGCCCATCAATACTACAGGTAAACCCAAAATTTCATCGAACGCAGCAACGATCGGAATCGATCCGCCCATTCGTGTAAATGCAGTCGGTACGCCATATACTTTTTCGTAAGAGCGGCCAGCTGCTTGAATAGCAGGATGATCAAAAGGCGTTAAGAACGGTTTCCCTTTATCAAACTCAGTAATTTCAACAGATACGCCTACTGGTTTATGGGATTCAACATGTGCTTTTAATTTCGCAACGATGTCGTCAGGGTCTTGGTTTGGCACTAAACGGCAAGTGATTTTTGTGCTAGCTTCTGCAGGTAAAACCGTTTTAATGCCTTCTCCTGAGAACCCGCCAGTAATGCCGTTAATTTCAAGTGTTGGACGAATCCAAGTACGCTCGACAAATGAATAGCCCTTTTCACCAAAGTCTTCAGAAATTCCAATTTCTTTTTTCTCGTGCTCTAAGTCAAACTCAAGCGCTGCAAATTCCTCACGTTCTTTATCAGCTACTTCAAGTACATCATCATAAAATCCTTCTACTTGAATCAATCCTTCTTGATTACGGAACGATTGTAAAATCTCAACAATTGCATGCAATGGATTTTGAACGGCGCCGCCATATAGTCCGGAATGTAAATCGCCTTTCGGTCCTTTAACATCAATTTGAATACCAGCAAGACCACGTAATCCGTAGCATACTGCAGGGCGACCAGGTCCTTGCATACCGGTATCGGAAATGACGATAACATCGGCTTTCAATAATTCCTGGTTTTCTTCAACGTATTTTGGCAGGTTCGGACTGCCAATCTCTTCTTCACCTTCAATGATAAATTTAACGTTAACTGGCAATTCACCATTGAGCTGTAGGAGTGCTTCAATCGCCTTAACGTGCATATACACTTGTCCTTTATCATCACTCGCGCCGCGCGCATACAGTTTATTGCCGCGAACTTGTGGTTCGAACGGAGCGGTTTCCCAAAGGTGAAGAGGATCTACGGGTTGCACGTCATAATGGCCGTATACCAGTACTGTTGGTTTGCCTTCTGCATGTAGCCAGTCTGCATAAACAACCGGGTGTCCATCAGTTTCATCGATTTTCGCGTTTTCCAGCCCTGCATTTTCTAAAGCAGCCACTAGCCATTCTGCTCCTTTTTGCATATCTTCTTTATGCTCGGATAAAGAACTGACAGAAGGAATACGTAAAAATGCTTTTAATTCTTCTAAATGTGTTTCACGGTTATTTTTAAAATATTGGTCTATTGCTTGAGCATTCATCAAGATCCCTCGATTCATTATATTTATGTCTGAAAAAATTATAACATACCAGGTTTTGGTTTTCGACAAGAGGAAATTGGCTATGGTATAGTGTTTACTACGGAAAGAGTTCGTAAAATTATGTGTTTATGACACTGGAGGAAATAAAATTGTTTATAGCATTAGGGATATTTTTAGTCATGTCGTTTTTCTTATCGGGAAGCGAAACGGCATTAACTGCAGTAAATAGGATGAAGGTCCATCTTCGCGCAGAGCAGGGTGATGCCAAGGCGCAGAAACTGCAGAAGTTAATTGCGAAGCCGGACCGAATGATTACAACCATTTTAATCGGTAATAATATTGCCAACATCATGTTGCCAACATTAGTAACAATGATCGCCATTTCGAGAGGGTGGGAAGTTGGCGTTGCCACTGCTATTTTAACTGTGGTTTTGATAATTTTTGGTGAAGTTTTGCCGAAAACAATTTCAGCGACATTTGCTGACAAAGTAGCTTATATTGTTTTCCCAGTCATCAGTTTTATGGTGGTTATTTTAAGGCCGCTTACTTGGTTACTAGCGCAATTTACGAATGTGTTTATTCGTATCATTTCAAAAGGTACTGTGAAAGAAGCAACGATGACGAAAGAGGAATTGCGTACGATGGTTGATATTGCATCTACGGAAGGTACGTTTGAAGAAGACGAATCTGAACGAATTAAAGGTGTACTAGATTTCCCTCACAAAGACGTATCAGACGTTATGTCTACTCACCGTACCGATACGGTAGGGATTGCTCTCGACTCAACATATGAAGAAGTTCGTGATTTGATTTTGGATTCTTCATATACACGTTATCCTGTTTATGAAGAAAGCATGGACAACGTTGTTGGATTGTTTTATT